>CAZJBA010000111.1:0-10069 GCA_964544065.1 uncultured Anaerolineales bacterium | reverse complement strand
GATCGCACAGGCGGGTCTCCCGCCGGACAGAATGCGGCTTATAGGCCGGCCTGGGGGATGGTTTTAGAAGGGGGAGTAATTACGACCAAGTAGAGATTAGAATCCTGAGCGCCGATCGCGCCAGACGAGGCCAAAAAGCGCTAAAAGGAATAGATCGTTAATTCCGGCAACTTCCCAGAAACACCTATCATTATTGCTCCCTGATTTGCATTGCGATCTCTTCTGGCAAATTGAACATCCCCGGTAGGGCGCCACAGATAATGGGTTGGGCCAATCTTCTAGGATTGGTCAGCCGCCAGCCCCATTTCCGTCTTCCTGGAGCAATGCCGCCACTGAGATGTTTGGCGCGCAAGGACTGAAATCGCTCCGGGGTCATTTCGATCACCTCGACCAATTCGACGATTCCCAGAATCGCTCCCGTGACCAGAGTAGCAGGGTCAATTTCAACTTGACGGCAAAAAGCACCCATGACCGTCTTCGTTGCTCGAATGGCCAAGAGCCCCCGATGGTTAGTGCGCCTGGTGCGCAATTCGATCGTCTTCCGGCCTTGGATGATCAATTCAGCCCAGGGTTGGTGTATATTGAGTGCCTTCATTTCCCTTCCCCACTCTGAATGTTTTGATCCCGTCCAATGAAATCGCCGCCGCCGGTGTTCACACTTCCCTCGATGTAGGCACCGCCCCCGGTGTTGATCTCTTTGTAGACCAGGTAGTAGGGCTGCCCGGCGCTTTCGTCCAAACCGTGGGCACGAAGGAACTCGCTGATCCGCTCCCGGTCCAGCTTGCCCGCCATCAAGTCCAGCAACCCAAAGACAGCATCGGGAAAGCGCGGCTTGATCTCGTCGAAGTCGGTGACGATGATGCCCTTGTGCTGCTCGGTGACGTAGAATTGCTCCAACCACCGGATGGCATGCGCCATGCTGTCACGGCTGGCCGGGTTGAAGGTGGCATAGGTGGCGTAGATGCCCTCATGGCCTTCAAATTCTCCGACAAACGAAACCGCCGCGCTGACCGAGAATCCTTCGAGACCCTGCCGCGGCTGGGATCGCTCTTCGACCTGATCGACGTGAAGGTAAAGCTGGGGGATGTCGCGATGACCCTCGAAGAAGGTAGGAACATCCTCAAGCAGATAGCGCATCTCGCCGCTCAGGGTCAGGGGGACAGCCCCGGCGTGGAGCAACTTGCTTTTCAAGGGACCGTAGAAGCGGCGCGGCACCAAGACGGGAAAACCTTCGTGGCAAACGCCGGTGGAAGAGGCAGTCATGAAATAGTGTGCTTCGCCCTCCACCATGCGGGGACGCAAACGCACCGCGCCAATGCCGCCGCGGAGCATATCAGCCTTCCCATAGGGGTTGAAATAGCTGCGGCCATCCTCGGTTTGGAACATGAGCTCGTAAGCGTTAAGCCGATTCTGGCGCGCTTCGGCAGTGTGAAAACGCCCCGGCGCCAGCGGAAACCACTCGAAGAGATGAAAATGCTCCAGGGTCACCCGGCGGGTGTCGTAGAGCTGTTCGCCGAGGAACAACTGCCAGGCTTCTCGGTTGGACCCCACCCGAATGTTTCCGTCTGTCTCGGCGCCGGTTTGGCGGTCGATCATCGGGTAGTAGGCCAAGTCGGTTTGGCGATTGACGACATCGTGCAAACTATGGGTCTGCATTTCCTGGCATAAGCGCGCCGGTTGGGGTGGCTCGTCCTCATCGGGGGCAAAATCAGCCCCAGGAGGCCCGCCCATCCCCGGCGCGGGTCGCTGTTCCCAGGGCTTGAAATCCGATTCGGACGGATCTGCCGACTCCGGAAAGGGGAAATCGTTTTGGTCAGACATAAGCACCTCGCTTGATTAGGCTTCTTCGCCAGCGGCCTTCATCTCGGCGGCCACTTTTCGAGCCACCACCCCAAAGCCCGCCACCGGATTGGCGATGGTGGTCAGGACTACATCGAGAATGTCCGGGGCCATGCGCTGGATGTTACGCAGGTGACGGGAGACGCGGCTCTCTTCGGCTTCTTCTCCTTTTTCGTCTTCCTTCTGGAGTTCTTTGACTTCGGCTTTGAGGTCTTCCTTGTCAACCTGGTCAAGATCCGAATGTTTCTCGATCTCGTTGAAAATCTGCTGGATGAACTCCTGCTGTAGGGTGATTGTCGAGCCAACCACGTTGTGATCCCCGGTGACGATGGTGCTGCCGGTGACATTCCCGCCGATGGCCACGCCGCGCTCCCCCGCGGTGACGTTCTTATCTCGGCCAACAAAGTCGCCACCGCCGGTATTGACGCCGCCAATGTAGGCCCCACCACCCGTGTTGATCGCAGTACGGGAAGCAGGCGGCTTTTCTTTGGGCCTGGGCGACGGCTTGGGCGGCGGCAGGTGTTCGCCCGATACCCCGCCGCGCCCCGGCGCCTGGCCCTTGATCCCGGCGACCAGGCGGTGAAAGGCGTCCTCGTCTTTCAGCCCTGGGCGGAAATCGACCCAACTGAGCCGCTCCAGGAACGGCGGTATTTCATCCTTTTCGGGCATGGTCGTGCCCGGCAGCAGCACGGGGATGACGCGCCGTTCGGGGTCATCGACCCAGTTGGAAAGGGCTTCGCGCAGCTCTTCGTTGTGCCAACCGCTGATCCCCGCCGGGCCGAGAAAGACGGCCACGGTGCGGGAGGCATCCAGAGCGTTTTCTAAGCCTTCCTGCCAGGGGTCACCGGGGACCAGGTTCCAGATATCCAGGAAAACAGTCAGCTTGGCTTCGTCTTCCAGCTTTTGAGCCAGCCATTTCACCGAGGGTTTGTCCTGGCTGTTGTGGGATAGAAAGACATCGTATTGGTAATCTGACATGATTCGCTCCTGTTGATTATGTTTTCTTTTATCGGGGCGCACTTGTTCAGCGGCCATCCCAGGCTACCACCATGTTTTGAATTGCAACCAGGTCACATTCATAATAAGCTAAAATTCTGGGGAGGTGCTTTACGATGATTTTGAGCTTGTCGATGGCTTGCTGTTTTTGATTGGATTGGATCAGGCCGAAACGTTCGATAAAGTCCAAGTAAGCGGGGAGAAGTTCCATAGCAGCGGCCACTTCATAGGGTTCCCCACCTAATAATGAGAAAGATTCGGTCAGTTTTCGATCCCATTTTTTGACATCGGGGAGGAAATAGCGGGATAAAGAAATCACCCTAACTTTTTGGTTCCCTTTGCGCCGTTTTTGAGATTTTTCAAGGGCTTCGAACTGGTCATAGAACAATTCACTCCATTTACCCCATGCCAGCAATCCCCGGGCAAGCGGTATGCCGTCCCGCCACTTGGCGGCGATAAATTCGACGAGAAGGATGCTGAATTGATGCCGCCAGAGCTCGGATCCTAGGTTATCAGAAAAATCAGCCGGTTTCCAATCGGTGGGTTCAGGGCGGGTCACCGTAGGAACGAACCAGTCCAGCCAGCCTCCTTTCCAGGGCAATAGAGTGGCGGTCGCTTCCAATAAATGTGGATCATCAGGGCTGGGATCCGGTGTGGAACTTTTTCGATGTCGCCCGCGCATTCTGCCTTAGTTTTCGCCCGGTGTACCCTTTGGGTATGCACGCCCTGGCGGAAAAGTTCAACTTCTTTCTCCGAACGTTTTTGGAGACCCCGAAATATTGAGAAGATACGTGCTAAGGCCGAAAAATAAGTTCGCAAAATTTGAAAGTGGTGAGGCGATTTCCCCCTTATCCTTCATAGATTATTCTTATGCTGAGCCCGCAAGACATTTGAAGACCGAATCATCCTCGGAAATTGGACAAGCAAGGATTAGGATGCCTCGTTTAGGTCGCGTTGTAGCAAGTCACCAACTTCCAATCGAGAAGCCCATTTTTCCAGATACGTTCGGTCAAGCCGATCTCCCTGGATTTTGATCACGTTGAGAATGTCTTGCCATTGACGATCGGAGACTTCGCCGCCCAGACGATACCATTCCAGCTTGGCAAGAATGTTGTCCTCGGGACTGGCTACGAACGCTGTTTCTTCCAGATCGTCCGCCAATGGGTACGCTACACGCCGTTTGAATTGTGATTGTTCGAAAGGACGATTTTTCGACGGAAAGATATCCACTTTAAACATGGTTGCTTTGTGAATAAGATTGAAGCGAATGCCTTTTTGTATAGCGTTACGAATCATCTGCTCACCAGCAAAAAAAGCTTCTCCCAAGGTTGTTATCAAAGGGTCTATCTGTTTTGGCTTGATGTCAGCAACCAAATCAACATCCATGGTAGCGCGAGCGACGCCGTGTACGGCTATAGCCATGGAGCCAGCGATAAAATAAGGGATGTCTAGCGTCTCCAAGGCATCAACAACTTTCATGGTGACGGCAATAGGTTCAGTCAGCATGAGAGCTTTCCTCTATCAGAGCGCCATAGACTTGCTCGGCCAGTGCGGGCCCAAGCAACAAATCGGCCAGGCGACGGCGCAGCTCAGTCTCATCAGCATGGGGATATCGCTGTCGCAAGCCTTGCAAGGCAAGTTGTTTCATCGTCTCGTACATCTGGCCAAGCAGATGTGCTTTTCGCCAAGGCGGGGCCTGACGAAATAATTGGAGTTGATAGGCTTCGATTTCAGGCTGAGTGTCTACTACCATTATTTTCTCTTTCGCATTTTTGATACGCTAATACCCTTCCTATTGTACCCCAACAATTCCCCTATTATTGGATTCATGTGGTGTGCCCCTGGCCGCCAAGGGCCAAATGAGGGGAGTTTTAGAAGTCTTCCACCGGTATGATTTCCAATCCGATCAAGATTGGTTGGATTTTCTGGAAACCTTGGCCGGTCAAGTTGCCATTGCCATCGACAATCTCAACATGTTCAGTGGCCTACAAAAGGCCAATCAAGAATTAGATTTGGCCTACAATCAGTTGGGCGCGGGCGCTTGAGTACCGCGATATGGAAACCGAGGGGCACAGCCGCAGGGTTACCGACATGACCGTATCACTTGCTCGAGCTTTCGGCATTCAAGGCAAGCAACTCATCCAAGTTCGTCGCGGCGCCCTGTTGCACGATATTGGCAAAATGGCCATCCCCGATAGCATCATGCGGAAAACCGGGCCGCTCGATGAGCAGGAGTGGTGGATGCGTTTTTCGATGTCCTAACCCCCTAGCGCGTTCACCGGCTCGCCTGCTGCCAGGGCCACTTGCCTTCCAACTCAAGTTCCAGGGTAAAGCTAAGGAATGTACGGATCAACACGACCACGGCGAGCACGCCCACCGTCTTGAAGGTTAGTTCAATGACAACGGTTTGAATGATGTCCGCGGCGATGAGAAACTCGAGACCGAGCAAAATCCCTCCACCTAATTGCTGGCGGATTTGCTGCAAGACATTCCCGCACATCTCGCCCCTTATCACCCTGTAGAGCGAGTAGAAAAGCGTATAGGTAGCCACCACAGTAATCACGCCAATCCCAAGCATCTCGATGATACCAGCACTCCATATTACAATCACTTTGACCACTTCAGTCATCCTAGCACCTCCACTCATCGGCCACCTTTCGGGCAACCGGAAATAATTCATCGACGATGGACGATCCGACCGTCAAACACGGTCATGCCCACCTTGGTTTCCGGAATTTCCTCCGTGGGAATCTCAAAAATGTCCCGATCAAGCACGACCAGATCGGCCAACTTGCCGGGGGAGAGACTGCCCTGGGCGTGCTCCCGGCCGCTGGCCAGAGCAGGCCCCATCGTGTAACCCCAGACAGCTTCAGAGACAGATAACCGCTGGGAGGGATACCAGCCTCCCTCCGGAGTCCCATCCCGCCCTTGGCGCGTCACCGCAGCGCGGATGTTCCAAAACGGATTCGGCGAAGCGACGGGACAATCGGTGCCCAGAGCCAGGCGCTTCAAACCCAGGGCCCAATCATAATAGTGGAAATGGGCATCGGTCAGGCCGGGGAGCACCAGGCGCCCCTGGAGATCGATCTGCTCTGTATCAGGGGCTGCCAAGCCGCGGATGGCCTGATCAGCCCCCACTGCTAGAATGCGATTCTCCCGCAGGGCAATGGCGCTGACCTCGGGGAAGCGCGAATCCTGGGTATGCAATTTTCCGTTATAGAGAAGAAGGTCAGGCACAATCCACTCCCGAAAGCTTGCTATCGGTTTGGCCGAATCATCAAGATGATACCACGCCCCTGGCCCCGATCAAAGTGTTTTCGTGGTGGCAGGTTTTAAACTTCACCTTTTGCGATTTCGCTTTTGGGAATATAATACCAGACAATAAAAACATAGCAATTACCCATCAAGGAGACAAGATGAAAGATTTTCTTTTCCGCGGCGAGATTGGCGAACTTGACCCCAAACTGGACGAGCTGATCAACATCGAAGAAGAACGGCAATACCGCCGATTAATTTTAATTCCCAGCGAAAGCACCTCCCCCCTGGCCGTGCGCAAAGCGTTAGGCTCCGGGTTTCACAACATCTATGCTGAGGGATACTCGTATGACTTTACCGGGGGGCTAAGCGAAGAAGAACTTTTCGACTTCGAAGAACGGCTGCCCGAATACCGGCGCTTCTCGGATGATCGCTACTACAAAGGGGTCGAATACGCCGACATCCTCGAGGGGGTGGCCTGCCAACGCGCCGCCGAGGCCTTTGCCGCCAACGGCAAAACCGCCCTCGACATCTACGTCAACGTGCAGCCCCTCTCCGGCGGACCGGCCAACAACGCCGTCTATCACGGATTGGTCGATATCGGTGAGACCGTCATGGGCATGGATTTGCTCCACGGCGGCCATCTCTCCCACGGCTCGCGCGTCAACCGCTCGGGCGAGTATTACAACATCGTCTCTTACTCGGTCGACCCGGAGACAGAACGGA
The DNA here is from genome assembly GCA_964544065.1 of uncultured Anaerolineales bacterium. Taxonomy (GTDB): domain Bacteria; phylum Chloroflexota; class Anaerolineae; order Anaerolineales; family UBA11858; genus JAYELX01. Next base: position 3,253 of record CAZJBA010000111.1, on the reverse strand, counting down.
TCGATTACGACGAAGTCGAACGCCTGGCCCTGGAGCACAAGCCGAAAATGATCATCGCCGGGGTTTCTTCCTATTCATGGCAATTGGATTGGGCCCGCTTTCGCGAGATCGCCGACAAGGTGGGCGCCTATCTCTTGGCCGACATCTCTCACGTGGCCGGGTTGATCATCGCGGGGCAATATCCCAGCCCGATCGGCTACGCCCACATCATCTCGTCGACGACACACAAAACCCTGTGTGGCCCGCGCGGCGCCATCCTGATGAGCACCTATCGGGACATCATCGAGACGATCGACCGGGCCGTCTTCCCCGGCGAGCAGGGCGGCCCGCACGTCAACGTTTTTGGGGCCATGGCCCTGGCCTTCAAGCTGGCCCAGACCGACCAGTTCAAAGCGCTCCAAACGCAAATTGTCAAAAACTGCAAAGTGCTGACCGAACAACTTGAGCAACGCGGTTTCCAGATTCCCTTTGGCGGCACCAACACCCACCTGATGAACATCGACACAAAATCGGTGCGCGGCGAAGATGGCGCCTGGCTGAGCGGCGATCTGGCCGCCCGGATCCTCGATGTGGCCGGGATCGTCACCAACCGGAACACGATTCCGGGCGACAAATCGGCCAGCAACCCCACCGGCGTGCGCATGGGCACCCCCTGGATCACCCAACGGGGCTTCAAAGAAGCAGAAACCCGCCAAATGGCCGACATCATCGCCGACATCTTGCGCGCCTGCGAGCCCTATTACCAGGGCAAGAAGCTGCGCGCCAAGGTCGACTTCCACACCCTGGAGCAGGCCAAGCTACAAGTCCGCGATCTGGCCACCAGCGCGGGGATCGACTTTGAGCCAACCGAACATGGCTATCCGCACTATTATTACCTGGATGACGAAGCCGATGAAGCCGAAGACTACGCTTCCTACTTCATCAGTGGAGAAAAGAGTCGCGAGTTTCTCAACTATGTCGTCACCAGCAATATCGAAGCCCTGGAAAAAGATCAAAGCGCGCCCACCGAGTTGCATACCCCCGAGGGCGTCATCACCGGGATGATCACCTGCCTGGACGTAGATCGCTTCCGCCTGACCATTCCGTCCAAGCAGGCCGGCCTGGCCCTGACCTGGCTGCGCGCCCTGTCAGACGGCTATGTCAAAGTGACCGACGATGTCCTGCCCAAAATTCCGGGGCCGGTTTGTGTGCGCGAATGCGAAGAGCACATGGATTCGATCGTGGAGGGCGACCCCCACGGGCATGGAAAACCTTATTATCTCGGCATCCCGCCCGGAGAGGGACAAGCGCTTCCCGCCTTCCAATGGGAAGAACCATCCAGCGACGAGCTGCGCCGCACCCCGCTCTATGATCTCCATGTCGAATTGGGCGGACGGATGGTTCCCTTCGCCGGATGGGAAATGCCGGTGCGCTACGACTCGGTCATGGACGAGCACATGGCCGTGCGCGAGGCCGCCGGTCTCTTCGACGTCACCCACATGGGCGTCTACCAGGCCGAAGGGCCCAACGCGATGGCTTTTCTGGACGGCGTCTGCGCCAACGATGTCGCTATGCTGGCAGTAGGAGAATTGCTCTACACCCACTTGCTCGACCCCGACGCCAACGTGATCGACGACCTGATCGTCTACCGGCGCGGGGAGGATACCTACATGCTGGTCGTCAACGCCTCCAACGACGAAAAAGACTGGGCCTGGCTGAACGCGGTCCGGGAAGGCAAGATCAAAGTAGACAACCTGCGCCCCTGGGTGACCGCTTTTGGCCGCGATGTGACCCTGCGGAATCTGCGCGACACCAAAGAGGGCGAGAATATGCGCGTCGATCTGGCCTTGCAAGGGCCCCAATCGCTCGATATTCTCCTCTCCCTTGAACTCAACCAGGCCGATCGCCGCAAAATCCGCCACCTGCGCTGGGCCGAGTTGTGCGAGGTGACCGCCAATGGCATCGAGATGGTCGTCGCCCGTTCGGGCTACACGGGTGAACGGACCGCCTTCGAGTTGTTCATGCACCCCGATCAGGCCGAGGGACTCTTCCGCCTGCTGCTGGAGGTGGGCGAACCGCTGGGGCTGAAACCCTGTGGCCTGGGAGCCCGCGACTCACTCCGCACCGAAGCCGGGTTGCCGTTATATGGGCACGAAATGGCCGGCCCCCTCGACCTGGGCGTGGGCGACGCCGGTTTCGCCTCCTTCGTCAAAACCTACAAGCCCTGGTTCATCGGCCGGGAGGCCTTCCTGGCGCGGGAAGAGCAGCGAGACGCGGTGGTGGTGCGCTTCCGCTTCAGCGAGAAGCGCGTCCGCATGGCCCACCCGGGCGACCCCGTCCTGGACGATCATGGCCGCTACGTCGGCCGGGTGACGAGCTGCGCCACCGACCGCAATGGCTACATCATCGGCCAGGCACACGTCAAGAAACGCTACGCCAAGCGCGGCACCCTGGTGCACATCTACCAGGATGTCTCCAAATGGACGGCCAAATCCCTGGAGGAACTCAGCTACGGCGAGCGCGTCGCCCTGCCCGACACCGCCAAAGTCTTGCCGCGGTTCCGGCATTTTTAGATAGGAGAAAACAAACTGCCTGGCAGATCGATCGCCAGGCAGTTTGTTGGGGGGTTATTTTGCAAATAGGTGGCGGGTGACAAAAGCACTTTGCACTTTCGAATTGCTCAAACTTCAAGTGGATTGCATGTTCAAAGCATGCGCTGCACCTATCTGCGCTGGCTCATTGGTATTGATCACGTTCAAGCTTGCTCATGATTTCTCTTTTATAGCTTGACAACTGATCAACACACTTCAGCAATTGGGGAGTGTGATCTACTGTATCTTGTAGCAAAGACAACAAATATACCGTGGCATATTCGTGCACAATCTGATTGCGAATCTCTCGAATTTCTTTCCATTCAAAAGCTGATTGAATATGCCCTCGTTTTTCGGCGCGGTTGATCCGGTCGATGAATGTGGACCTTGCAGAGAGAAACTCAACCACATCAATAGCCCTGAAAACCCGCTGAGTAAGAATGTCCGCCAAACGTGCAAAACGGGCAGTGAGAGCATCCCACCGCTCCCATTCCGCCTCACTAAAATCCTTATCTGTACTGATCTCCGGAATACGCTCGAAGGAGTACGTCAAGGTTTTAGCAGCCTTTTCAGCCAGAGCGATCTGCTCCAGTGCATTCTCGAGATTCAAGCGCTCCTTTTTGGTTAAGGCCATAGTTGTACCCCATCCATAAAAGCCAGATGAATAAATGCTGGTTGATCTT
>CAZJBA010000110.1:6467-10300 GCA_964544065.1 uncultured Anaerolineales bacterium | reverse complement strand
TCGACCTCTTTTTCAACGACGACAGTCTCGACGATCGTTTCCGGGGCGCAGCCGACAAGCAATATGGCCGCCGCCAAGATCAATAACAACCCAAACAATTTTTTTCTCGAAAACATACTTCCTCCTTGTGCAAAAAATTTGATAAAACGCGGATATGTTGATTCTCTTTTTCAATTAATACGAGTTTGGCCTCCTTTCTGGGTTGAGAAGCATCTGGATAAAAGTCTTGCCATTCGTCATGGGCGGCAACGAGGACGTTGCCTCGATCGGGTCGTCTACTCAGTTCTAGCCGGCGTGTGCTTACCCGACTAGCCGACGTCCCCTACCCGATCTAGCCGACGTCCCCGTCGGCGCTCAACGGCGAACCACGGCAACGAGGACGTTGCCTCGATCGGGTTGTCGGTGTTGCCTCGATCGGGTCATCTGCCCTCGTCTCAACGGATACTGGTTATCGATTTTTTAATCACCGAAACTATTTCACCAATTTGATCAGCTTGAATCGAAAACGGAGGGCCAATCATGATCAAATCGCCAGACACGCCATCAACGCAACCGCTGCCCGGATACACAATCACACCACGGCGAAAGGCTTCATCAGCCACTCTTTGGGCAAAGTTCATCTGAGAGTCAAAGGGCTCTTTCGTGTCTCTGTCAGCGACAAACTCAACCCCCCACATGAAGCCCTTGCCGCGAATATCGCCGATACAATCCAGATCGCCCAGGCCATCAATGAGCGCATCTTGTAGTGCAGATTCTTTTTGGGACACGCGCTGAACCAGTGTATGTTGCCGGATGTGATCGAGGGTTGCCAAACCCGCCGCCGCGCCGACAGCATGATGGGAGTACGTGCCGCCGTGGTTGAAATTGCCCCTCCCAGCAGAAATAACATCGACAAGATCACCCCTCACCGCGACGATACCAAGGGGGAAATAGCCCCCCGCGGCGCCTTTTCCAAGCGTGATCATGTCTGGTTCGACATGCCAATGTTCCATTGCAAACCACTTTCCGGTACGCCCCATTCCGGTCATGACTTCGTCCGCGATCAGAAGAATACCATACTGATCACAAATCTCCCGGATGCGTCGCCAGTATTCCGGCGGAGGGACAATAGCTCCCAAGGTGGCACCGCTGATCGGCTCAGCAACGAACGCCGAGACAAGGTCCGTACCTTGTTTCTTGATTTCATCTTCGAGCGCCATCGCACAGCGGAGATCGCACTGAGGGTATTCTAAACCATAGGGGCAGCGATAGCAATAGGGCGGCTCAATATGGGGAAAGTCGACGAACATGGGTCGATAAAGATGCCGCATTTTGGGTTTTCCGGCGACCGCCAACGCGCCCAACGATGCACCGTGATACGACTGCCATCGGGAGATGGGCAAATACCGGCCGGTTTTCCCCTGCTCGACCTGGATTTGCCGGGCCAGCTTAACCGCGGCTTCTATCGCCTCAGAACCACTGGAAAGGAAATAAAAACGAGCGTCAGGTATGGGGACAATTTGATTGAGACCTTCAGCATACTTCTCGATCGCGGGGCTGGTGAACATGGTTGCATGAATATAAGCCGCCCGTGAAGCCTGGTCTGCCATTGCCCGGGCAATGCTTTTCACTCCGTGGCCCACATTGGCCACCAACGCGCCGCCCGAACCGTCCAGATAACGATTGCCCTCCTCATCATAGAGATACACACCCTCCCCGCGCAGGATCACGGGGTGGGCGTGTTCCATGCGCCGGTAGAAAACATGGCCTTGGGGAGGAAACTTATCATTCATTGCTGAACCACCACACTCATGCCCAGCCCTCCGCTGATGCACAGCGTCGCCAGGCCCAATCGTGTCTCTCGTTTTTTCATGGCGTGCACCAATGTGACCATGATGCGGGCGCCTGTGCAGCCGGTGGGATGCCCAAGAGCCACAGCGCCGCCATTGACGTTCCTGCGGGCGACGTCCCAATCTAACTCTTTCTCAACGAAGAGCACTTGAGCTGCGAAGGCTTCGTTAAGTTCAATCAAATCGAAATCATCTAAGGTTAAGCCCGTTTGTTCCATCACCTTGTGGGTAGCGGGTACGGGCCCCAGGCCCATCCGGGCGGGATGGACGCCTGCACTGGCGAACCCCACGATACGAGCAAGCGGAGCTACTCCCAAGGATTTGGCTTTGTCTGCTTGCATCAACACCAGCGCCGCGGCACCATCGGTAATGCCGCTGGAACTGGCTGCCGTGATCGTGCCGCCATCTTCGACGTCACGAAAGACTGTTCGCAAACCAGCCAGTTTTTCCACCGTAGAGTCAGGCCGCGGGCGTTCATCGCGGTCGATGATCATCATGTCTCCTTTACGTCCATACGTCTCAACCGGCACAACCTCATCGTCAAAAGCGCCCGATTCCCAGGCTGCGATCGCCTTCCGGTGGCTTTCCACGGTGAAAGTGTCCTGCTGCTCACGGGTAATGCCGTACTCCTGGGCCAAGCGATCGGCCGTTTCGCCCATGATCATATCGCACAAGGGGCACATGTACCCATCCCGGTAGTTTGAGTCAACCAAGGTGCCATCGCCCAAGCGGTAACCCCAGCGAGCTTTCATTAATAAGTAGGGAATTTGTGACATCTGCTCAACGCCCCCAACCAAGACGACATCGTTTTCTGCAAGCATAATCGATTGCGCTCCCAGGGTGAGCGACTTGAGCCCCGAACCGCAGGCTTTATTAACGGTAAAAGCTACCTTTTCCTGGGGTACACCGCTACGCCAGGCAATCTGGCGGGCGACATTAGGGCCGATGCCCGCTTGACGCGCACAACCAAAAATAGATTCATCCACCTGGTCGGGCGTCAACCCCGCCCGGCGAATGGCCTCTTTGGCAACAACTTCGCCCAACGCCGCCGCGGAGACATCCTTCAGCCCGCCGCCAAAATTTCCAATCGGCGTGCGCACAGCCGATATGATCACGACATCTTGCATCTTTGTAACTCCTGTTGATTTCGCCATAAGTTATTTCGAGGTGTAGATTCCATCCGGGTCTAATTCTTCCCGAATAATGCGAATCTCTTTGGATGTTGGCGCATCGGTTGTTTTCAAATCAGGATTGACCCTCAGCGGCCAGCCTACCTCGGCGAGCACTTCATCCAAGGATACGCCAGGATGCAAGGATGTGAGCGTCATTTCGCCAGATCCTTGATCAAATGCCAAAATTGCCTTATCCGTGACCACCAGCTTGGGGCCTCCACCGGGCATACCCAGCGCTTTTCTTTCATTTTTACGACCACTCAAGTAACCCGCGCTGGTTCTAAAATCCAATTTTTCAACAAACTTTCGTCTCTTCAAACGTGTGATCACGAATATCTTTTGTGCGTGAATGGCGATTTCGCACGCGCCGCCGCTTCCGGGCAAACGCACCTTGGGGTTGAGATAGTCGCCAATCACGGTTGTGTTGATGTTGCCATATCTATCAATCTGGGCTGCTCCCAGAAATGCAACTTCGACCCTCCCCCCCTGGAGATAATTCATGAACAGATCCGTCATCGAGCAAATGGATGTCGCCCCGCTGATCAAGGTCGGGTCCCCAATCGACAGAGGCAACCGGGCCGGTTTAGCGCCAAACACGCCTGATTCGTAAACCAATTCAAGTTGGGGGGCGACGGTGCGGCGGGCCAAATTACAGGCAATATTCGGCAAGCCAACGCCGACAAAAACCACGCGCTCCCCGACAAGCGCTCTGGCAGACGATGTAATCATGATTTCTGAGGGAGAATAAGGTGTCATTGTTATTACCACGAAGTACACGAAGGACTCAAAGGGAAACTTGTGTCTCTGTTACCACGAAGTACACGAAGGACTC
>CAZJBA010000110.1:0-6367 GCA_964544065.1 uncultured Anaerolineales bacterium | reverse complement strand
AAGGTTAATGTTTACATCACGACGCGTTGAATACCGTTTTTTAGGTGTGGAACGTTGAAATTAATGACAAAACCCAAGCGTAAATCCATTGCTTTGAGATAAGACATCAGTTGCGCTTGATGGACAGGATGAATGGAGTCTACAGCTTTGATCTCAGCGATAACTACATCACCGATGAGTAAATCAAGACATTGGCCTTTTATGCGTAAATCTTTGTATGGAACGGTAATGGTTTTTTGTCGGCTAAAAGGCACATGCCGCAGGGTTAGCTCGTGACATAAAGCATCTTCGTATATTCGTTCCAAATAACCCGCGCCTAGAATTGTATGCACCTCAAAAGCTGCATCGAGTAGCATTTTCCCAAAACGCTCTGCTTTATCGGGTATAGGTTCATATTTAGATTCCACCATTCTTCCTTTGTGTACTTTGAGTCCTTCGTGGTAGGCTAACCATAAACGCCATAATTTACCGGCTGGGAAAGCGCCTCGCCAGGGCTGAGACGTTCCCAAATGTCCGGCTGCGCGTTGGTTAATTTTTGCAAATACTCTTCCCAATCTTCGACGCCGTGGACCCACTCATCGAGCCAGGCCATGGTCTCATCGATCTGCCTGGAAATCTTATCCCAGGCCAGGTAGAGCTGGTTGTCGCGGTCATAGTAGCCTTGGACATAGGAAGGATGGGCACCATAGGGTTGGTGGACGACCGCATCAACGATGATGTGCGGAATCAGCGTGCGGTTGGGGTCGCTGCGGATTACCGTTTCAGCAACGATTTCCTCGACAACGACGATGACATGTTCCGAGGCGAAAGCGGCTTCTTTTTGCATCCCCACCAATCCCCACAGTTGCGTGTTGCCAAGTTGATCGCAACGCTGGGCATGGATGATAGCGACATCCGGTTTGAGCGCAGGAACGACGGCAATTTTTTGGCCGCTATAAGGGTCATCGACGAATTGAATTTTGGGGTTAGCTGCATCCAAATCTGTCCCAAGATAACTCTTCAGCGGGAAGAAGGGCAAGTTCGACGCCCCGGCCATGTAACGGCTGACCATGCCGAAATGAGAATACTCTTCAAGCTCAATGGCATTGGGAATGTCTTTTTCAACGGCGCGGCGAATGCAATGCAAAGAGCCAACACCAGGATTGCCAAGATAACTGAAAACCAACTTTTGGGCACAACCTGCCGCGATCATTTGGTCATAGATTAAATCCGGAGTCAGACGACAAAGGGTCAAACCCCTGCGCTTTTGCCGTATGATCTCATGGGCAGCCGAAAAGCAAATGAACGCCGTGAAGCCTTCAATGGCGATTGTATCGCCATTATGAACATATTCGGTGATTGCCTCACGCATCGATTTTATTTTCATTGCCCATCTTCCACTTGTTTCAACGCGCCAGCGAAAATTCCGCAAGCTGTTTCAACATCATCTATGTTGATAGTCAATGGGGGTGCAAAGCGGATTGTGTTAGGCCCACAAGGCAGCAAGATCAACCCTTTGCGGAAACTTTCTTGGATGACTTGCTCAACTTCTTGCTTGGCTCTCTGTTTGGTTTCTTCATCTTTGACAAGTTCTACGCCAACCATCAGCCCCAGCCCGCGCACATCTCCGATCAGTTTGCTTGAGGTTTGTAAATCCTTTAATTTCTCTATAAGCCGGGCGCCGATCTGGGCGGCGTTTTCTGCCAGCCGCTCTGCCTCGATGACATCAAGCGTTGCATGCGCCGCGGCACATGCAACCGGATTGCCGCCATAGGTGCTGCCATGGGAACCCGGCGGCCAGTTCATCACGCTTTCTTTGGCAATCATGGCTGAGACTGGCATGCCAGACGCTAATGCTTTGGCGGAACAGACAATATCGGGCTCCACATCCCAATGCTCCGCCGCGAACATCTTTCCCGTCCTGCCAATGCCCGATTGAACTTCATCATCAACTAATAAAATCTCATAGCGATCACAAAGCTCCCTGATCTTCCTTAACCACCCGTCAGGGGGCACAATATACCCTCCCTCCCCTTGGATCGGCTCCACAAATATGGCCGCCACCTCTCTTGGAGCGAGCGTATGGGCAAAGAGCGATTTTTCGATGAAGTCAACACAGGCGAAATCGCATTGGGGATAGGTCAGATGGTAAGAACAGCGGTAACAATAGGCATAGGGGACGTGGGTCACGTCGGGCAAAAGAGGGCCAAAGCTTTTGTGATAAATCGGCTTGCTGGCGGTCAAGGAGACAGCCCCCATTGTGCGGCCATGGAAGGCGCCCAAAAATGCGATCACGTGCGAGCGTCCGGTATGGTAGCGGGCCAGCTTCAATGCAGCTTCTACCGCTTCCGCTCCGGAGTTACCCAGAAACACCTTCTTGGGGGAATCACCCGGAGCTAATTTGGCCAAGCGTTCCGAGAGAGAAATGTATTGGGGATCATAGAAATCTGCCCCACAAATATGGATCAACTTCTCCGCCTGGTCCTTGATCGCCTCGACAACTTTTGGATGGCAGTGCCCCGTAGAGCAGACGGCTATCCCCGAGGCGAAGTCCAGGTAGCGATTACCGTCAACGTCTTCGATGACGCATCCCTGGCCGTCCTTAACGACCAAAGGGTAGACATGGGGAAGCGATCCGGAAACGAATTTTTCGCTATTACGAAGATGTTTTTTCGCTTCAGGACCGGGAATTGGTTCAACGAGCTGCGGTGTTTTTTGATGAGACATAGAAATTTTGCTTTCTACTGATTCAAACCCAATCTTTGCAGTTTCTCTTTGGTGGGGATGCCATTTTCATCCCAGCCGCGCAACTCGTAGAAATCGGCCAGCATTTCATCCAATTCTACAACCTGCCCTTGCGCTGGGCCTTCAGGCATAGGTTCTTGCAACATTCTCTTTGGCAACGTGTCATCAGTTTTTGAGAATCCCGCCCGTGTCAAGAACAGTCTCTCCAGGTTGTAAATACGTTCCCCGGCTTCGAGGAGGGATTCTTCCGTGTAGCCTGCGCCGGTGGCATAGTTGATGATTTTTGTGAGTCTTTCGGGCCATATCATCACATCAGCGCTGAACACGTAGCGAACAGACAGAAAGACGCATAACCCCGCGGCATCGATGACGGCAAAAGCATCTTCCCAATGTTTGATTAATGCCGGTTTGTTCTCGATGGTCAGGGGGTCAATTTTCTCAGGCACGCCGAACACCTCAGCGTAGGCCAGGTCGCCAGCCATGTGAGACGCTCCGATGTTGGAGGTGGCGTAAAGCAAGCCCATCCCTTTAGATCCGCGCGGATCATAGCCTGGGAATTCAAGTTTCTTCGCCGTAATCGAGAATTCAGGGTAGCCATACTTCGAGGCCAGCCGGTAACTTCCCTCAGCCAATGAGTCGCCAAAGCCTTCACGGTGGGCCATTTTTCTAATCAGCTCGATAATGGCCTGCTCATCTCCAAATTTGAGCGGCCTACCAATGTCCTCTTCGGGGATGATGCCTTTCTCATACATCTCCATGGCGCAGGCAATGGTGGTCCCCGCAGAGATGGTATCCATGCCCAATTCATTGCAAAGATAGTTTGCTTTGGTGATGGCAGCCAGATTATCAATACCGCAAGCGCTGCCGATCGCTCCGAGCGTTTCATACTCAGGCCCTTCGCCCTTGCCCTCGAAACCAGGCTCGTCGACTTGGGTATCGCGTCCGCAGGCAATGGGACAGCGCCAACAAGGCTTCGCCCGGAGGAGATATTTTTCTTTCAGGGTTGGGCCGTCAATTTTATTCACCCCCGGAAAGACCCCTGTTTGAAAATTGTAGGTGGGCAGGATGCCCAATTCGTTGGTTACGGGAGGCACGTAAGCGGTGCCGTACTCGCGCAAGGATGAGCCTTTCTTGATGTCGCCACCAACTTCTCGTTGGATCGACAAGCAGAATTGTTTCATTTGCTCGGGATCAGCCAGCGAGGGTGACTTCTCACCGCGCACGGCAACCGCTTTGAGGTTTTTGCTACCCATCACTGCGCCCACACCAGAACGCGCCGCGGCGCGGTGTTTGTCATTCATGATGCTGGCGAACTTGACCAGACGTTCTCCCGCTGGGCCGATGCAGGCCACTTTGGCCTTTGGGTCTGTCTCTTTTAGGAGCGCATCGGTTGTTTCTGGAACAGGCATCCCCCACACATGCTCTGCGGAACGAAGCTCTATCTCATCTTCATGAACCCATAGATACAAAGGTTTCTCAGCTTTCCCTTCAAAGATGATCAAATCATACCCCGTGTTTTTAAACTCGTTTGGGAAATGGCCTCCCGAATTGGAATTCGCTAACGCGCCCGTAAGAGGCGACTTGGTAACAACCATATAGCGGTTTCCCGTCGGTGCGGGCGTACCCGTCAAGGGGCCGGTTGCAAAAATCAATTTGTTATCCGGGGAAAGAGGGTCTACTTTGGGGTCAACTTCGTCGAAAAGATACTTGATTGCCCAGCCGCGCCCACCGAGAAAATCTTTAGCCATTTTGCTATCTATTTTCTCCGTAGTAATGGTTTGATTGCTAAGGTTCACCCGCAGGATCACACCGTGCCAACTGTACATACATCGCTCCTTTAGTCTAAATTATCCACCCGCCATCGCCGGGAAAGCGCAAACCACATCGCCATCCTTTAGTTTTTGCCCAGGCTTGGCAGCATGGCCATCGATCAAAATGACACTGGCGCTGCCAGTGGGGATATTAAATTTTTGCAGCACAACATCAACCGTAGCATCATCCGCTACTTCGACGATGGTTTGACTGCCTGTTAACTCGGCGGGAAATAGCTCTCTATAGGTTGCCAACAATTTCAAAGTCACTTTCATCGAACGTTATGCCAAGTCTCCAAAACGAGGGGACCAACGGTAACTGAGTTTATACGATTTTCCAATGACCAATGTTTCCGTTTCCCGAATGCCAGGAACAGCATGGAAGCGCTTTGTAATCAAGTTTACAAGATGCGAAATGTCTCGGCAGAACACTTCGGCGATGATGTCATAGGTGCCCAACACCATGACCAGATAACTTACCTCCGGAAAATCTATGAGGGTCTTTGCGACTTCATCTATTTTCCCAATCTCTACGGAAATACCGATAATAGCCGGCGCCTGGAAACCAAGCACAAAGGGATCAACAATCGAAACAGTGTGAACAACCCCTTCATCGATCAGATCGGCATAACGACTGCGAATTGTCGATTCAGAAACCCCAGTTTCTTTCGCTATTTTTGTAAAGGGGGTTCTTCCATCCTCCTGCAATCTTTGTAATATCTTGATATCCAGTTTATCCATACGCATTTGCTGTTTATCCGTTCAAGAAAAGAACACCCGCCTGTTCTGCGAATTTCGCAGTTAAACAAGAATAATACCACGAATTCAGCTTTTATCAAGACTATATCATGCGAATATCGCACCAAATGCCTCGCTTACCTTGGTTGTGCGAAGCGTCTTCGCGAAGACACACGGTGTTGCCTGAAGGGCACGCCAAATGGGAGCACACCGTGTGGCAGAGCACACCCATCTGGTGGGGCGTCGCTCGCCCACGTCCAAAGGGCGCGCAGAACGGCGGCGTGCCTGGAGGCATGCTTCGCAAAACACGTTCAAAAGCATCATTTCTAACCTGTTTCGCTCGCTGTGCGTGCTTCGCATGCGTGCCGTTGGCAAACAGGTTTTGTGTGTCAGCAACCGAATTCATTCGGTTGCTTGCGACTTGCGACTGAAGTCGTTCATAGGAGCTTCGCTGAGCGTCCATGCAGGTGGACGCCTGACCACCCCAATCTTTTCCAGGCATTTTAAATCATTCAGCCTAACAGCAGAAACAAGCCCGCGGTTAGGCTGAACGTTTAATCCGGCTAACACTGATTATGTAATTAGTCCTACGATTAGAGCTCCTGGCAGCAAACGCGATTGCGCCCGTCCTCTTTCGCGCGGTATGAGGCCGCATCGGCGTGATTAAGCAGCGTTTTCAAGTCAGGCATGTTCGAGTCTATTGCAGCAACTCCCAGGCTGATGGTTATGGAGAATTCTCCGGCGCTGGTTTCGACCGGGTGGCTGGCGATTTTTTGATGCAATCGTTTGGCGATCCTACGAGCGCCAGGAAGTGAAGTTTCTGGGAGTAGCATGCTGAACTCATCACCGCCATAACGAGCAAGAATATCGATCTCTCGGGTGTTCTCCAGGCAACGTTGGGCAACGCCACGGAGCACTTCGTCTCCGATAACATGGCCGTATTGGTCATTAATAGGTTTGAAATGATCCAGGTCGAACATGATCGCCGCCAAGGGCTTCTGATAACGCCGGGCGCGCTCGAATTCGCGCTCGCCTTGCTCGAAAAAATAATGGCGATTGTACAACCCGGTCAGTTCATCAGTTTTTGCCAAGTG
>CAZJBA010000109.1:0-10339 GCA_964544065.1 uncultured Anaerolineales bacterium | reverse complement strand
GGTCGTTGGCGTTGAGCACTTTCTCAACGACGGGGACGTTTTTCTTGTTGCTCATCGATTCTCCTTAATCCGTTCTTTCAACGTAGATTCGCAGAGCGGGCGGGAGGAACACGGCTGGAGAGACACAGCGTTTCAAGTTTTTTCTCTGCGCCTCTGCACCTCTGCGTCTCCGCATTATATTTCTTCGATATTAATACTGTCCAGACGAAATTCCTTGCCCTCAATGATCTCAACTTGGACGCTTTCGCATTCTGGGCAGGGAGCTAATTCGCCGCTTTCGAGCGTGTAGATTGTACCGCATTGCCGACATTTTAGCTTAGCGGGGATACGCTCAAAATGTAACTGAGCACCTTCACAAATTGTGCCTTCATTGATCATATCCCAGCAAAGTTGCACCGAATCATCGATGATCGACGAGAGATCACCGATGACAAGGTAGAGATCGGTGACTCTCTTGGCATCAGCTTGTTTTCCGTGCCGGGTGGCAATATCGAGAATCTGCTCGGTGATCGCCAGTTCATGCATGGTCGAGATCCATTTCCACTTCGGGATCCTCCGCGAGGGCGCGCCGGAGATCGTTCGTGCTGACCCACAGGAGCAGGGTCATTATCAGAGCCGAGGTCAGGCACCATGCGCAGGTCGCCCCGATCACAAACGGCTCCAAGAAAGTCAAATAAATCGAGAACAGCGTCCCGAAGAAAGCCATGCCCCAGAAAGCCTGCACAGCAAGGAAACGCCATTGTTGGGGCCCGTAGTGTTGAATCAGCCACGCGGCGATGATCGCAACGTATCCGATCAGGCCGAGCACACCGACGGGTAAAAAGCCGAATACGCTGGCATAAGGGCTTTGCTGGACGGTATTGCAGTCGCCTACCGGGCCGCAGACGGCCTCCGTCTGGGTGATCTCCACAAAGGAGAGATAGACGGCCACAACCATGCCAACGGCACAAATCACGGGCACGGTCCAGCTCGGCCAGGTGAACGTCGGCTTTGTATCCCGGAGCAATCGCAGCCAAACCAGGATCACGCTGATGATCATGCCGACGAGCAGCACCACCGAGAAACTATTGCCGACCAGGTCGCGTTTGAACTTGACCACCAGGCTTCTCTCGTGGGGGAAGGAATCATCGAGCCCGATCATGTTTGAGGACGAATCCGTTGTTGGAGTCGGGGTTGATTCCTTGGCGACCTCTGTCTGGGTAGGCGTTTCCGCTGTTTGAGACGGAGAAGCCTCCTCCGTGGGGTTTGCTGTTTCCGTCGATGGAATGGCTGTTTCTGTTGGAGCCGCCTCCGCTGTTTGGGTCGCTTGAACCTGTTCGGTTGCTGCTGCTCTCGATGCGGTGATCGCTTCCTCCAGGCCGGGAATATCCGGCCAGCCGATGCCGCCTTGAGCCAACCCCTCCTCGATGATCTGAGGGAATTGCTCCGGAATTTCGCCGGAACCAACCAGAACGGTATCGCCGACGATCAAAGTGGGCACGCCCATGCGCTCAGAGGGAATTTCGAAGGCCTCGATAGCGGCCTGGTAGAGCGCCTGCCCCTCTTCCGAATAGGTGTTCACCCCAATGATATGGAGTTGATCGCCATATTGCTCCATCAATGGTGGCAGCACCTCATTAATCACGCGCTCGCAGTGTGGGCATGTAGGTGAATAGAACAGCACTGCTTGTACAACGGCGGGTTCTTCTTGAGCCCGGGCTGTCGGAATCAAGAGAAGACTGATCACGAAGATCAAAGGTAGAAGGGTCGCTGTGATTTTTCTGCGTTGCATAATTTTTCTCCTGCCTGCCTGACGGATTGAAGTCGTTTCTCCGTCAGACGTGCTGTTTGTCGTTTTATGTTAATGCCAAGGAACAATTTTATCACATCCTTTTTCGCGATACATGAGCGGGCGATTAAGGATGATTACGTGGTAAACTAAACGACAAGAAGTGAGGTGCCAGAATATGATTGAGCAACTTGAAGCTATCTATCAATCGAATCCTTGGCTTGTAAATGGTCTCCGGATTCTCGTTTATTTTTTGATTGCCTGGCTGGTAACCCGGCTCTCACCACTGTTGGCCAAGCGGCTTGCCAGGTTGGGTGGATTATCTTCGAACGGGCAGGCCCGCCCAGAGCGGCAAAAAACGTTGCAAAGCTTGTTTGCCAGTGCAATCAGTTTTCTGGCTTTTTTTGCTGCCATCATCGCCAGTTTTGCCTTGTTTGTAAACCTCGACACCCTCTTGTGGGTGGTCGGGTTGTTTAGCGCCGCGTTTGGTCTGGGAGCGCGGCCGTTGATCAGCGATTACATGACCGGAATCAGTTTTATTTTTGATGACACCTTTGCTGTGGGAGAAAAGGTTGAAATCTTGGGCGTGGAAGGTGTGATCGAATCCATCGACTTGCGCAATACCTGGATGCGGGCGCAAAGTGGCGAATCATACGTCATCCCCAATGGGGAAATTCGGATGGTGCGCAATTACAGCCGCGGTAAATTTTCCGCAACGGATGTCTCTTTTAAGGTGGCTGCACACGACTTCGAAAGGACGCTTTCTTTGCTCGAAGATTTGGGCACCGAGGCTGTGGTATTATTGCCTAACTTGTTGGAACCCTGGCAGGTGATTTGCAAAGAGGGCGTCCTGGGTCAACAAGCAGAACTGACCTTGTTGGTCAAAACCCGCTTCGCCCGAGCTGCGGAGACGCGTCCCCGTTTGTTGGCATTGGTCCAAGAGCGACTCGCGGCGGCAAAAATCGAACTGGTAGAATAGGGATACACCCCTGACGCAAGCGGCTTTTTAGATTTCCAAATTGATCAACCATTTTTATGGACAGTGATATTGTCACGAGACTCAAGAATGCATTAGGCGATCACAATAGTTTGTTGATCATTCCTCACAACGACCCCGATCCGGATGCAATTGCCTCGGCGCTGGGTTTGCAATATTTCGTCAAGGAAATGTTTGCGGTGGAATCCCAGATCGCCTATTGTGGCCTTATCGGGCGCGCCGAAAACAAAGCCCTGGTCCGTTATTTGAACTATCCCCTTCACCAACTGGGCCACTATGAGTTGACCGAAAACACCCCTGTCGCCTTGGTGGATACCCAGCCCGGGGCAGGCAACAACCCCCTCCCCGATGAAATCACCCCCTTGATCGTCGTCGACCATCACGACAGGCGCCAGGAATCACGAAATGTCAAATTTGCTGACGTTCGTGAAGATGTTGGTGCCTTGTCCACAATTGTTACCGGCTATTTGCAGTCCGCCGATTTGGAGCCGCCTTCAGCCCTTGCAACGGCTTTGTTCTACGGTATCAAAACCGATACCATGTCGCTGGGACGCGGTGCCGGGCCTGATGATATCGCTGCATATTTTTATTTGCAGCCCCGGATCGATGTTGATGCCCTTGTGACTATCGAGCGCGCTCGGGTGCCAACATCGTATTTCGTTAGCCTGGCCGAAGCTATCCAGGCAGCGCGCCTTTACGATCGCGATTTGCTGATCGCTTTTTTAGACTCGATGAATTACCCTGATCTGGGCGCAGAGATCGCCGATTTGCTCTTGCGCCTTGAGGGGATCAAATGGGTCGTTTGCATCGGCGTGTTCAACGATGATATCGTCTTGTCGGTTCGCTCCCGGAGCCATCGAATCGGAGCGAGCGAGTTAGTCCGCGGCATTGTCGGCACGTTGGGAACAGCGGGGGGGCATGGCGCAATGGCGGGAGGCCAGATTCCGATTGAAGGTGGGGACGAAGCTTGGCTTGTGAAGAACCTGAAACAGAACGCGCTGCGTTATCTTGGGAAAGATTCAGAACAAGATGGGGTGCCTTTGATCAAAAAGAACTGTTGAGTAACCGCCAAAAACGTCGTCGATGAGCTGCCCAAACTGGTTTGTCTCCTTTCTCAAGCATCTCTTTCCGCAGAGATATTTCTACGCAAAATTGACCCGTTTGCCCCTGGTTGGAAAGCTTGTCGATTTCTTTCTCTTCCGGGGGGATCAAATCGTCTATTTGCCCAACGATCATTTCGTCTCGGGCCGATCGGCGGGTTGTGTTCGCGCCGCACCTTGAGTAACGGACGCGCCTCTAGTCTGATCTCCGTCCTGGGAGCCGCTGCCGCCGAGGCGGTCAACGGCTGCATGCCGGGTTCGGCCTGACCTTCCTCTCCGGTGTCTGCGCTTGGGCCACCATGGCGAGCCCCTAAAGGATGGGCCTGCTTCACTCGAGGGCAATTGCACCTGGAAGGGGCATGCCTACAGGCTCCCTTGGGATATAATACGATCGCGAAGAATCGAAACAAATAGAGATCTGGCAGGTTTTTGCGAAGCACTCCCAGTGGAGCGTAGGAGCTGAAACCCGTCAGGTCTACGAGAGGCAGACCATGACCGATCCCCAATATCGCTACTTTGACGACTCGCTTTGCTTCCAATTTGAGACCGTCGTGCGCGAGCAGCGCGACCTGCCCGATGGACGGCCAACCGTAATCTTGGAAGAGACCTACTTCTACCCCACCGGTGGAGGCCAGGAGCACGATACCGGCACGCTGGGGGCTGCCCGTGTGGTCGACGTGCTCCGTGACGAGGAGACGGGCGACGTGCTCCATGTGGTCGATCGGGACGTGGAACCTGGCCCCGTCAAGGCGGTCATCGACCGGGAGCGGCGAGTCCGCCACATACAGCATCACACCGCCCAGCACCTGCTCAGTGGCTGCTTCGATCAACTCCTGGGGCTGGAGACGCTGTCATCCCACATCAGCGGCGATACGCCCACCTCGATCGACCTCCCCGACGTGGAGCTGAGCGAAGAGCAAATCGCCCAGGTCGAAACCCGGGCCCACGAGATCATCTTCCAGGATCGGGCCGTCAAGAGCTACTTTGTCCTCTCGGGGGAAGTTGGCTCCGTGCCCTTGCGTCTGGCGCCCAAGGTGGCAGGCGACATCCGGGTGGTCGAGATCGACGGGTTCGACTACTCCGCCTGTGGGGCGACCCACTGCCCCCGCACGGGCATGATCGGCATGCTCAAAATCGTCAAGACCGAGCGACAGAACCAGAAGCGCAGGGTCTACTTTGTGGCCGGGTACCAGGCCCTGGGCGTTTTGGGGGACTATCACCACACGGTCACCGCCCTGGCGGAGGGGTTGAGCGTCGGCCCCCAAGATTTGCTCGAGGCGGTCGAGCGCCAGGCCGACGAACTCAAGGCAGCCCAAAAAGAGGCCGAATCGCTCCGTTTGACCTTGCTCGGTTATGAAGCCGGAGACCTGGCTGCCCGGGCCGAGACGGTCGGGCCCTACCGGCTGGTCAAGGCCAAGTTCGAAGGACGCCCGGTGGAGGAGATTCAATTGTTGGCCAAAGAGTTTCTCTCCATGCAAGGAGTCATCGCCTTGTTGGCCGGGCGCACGGAAGAGAAATTCACCCTGGTGGTGGTCTGCTCCCAGGGCGTCGACGTGTCGGCGCGAGAGGTTTTGCAGGCGCACATGGAGGGCTTACGCGGCGGGGGTGGCGGGGGCGATGACCTGGCTCAAGGCGGCGGCACGATCACGGTTGAGCAGTTTGAGGGGATTTTTGAGCGCACTGAAGCCATCATTAACGCAGAGTCGGATCTGCCCCCATTTTCGCAATAGAAAAATTATTCCCCTTTCAATAACCTCCACCAGCGTTGCCAGCCTTCTTTCCATTGCAAGGCCCGCGCCTGAATGGTGCCGACGATGCCGAAAGGCAAGAAGACGACGATGAGCATGAAGATGACCCCGTAGATCAACGTCCAGGTCGGGCCGAACCAGCGCTCCAGCCAGTAGCCCAGGAGTTGCACGATCGCCGCACCCACAATCGGGCCGACCAGCGTGCCCACCCCGCCGATGATCGTCATCGCCAGGGCGTCGATGGTGCGGGTGCTGCTCAACACCATCGGCGTGACGCTGACGTTGTACAACGCCGAAAGCGCGCCCGCCAATCCAGCGAACACCCCGGCGGCGATGAAAGCGATCAACTTGAACCAGAACGTGTTGTAGCCGATCATCGCGGCGCGGTCTTCGTTCTCGCGGCTGGCGATCATCACCCGCCCGGTGGGGGAATTGACCAACCGGCGCGCTGCTAAAAAGACGACTACGAAGAAAATCAGGGCCAGGTAATAAAAACGGGTGCGGTGATCGGTCGCGCTGAGAAAATCGGGCACGGGGAAGCCGTGCAGCCCGTCGTCGGCGCCGGTGTACTGGCGGAAATCGCCCGCCTCGGCCAGGATGAAGAACATCTCGGCAAAGGCCAGTGTGACCATGGCCAGATAGACGCCCTTGACCCGCAGGGAGAGAATCCCGAAAACCCCGCTTTGCAAGATAGAAACGACGATCACGGCCAGGAGCGCCCAGCCCAAGGGCCACTCGAAATGCTTGTCGATCAAGATGGCCACGGTGTACGCACCCGTGCCGAAGAACATGGCGTGCCCAAACGAGAGAATCCCGGTGAAACCGAGCAAGAGATCGTAGCTCAATGCGAAAATCCCCAGGATGAACATCTGGATGAGCATGCCTTGCCAGAACTTGGCGTAACCGCTGCCGGCGCGCTGCATCAAGTTGGTGAAAAAACCGGCCCGGGGATCAACGGCGGTGGGGTCACCGATGGTCAGACCGGCAAAAAAAGGAAAGAGAAACAACAAGGCAAACACGACCACAAACGGCCACCATTGTGACCACCAGCTCGACCGAGTAACGTTTTGTTTGGAAGCGAGCGTCGATGTCATTGGTTACTCCTTCTTTCCGAAAATGCCAGCCGGTTTGACGAGCAGAACAATGGCCATGATCAGCACGGTGGATGCTTTTGCGATGGCCGGACTGCCCCGTAACGAGTCTTCCAGAAAGGGTAGATTGATCCCTGATGCGACCAGGTGATTGCCAAAAGCGCGGGCGATTCCGAGGATGAGGGTGCCCACCGCCGCGCCCGCGTAGCTGCCCATGCCCCCGACGACAACGGCGATGAAGGCCTGAAGCTGGAAGATTCCCCCCATGGCCGGATACACGCTCAGGAAGGGAGCCGCGATGACTCCCCCGAGGGCGGCCAGCCCAGACCCGAGGGCGAATACCAGCGTGAAGACCTGGCGCACGTTGATGCCCAGGGCCTGCACCATTTGGCTGTCTTGAACGCCCGCTCGAATGATCATGCCGATGCGCGAACGTTTCAGCAGCAAGCCAACGCCGACGAAAACGAAAATTCCCAAGAAAATAATGAAGAGCCGATAGGTGGGAAAGGCGCGGCCCAACACATCGATGGAGCGGCAATGTTCGCTGAACCAGGCCCAAAGCGAGTCCGAGCGACAGGCCTCGGTGAACAGGGTTGGCGGCCTCATCGGCGGGTGTCCCTCTTCGCCCCAGACGCCTTCGATCACGTCGTTGAGGGCGAGCATCAACCCCAGGGTGAGCACCAGTTGGGTGACCGGGTTGCCGTAAAAGGGACGGATCAGGGCGATCTCGATGGCCGCGCCGACCGCGGCTCCGGCCAGGGCGCCGAAGATCAGCGCCAGGAAGAAGCGGATGTCGGCAGAAAGTGCCAGCATGAACCCTTCGCCCGCGTCCCGCACGAGCAGAAGCAGCAGGCCTGCGGCGACCAACGCCACAGCGATGATGATGACCCTCACGGGGGAGCGGCTTTGGTCTTCCTCGAAGGAGTCTTTCGGCGCCAGGGCCAGACCAAAAGGCAGCCCGGCCACGAAGAGCATCAAAGTTCGTTGGATCATCAACCAGAGCGGCTCCTGGGCCTCAGCCGTGGAGACAGCTCCGCCCACGGCCGTGACTCCAAAGGCGTTCAACGCCCGGATGGGGAACTGGCGCAGGCTGAACAGAATCAGCCCCACCGAAAGGAAGACCAGCAGCCAGACAAGTGCCCGGCGAGCCAGCCCTTTCTTCATCTTTCGCCACAGGTTGACGCCAAAAATTCGTCCCACGGAAATCGAAGCGGCCAGAGATAGGAAGAAGGGCATTGTGTTGAACAATAAGCGGGGATTGGCATAGGTTGAGAGACCCACGTAGGCGCCGAACACGAAAATCGAGCCGTGAGCGAAGTTGAGCACGTCCATCAACCCGAAGATGAGCGACAATCCCGACGCGACTAGAAAATAAAGCGCTGCCAGGGTAACGCCCGAGAGCAAGATCGAGGCCCAAACTTTTGCCTCCATGGTGCCCCCGGTGACGCCGATGATCACGATCATGATCAGACTGGTGATGAGCAGGGAGCGATTGTTCCGCCAGAATTTCATCATCATAGGCTCCTTTATCTCGCACCCAGGTAGCGTTGAATGGTTTCTTCGTCGTCGACAAGATCGGCCATTAGGCCGCTCTTGACCGATCGGCCTGATTCGATGATCATATACCGGTCGGCCAGTTGGCTGGCCATGATGAAGTTTTGCTCCACTAACAAGATGGTGGTATGTTCGGAAAGCTGCTGAACGGCCTCCATGACCTGTTCGACCAACACAGGGGCAAGACCCTCGCTGGGTTCATCGATCAGCAATAGAGAGTTGTCAGGCACCAGCGCCCGGGCGATGGCCAGCATCTGCTGCTGGCCGCCCGACAGGTTGCCGCCCGGGAGCTTGATCAACCGTTTCAGGTCGGGGAAGACGCCGAAGATGAAGTCAGCCTGTTTTTCAAGGTCGCCTCGCTCTCGCTCGGCGATTTTGAGATTCTCTTCGACGGTCAAGTTGGTGAAGATGGCCCGATGCTCGGGCACGTAGCCGATCCCTTTTTGGGCAATTTGATGCGACATCAGGCCCTGAATCTCCTCCCCGTGGAAGATCACCTCCCCCTGGCGAGGTGGCGTGATCCCCAAGATGGATTTCAGCGTGGTGGTTTTTCCGGCCCCGTTCCGGCCCAGCAAGACCAGGATGCCGGATTCGGGTACCGTCAGACTGACCCCCTCCAGGATATGAAACTGATGAATAAAAGTATGGATGTTTTGAACCTCGAGTACATTTTCCATCATGACACCTCGGAGAAGTCCCCGTACAACTCGCCGAGATAGGCGGATTGGACGGTTTCATTGGCGGAGATTTGTTCCGGCGTCCCCTCGGCCAGGATTTGCCCCTGGTGCATGACCGTGATCCAGTCGGAGACGTTCATGACCAAATCCATTTTGTGTTCCACCAACAGGATTGTCTTGTTGCTGGAGGCCTTGATTTCCTCGATCACGTTCATCAGCATGGGGATTTCTTCCCGGGCCATCCCGGCGGTGGGTTCATCCAGGAGCAGGATTTCGGGATCCGAGGCCAGGATGATGGCCAGTTCCAATTTGCGCTGGCTGCCGTGGGGTAAGGCGCGCGCCGTGGTCAGGGTTTGTTCCGATAGCCCGACTTGGTCGATGATTGTCAGTGCCCGTTCTTGATAGCGTTTAAAATGAGAATGATGATGCCAAAATTTGAAGTTATCGTCCCCCAGGGCTTGCGCGGCGACCCGAATATTCTCCAAAACAGTCAGATTAGGGAAAAGGTTGGTGATTTGGAATGAGCGTCCGATTCCCAGGTGGGCGCTGCGATGGGGCGGCAAATCGGTGATGTCTTTGCCCCTGAGGATGACGCGGCCGCTGGTGGGTTCCAGGTGCCTGCTGAGCAGGTTGAAGAAGGTGGTTTTCCCGGCCCCGTTGGGCCCAATGATGGCGTGGAGGCTGCGCTCGTGAACTTGCATGTTAACGTCATCGACAGCGACCAGTCCGCCAAACTCTTTGCGCAGATTTTCGGTTTTCAAGATGATGTTTTCGGCCATAGTTTTTCCCGATGATTGAGAAATTAAGCTATGTCGATTGCCTGTCAAGACAGACAATCGACATAGTGTGTTTTTGTCGTTACCCAAGGAAGGGTTTGTACTTCAACCTAGGGGCAACGATCAGCGTACTCTTCTGGCAACTGGCAGGGCGGTGCTGTCTCTTCGGGAGCGTAGTCCTTGATCAGTTCGACGAACTTGAGGTCAGGATCGTCCACATTGTCCACGCGCACGAAGTACAGATTTTGCAGAGCGACGTGGTCGTACGGGCGGATCATGACAGTGCCTTTCGGACCTTCGAACTGGAAGTCATCTTCATAGACTTCGATGAGAGCGTCCGCGCTGCTGTCGCCTGCGGTGGCTTCAAGGCCTTCAACCATCATGATGGCGGCCATCATGCCACCGGCAGCCCAGAGATCAGGCGGGGTGCCGTATTCTTCGATGTGGGCGTCAACCAGCCAGTCGTTGATTTCATTGTCCGGCAGGGTATAGTGATACACCTGGATGCCGTAGGAACCGACCGCGTCGGCATAGCCGGCAGCCAGCGTTTGGTTGTCACCAACGCCTGTGCCTACGACCATCTCGTCAAAGACACCCAGTTGGCTCATCTGCTGGAACAGCGGGGCAA
>CAZJBA010000108.1:0-10381 GCA_964544065.1 uncultured Anaerolineales bacterium | reverse complement strand
ACCTCCTAACTTTTTTATGTTCATATTATAATGCCCGTAGTGAGAGTTAATATGATACCAAAAAATCGAGATTTTCAACCAGTTAAACGCCAGCCTTTGCTGATCGTCATCTCCGGGCCTTCGGGCGTGGGCAAAGATTCGGTCGTCGAGCAGATGGAAGCCTCTGGCCTGCCGTTTCATTTTGTGATCACGGCCACCGACCGTCCGCCTCGCAAAGGTGAAACCGATGGCGTCGACTATTTCTTCGTCTCCACGGAAGAGTTCGAGCGGATGATCGCCGAAGATGAATTAATCGAATACGCCGTCGTCTATGGCGACTACAAAGGCATCCCTAAGTGGCAGGTGCGCCAGGCCATGGCCAGCAATCGAGATGTGGTCATGCGCATCGATGTCCAGGGGGCTGCCACCATCCGGGAGAAATATCCCCAAGCCCTGCTGATCTTCCTGACCACCGGCGACGAAGCCGAATTGATCGACCGGCTGGAGGGGCGCGGCACCGAAAGCCCCGAAGACTTGAAACACCGGATCGAAAAAGTCCGGGACGAAATGGAACAGGTAGACCTGTTTGATTACGTGGTACCCAACCTTGATGGAAAACTTGGTCAGACGGTCGAAACGATCGCGGCGATCATCCGAGCAGAACACCACCGCCTGCCCCATCGAAAGGTCTCCCTGTGAACCAAGATTCCAACCAGGACATTTCGCACAGCGTGGAAAACGGAGAATCAGACCAGGATGTCTCGTGGGCACCTGACCCCGGAACGGATTCCCGGCCCCAGGCAAAAGCGGCCTTTACCCCCTATGTGGCCTATACTCTCTTGGGGCTGACCATTTTGATCTACTTGCTCCAAATGGGGTCCGAAGCCTTGCTGGGGTTTGACCTGCCTGCTTCCCTGGGGGTGAAAGAAAACCACCGCATCGCCATGGGAGAATTCTGGCGATTGATCACGCCGGTTTTGTTACACGGCTCGATTTTGCACATCGGCTTCAACATGTACGCCCTCTATCTGTTTGGCCCTGCCATGGAAAGAAATTTTGGTCACAGCCGCCTTTTAAGCTTGTACCTGCTCAGCGGATTCGCTGGCAACGTCTTTTCGATGATGTTCACCCCCGCGGCCTCGTTGGGCTCATCGACGGCCATCTTCGGTTTGATCGGGGCGCACGGCATCTTCATCTATCAGAACAGATCCCTGTTCGGGGAAGATTTCACCCGCCAGGCCCTGAGTCGCATCATCCGGGTCGCGGCCATCAACTTGCTGATCGGGCTCTCTCCTGGCATCGACAATTGGGGCCACATCGGCGGCCTGTTTGGCGGCGTGGTCTTCGCCTGGCTGGGAGGCCCTTTATTGGCACCTCGGGCAACGATCTCCGGAACCAGCATCGTCGACCAACGTACATCCAGCCGGGTGTTGCAAGCAATTGCCATCACGGCCGGCTTCTTCCTGATGCTTGCTCTTGGGGCCATCTTCTTGATGAATTGATCGCGCCACATTGACAACCGGTATCTTCTCAATACCTTGGGGTCGCCGAGATGTGGGGCAAGAAGTTGAACTTTTTCAAAGTCTCCGCCGTTCCATGTGGATTGACCCCAGTTATGAATGCATCTAATGCGCCGTTTTGGCGGAAAAGTTCAACTTCTCCGCACTATATTGAGAAGATACGACAACCGAGCCCAAAATACAAAGACCCGATCGAAAGATCGGGTCTCTTGATTCATGCTTCCAAATGACGATCAGAAAAGATCGTCCAGGGTCCAATCACCCAAGTCATCGGGGAAACTATCGTCATCATCGGCGTAGCCCATCTCCAACCCAACCATATCATCCGAAAAACGCACCCACAAGAGTAAAATTTCGCCTTCCTCGGTTTCCAAGGCGCGGGCGGCCAGGATGGGTACTTCATCAATCAATCCATCCGGTGTTCGAAATTCAAGCTGGATCGTTTTTCGGTTGCGCCAGGCACGCTGGCAGCGTTCCACCAGCGCGTATCCGTCAAAGGTGCGCAAACGAGTTGCAACGACTTCTGCATGGCGATCCCCCTCCACCAATCCATGCGCCCATAAGCCTGGGATAATAGTAAAAACAGGGGTAGGACCTTCAATAACAGTAATTTTTTCTTCCATAGAACCTCATGTCTAATTTTTTGTTGAACACTGGAATCTTACCACAAAAGTTTGATGAGTCAAAATAGGCCGCCTGAGAATCCGCATCGGCGGCCTATCTATTACTTACAAAATTGTTTAGTGCGACAATGTCACATTTTCGTATAGATCACAGCGGAGCCGCCGATTGAGCGGCGCCTTGAGTTTATCGAAGGGTAGCGAAGCATATCGAAATCGTAAGCGTTCAGGCATGTCACCCTGAGGGAGCCTGCGATTGCGACCGAAGGGTCTCCCAGGCAACATTTGGGGAGATTCTTCGCCGCTGGAAAAGCGTCAGCGGCTCAGAATGACACCCCCATGAACGCTTACTCGAAATCTAGGCGGAGCGGCTCTAATCAGCCCCGTTCTAGGTTTCACTTCGACAGGTTCAGTACAAGCGATATGGCAAAAAGCGCCTACTTCCCTCCCGCTGTGCGCGCCTTCGGCGTGGCGGGGACGCATGCGAAGCACGCAACACCGAAGGTGCGCATACCGAAGGTACGCAGAGCGAGCGAAGCGAGCGAACCGGCGAACTACCTTCACTTTGTTATAACAAACGTTGTATGTGACACTGTCAAATTAGTTTGATTGAAACATCTTTTTTGTCATAAGCCCATT
This sequence comes from uncultured Anaerolineales bacterium, assembly GCA_964544065.1. GTDB lineage: Bacteria > Chloroflexota > Anaerolineae > Anaerolineales > UBA11858 > JAYELX01. The sequence goes on along the minus strand of CAZJBA010000108.1, from coordinate 7,623 downwards.
ACACGTTGGGCCGAGTCGATGACGCGAAAAAACGTTACTCCGGAATCCAGGTTGCTTTTGGCAATGGTTCATCTCGCGGTGGGGGGAGACACTCAGGTTCGGGGGGTACTACTCGAAAATCCCCCTCGATAACATCTTCAGTTGCCATCGCATAGGCGTTGCTTTGATTGACTTCTGGCATCGACACTTCTCTGCCAGCGTGTGAAATATTGATCGCTATTTTCGCTAATGTCAATAGGGCACCCATCACACCACCATCTTTCCGAGCGGGATGTTGCCATCAGAGCTAACACCAGCGGCTGTTTCGCTTGCTAGGGCTTCATAGTAACTTTGGCGACTACGTTCCTCCGGACAAACATGTAAATCGAGTAAATTAGATCGATAATCGTGATATTTATTTTGAAGATAGTTCATAGTCTGCTCGTAATAACTTTCAAGGCTGCCTCCTTGAACAATAATAACTTTCGTCATTGCATTCTCCTTTTCAAGAAATGACGGAGAATGGCCTCGGTAGCGAGCAATTATAACCAATAGAAACCTCAAGATACTTGCAAGAAGCTATCAAACTCGAGAAATGTTTCCTTGATTCTTCCTGGTATAATATAGCTGTCCGAAGCCACTCACCAAGTGGATAGTAGGACCCTGGCGCCTCATCTCGTGGAAAGGTTGGGGTGCCAGGCTTTTATTATAACCGAACATATGTTCTATTACAAGGTATTCTAAGGGGAGTCTTATCGCAGATGATCAGTTCAGTGGTAAAATGCTTCCCGAAAAATGAGTGCTTTCCACTGAAAAAAGCTCCTGACACTCGTGCCTCGGTAGGCAGGCGCCGCGCTCGCCGGATGCGGAAATTGGCTTTCCACGAGAGTCTAACACCTGTAATCAGAACAAACATATGGATAATCAACCTTTATGAAATCATCTTTGACTCGACGAGATTTTCTAACATTAGCCGGGCTGTTGCCGCTTAGCTATTCCCTGCCCCCAACGCTATCTTCAAAAAGAGATGGTGCTGACAACGTGGGTAAAGAGAATATCCTTTTCATTCTTTTCGATGCTTGGACGGCTGACAATACCTCGCTATACGGTTATGAGCGAAAGACAACCCCTAATATCGACCGTTTGGCAGAGAAAGCCATTGTTTACCACAACCATTATGCCAGTAGCCACTTCACATCTCCGGGAACAGCGTCGCTGTTGACGAGCACAACCCCCTGGACACACCACGCTTTTGAACACAGCGACCGCGTAGTGGAACACCTGGCCCAAAAGAACATTTTCAACGCCTTCTCAAAATACCATCGCTTGGCTTACACCCATAATCCTTTGACAAACGTGCTCCTATTTCAATTTTTGGCAGACATTGATGATTACACCCCTTGGGAGAGCCTCTATTTTGAAAATGACGCTGTCTTTAGCAGATTGTTCCAGAACGACTTCGATAACGCCACGATTGGGCGTGACCGAGCGCTGAAACAACAAGGAGATGGTTACTCATTTTCGCTCTATCTCTCGAGGCTGTATCAAGCCTACAAAACGAGAAGCATCAACAAAATCAGAAAAAGTTTTCCACGCGGTGTACCTGACCATATTGGGGTAGATTTCTTCATCATGGAAGATGCTATCGATTGGACAGCGGACATGCTGATAGAGTCCCAGCGGCCCTTCCTGGGCTATTACCATTATTTGCCGCCCCATGATCCATATAACACACGCATCGATTTCTATAATGCTTTCGAAGGAGACGGTTATAAACCCATCGACAAACCGGATCATTTTTTCAAACGCCTTTATAGCCAAGATAGATTCAATCGTGTCCGACAAGCATATGATGAATTCCTACTCTATGTAGATTCTGAGTTCAACCGGTTCTATCGACGCTTGCAGCAGGCCGGCATCCTTGAAAATACCTGGTTAATCCTGACCTCGGATCACGGCGAGATGTTTGAACGCGGTGTTCTGGGCCACTCTGAACCTGTGTACTATGAACCCATTCTGCGTATTCCTCTGTTGATCTTCCCCCCGGGGCAACAACAGAGAGTTGATATATATGAACGAACCAGCGCGATTGACCTGCTGCCTACGCTATTGAGCATCACCGGACAAGACGCTGCCGACTGGGCTGAAGGCGACGTCATGCCCCCTTTCTCCGAAGAGATTTCGGGGCAAAATCGTGACTTCTCATCCATCCAGGTCGATAAAGTCGATAAATCCGGCTCGATCGAATTGGCAACAGCCATCCTGATTCAAGGTGATTACAAACTGATCTGGTATTATGGTTATGATCAAATCAAGCCCGAATCAGAAATGATCGAACTCTATGACCTTGGCCAGGATCCCGAAGAATTAAACGATCTATCGGACCAAAGAAAAGATATTGCGGATGAATTGATCGGCATCTTGATGCCAAAAGTCCAAGAATTGGATCAATCGTATGTTGGATAATTAAAAAATTCATGAAGTCATCATTGACCCGACGCGATTTTCTAAAATTCGCCAGCCTCGTCTCCTTAAGCCACGCTCTGCCCCCGGCGACGAAGAAATCGAAAGCTGTTAGCACTCCCAACCTTGAGAATGTTCTCATTCTCGTCTTCGATGCCTGGGCCGCAGCAAACATGTCTCTGTACGGATACCCACGCAGGACTACTCCCAACCTGGAACGCCTGGCCGAGAAAGCGATTGTCTACCATAATCATTACGCCGGTAGTCACTATACAACCCCTGGCACCGCCTCATTTTTGACAGGCACAACGCCATGGACGAACCGGGCCTTCAATCTCCACGCCAAATTGGCAAACCAAGTAGCCCAAAACAATATCTTTAGCGCATTTCCACACTATCACCGCTTGGCCTATACGCACAATCCTTTGGCGAATGCTCTCTTGCAACAACTGATCAACGATCTTGACAAACTCACCCCCAGAGAGCACCTTTTCTTCGAGAGCGATCGGGTGTTCACATCGTTTTTCAACAAAGATTTCGATACCGCTTTCGTTAGCCGTAATCAGGCGCTCAAACAAAAGGACGACGGTTTCTCTTATACACTTTTTCTTGCTAGACTCTATCAAAGCTACAAACGCAGACGCGCCAACAGGGTCGGGGAGTATTTTCCCCGCGGCGTGCCTGGACAGGGTGGCTTTGACTTCTTCCTGCTAGAGGATTCCGTTGATTGGATCAACAGCATAGCTGAAAGCACAGAACAGCCTTTTTTGGGTTACTATCATCTTTACCCACCGCATAGCCCTTATCATACTCGCATTGATTTCCTCGACTCCTTCGCCGATGACAAATACAAACCGCCCCCTAAACCAAAGCATTTTCTCAAAGGCTTTTCCGCGGAGGGGCGCGCCGATCATCAACGGCGCTGGTATGACGAATTCTTGCTTTACGTGGATGCGGAGTTTGCTAGGCTATATGATGAATTGGAAAGGAATGGAACTCTCGAAAAAACATGGCTGGTGGTAACTACCGATCACGGTGAAATGTTCGAGCGCGGCATCCGTGGGCATCTAACGCCCATTTTCTACCAACCGGTGATCCGTGTGCCGCTGCTGATTTTCCCGCCCGGACAAGAGTCTCGAATAGATGTTTATCAGACAACGAGCGCCATCGATCTACTTCCAACATTGGCACATGTTACGGGACAAGAAGTGCCTGGTTGGGCAGCGGGACAGGTGATGGCTCCATTCTCTGAATCCACTTCGAGTGAGAAAAAGAGCGTCTCATCCATCCAGGTCGAAATCGAAGACAAACAAGGCAATGTGCTGGCAGCAACGGCCATGCTGATCCAAGATGATTACAAATTGATCTGGTCGTTCGGGTACAAGCAACTCCAAGAAGAAGACTTGGTTGAACTCTACAATCTCCAAGCCGATCCCGAGGAGCTAAACGACCTGTCCGCCGATCAAAAAGACATCACCGCCAATATGCTGGATGTCTTGAAACAGAATGTGGCAGCGCTCAATCAGTCCAAGAATCCAAAATGAAACCAAATTTGACTCGACGCGACTTTATAAAACTTGCCAGTCTCTTTTCCTTGAGTCACGCCGTCCCCGCATCGATCAAAGGCCTGCAAAGCAAGGATGAAAAGAACCAAAATATGCTCATCCTGGTCTTTGATGCCTGGTCAGCAGCCAATATGTCTCTCTACGGTTACGAGCGGGAAACGACGCCCAAGTTGGAACGCCTGGCCGAAAAAGCGATTGTTTATCACAATCATTATGCCGGCAGCCATTACACCACACCGGGAACGGCCTCGCTGCTGACGGGCACAACGCCGTGGGCGCACCACGCCTTCGACGTTAATGCGACCGTCAAAGACACTTTGGCCGAAAAATCGATTTTTCACGCCTTTCCGGGATACCACCGGCTGGGCTATTCGCACAATGCCTTCACTGACACGTTACTGCGCCAATTCATTGGTGCCCTGGATACCTACACCCCCTGGGAGCGTTTATATTTCGAGAACGACGCTGTGTTCACCTCGGCCGTCAGAAATGATCTTGACATTGCTGCGATCAGCAAAAACCGCGCTCTGCGGCAACAGGATGACGGCTTTTCGTATTCGCTTTTTCTTTCTAAGTTATACGAAGCCTATAAAAAGAAAAGGATGGAAAGAGTCTCGGCCAACTTCCCCCGCGGGGTTCCCGACAACGAAGGGGTCAATTTCTTCTTGTTAGAAGACGGCATCGATTGGGTTTTGAGCGTGACCGAAACGACGCCACAACCCTTTTTGGGTTATTATCACTTTTTCCCGCCGCATGACCCATATCACACACGAGAAGAGTTCTACAATATTTTCGCCCACGATGGCTACGAGCCGATCAACAAGCCCGAGCACTTTTTCGAGAGAATGCACCCCGAAGAGAAAATCGACATTCAGCGACGCTGGTATGATGAATTCATCCTCTATGTGGATGCGGAATTCGAGCGGCTTTACCGTCAGATGGAACAAAGCGGCACCTTGGATAACACCTGGCTGATCGTCACCACGGATCACGGCGAAATGTTCTCCCGTGGTATTCTAGGACATACCAAGCCGGTTTTTTATCAGCCGGTTATACACGTTCCCCTGATCATTTTCCCACCGGGGCAAGATTCGAGGGTTGACATCTACGAAAGAACCAGCGCCCTGGACCTGCTACCCACCTTGCTACGGGTGACAGGACAAGCAAAAGCCGGTTGGGCTGAGGGTACCGTTTTGCCACCTTTTCATGGTTCCGAGGCAAGCAAAGATCGCATGCTCACGTCCGTACAAATCGAGAAACTGAACAAAAATGGTTCGATCCGAGAGGGCACCGCCATGATCATGCAAGATCATTATGAACTATTCTGGTTCTTCGGCTATGAGCCCATTCAAGAGCAAGGAGAAGTCATCGAACTTTATGATCTCGATACCGATCCTGAAGAATTAAACAATCTCTATCCTCAGCAAAAAGAAGTTGCCGAAGAACTCCTAGGGATCTTAAGAAAAAAGCTTGAGCAGTTGGATCAATCATATGGATAAAAAATTGCTCAAGAAAACCACTATCGAATAATCATGACGTCTTCCGTGACCCGCCGCGACTTCCTCAAATTTGCCAGCCTACTATCGCTCAGCCACATCGCGCCCTTAAGTCTTTCCAACCTGAACAGATCCGATGACGGCGCCGAGAATGTGCTGATTATTCTTTTCGATGCCTGGGCGGCAGCGAACATGTCCCTGTATGGCTACGAGCGCAAGACGACGCCCAAACTCGAGCGTTTAGCCGAAAAAGCGATCGTCTATCACAACCATTATGCCGGCAGCTATTACACCACCCCTGGCACAGCCTCGTTGTTGACAGGCGTCACTCCCTGGACACATCACGCCTTTAACTATGACGATACAGTTGAAGACCATCTCATCCAGAAAACGATCTTTGAAGCCTTTTCATCCCATCACCGCATGGCATATACCCACAATCCATTGGCGAATACGCTCCTGCTACAATTCATGGCTGACATTGACGAGTTGACCCCCTGGGAGCGTTTGTATTTTGAAAACGACGCTGCATTTAGCGCTGCCTTCCGGAACGATTTTGACATCGCTTCTATCAGCAAGAATCGGGCTCTCAAACAACATGAAGACGGCTTTTCCTTTTCCCTCTTTTTGGCGAAACTTTACGAAACGTACAAGAGGAAACGCTCCCAAACATTGAAACAAATCTTCCCTCGGGGAGTGCCCGATCACGATGGGTTAGAATTCTTCGTCTTGGAAGACGCTATCGACTGGATTGCGGCCATGACCGAATCCACGCATCAACCCTTTTTGAGCTACTATCACCTTTTTCCGCCCCATGATCCCTATCACACTCGGGTTGATTTCTACGACACCTTTGCGCATGACGGCTATCAGCCGATCAGCAAGCCCGATCACTTTTTCAAGGGTGCCTATGCAAAAGGAAACATCATCGAGGAAAGGCGCTGGTATGATGAATTTTCGCTCTATGTCGATGCCGAATTCGAGCGTCTCTATCGCCAATTGGAAGAAAGCGGGATTTTAGAAAATACCTGGCTGATCTTGACGACCGATCATGGCGAAATTTTCGAGCGCGGCATCATCGGCCACACGACCCCTGTTTTCTACCAGCCCCTCATGCATGTCCCGCTGGTGATCTTTCCTCCCGGTCAAGAGTCACGTATCGATGTTCATGACAATACCAGCGCGATCGATCTGCTGCCGACGCTCTGTCAGGTGGCCGATCAGGAGATCCCCGCTTGGGCGGAGGGCGTCGTCATGCCGCCGTTTTCCGAACCCTCTTCCGCTCATGAGCGCGATATCTCCACCATCCAGGTCGAGATAATCGACAAAAAAGGAGAAATTCTCGCGGCGACAGCCATGCTCTTGCGAGAACGTCTCAAGCTGATGTGGTCCTTTGGCTACGAAGAATTGGGCGACGAAGACGAAGTCATTGAGTTATACGATCTCGCCGCTGATCCCGAGGAATTGCACAATCTGGCACCGGAGAGAAAATCGCTCGTCGATGAATTCCAGGGCATCTTGCAAGCCAAGATAGAGAAGTTGAGCCAAGCGTATCAATAAACAGGATCAAGAGATCACAAGCCAGCGCAATCGCATTCAGGTGCCAAGCCCAAAGCAACAAGCATCCTGAACATTGTTGAAGGATGCGTCAAGGGCAAATCCGCCCACTTCAACGCTGTTCAGTGCGCTGATTATTTGCAAATGCGATTGCCCTTGGACCATAAGTAGAATATTTGCCGATAAACGAGCAAACATGCTAGAATCAAGCCTCGCGGAAGTTGACCGATAAAGTTCGCCAGGGACTTCCCTAGAACCGGCTAATAGAAGCTCAAAACGTATCTTCTCAATATTTTGGGGAAACGGTTGCGTAGCCGGGGTTTCTACGCCGCGCTTCGCTCGCTCTGCGTACCTTCGGTATGCGCACCTTCGGTGTTGCGGGCCTGCGGCCAGGCGCACACAGTGACCCCGCAGAAGCGAGATGGTTCGACAATGCTCACCACAGGTTTGGAAATCTCGGCTACATATTCCCCGATTTTTTGAGAAGATACCTCAAAACGGATAATCGGTTTTGAGTGTACACACAAATCAAAGAAATAAAGGAGTTTGACCATGTATATCGA
>CAZJBA010000107.1:0-10395 GCA_964544065.1 uncultured Anaerolineales bacterium | reverse complement strand
AAAAAAAGCGTCAATTTGAGCGCTTCACATTTTTGTCATTTTACTGTGTCATCTCGGGATGGTTCAAATTTGCAGATAAATTAGTAGACGCTTTAGAGCGAACGTCGGTCGAGTGCTGCGAAGCGTTTTTCCCGCAGGGACGCCATCGGCGGGCGAAGCAGTGTAGAAACCCCGGCTCCGCAACCGTTTCCCCAACATATTGAGAAGATACCGTCCGTCATCTCAAACTATTGGGGGAGCCGATACGTGCAGAGCAAAAAGCTGAACGTTTCCGTCAAAGTAGCGCATTAGATGCGTTCAGATCAGACCTCAACCCACGTGGAATGGGGAATACTTTGAAAAAGGCAAGCGTTCATGGGGGTGTCATACTTCGCCGTTGGAAAAGCGTCAGCGGCGAAGTATCTCCCTCTTTGATGTTTAGGAGACTCTTCGGTCGCAGAAAACGCTCCCTCAGAGTGACATGCTTGAACGCTTCTGAAAAAGTTCAACTTCTCTCTAATTTGTTGAGAAGGTACAGTTTACTGATACGCTCCGGTTACTGGGCCGGTTTCAAATAGCGATATTCCCAAAGAAGCTGCCAAACCCGCAAGACTGCTTCAAATTGTATTTGGAAAGACATTTTTGATTCGCCAACGCCGCGCTCCGCAAAATAGATCGGTATTTCTCGAAACTCATATCCCAACCGATGGGCAATATAAGTCATTTCAATCTGAAAAGCGTAGCCGTTGGAGCGCACTCTCTCCAGAGGCATACCCATGAGGGTGGCCCGTTTCCATAAACGGAACCCACCCGTGACATCTTTAATCGGCAACATCAAAATAGCCCGAGCGTATACATTCCCGAACATCGATAAAGCCTTGCGCCATAAGGGCCATTGTTCGTCGAGGCTTCCACCTTTGACATAACGTGAGCCTAAAACAACGTCACAATGTTCCAAGGTCGCCAGCATCTCAACGATTTTTGCGGGTGAATGGGAAAAATCAGCGTCCATTTGCCCGATGTAATCAGCGCCAGCACGGATGGCTGTTTGAAAACCCTGGATGTAGGCTGTCCCCAGGCCTAACTTCCCCTCGCGGTGGATCACAGAGACGCGACCGGGATGGAGATCGGCCAAGGAATCAGCTATGTCGCCGGTACCATCCGGACTGTCATCATCCACAACGATGAAGCTCAAATCAGGAATCGACAAATCCAATAACGCTGAAATCAGTTTGGGGAGATTTTCCGCTTCATTATAGGTGGGAATGACAATCGTTACTGACAATATCTTTTAACCTATTCTGGGATGGCGAGATTGTTGCCATCCCAACTGCTCCAAGCCAAATATTTTCGGATCAAAGTATAGGCGATGCGACATAGAGCTTCCTCGATCCAGGCCAGAATGGATTTCCAAGGGGTCAGAGGCTAATCAGCGAGGCATCAACCGGTTTTTCAGATCTTGCAAATCCGTGAAAGGGCCGTGCTTCGGCAGGATACCTTTCATGCTGAGGGAAAGCCTCTTGCTGAGTTCCGCTTCTTTGTCACGATCTTTGATGGGATAAAAATAATCAAGGGACTGTTCAATACGAGCCCGGATCCGCTCCCCTAGATCAACCAGCACATCTGAACCCGTAACGACGACGAAATTCGTCGTCGTAAGGTGACCGACGAAATCATTCGGACTGCCAATCTTGCGAACCGCATTATGGATCATCAAACTAACTGCCCGCAAAACATCGTCAGAGGCGACAAAACCATAAGCATCGCGAAAAACGTTCAGGTTTTCCAATGAAATGACCAACAGGGCCCAATCATTATGTTCTATGCATTCTTCAAGACGCTCGTCGACCAATACGCCTTCAGCAAAATCTGTGATGGGATTATTGATGGCGCCCTGAGAGGAGCGCTGAAGGGAATTACGAACGCGCAAACGAAGCTCTTGAATATCAAAAGGCTTGGTGATGTAATCATCCGCGCCCAATTCCAATCCTTGCAGACGATCAGCCCGATTACGTTTTTCTGTCAAGAAGATAATGGGAATATTCTCTGTTCGGCGGTGATCACGCAACCGTCGGGCAACTTCATAGCCATCAAAGTCTGGTAAGCGAATATCCAAAATAACAAGATCAGGATGTTCGTTCCTACAGACTTCGATCGCATCTTCTCCCCAATTGGCAGTAGAGACTTGATAGCCTTGCACACGGAAATATGCTTCCAGCATTTCCGCCACGTCCAGATCATCTTCAACAATTAGGATTTTATTCTTTTCTTCAACCACAGGTTTGCTCAATCAATTGGTTTTTTTTGAATAATAAATTCACAGACGTCATCATCCATGGCTACGCATTTTGATTCGTTGACGCGAAATGTCCTCCCGCCAGAAACCCATTTTACGCCTGCTTGCAACAAACCAGTTGCCACAAAACAAACCGGTTTATCTTCCCCGCTACGCCCCCAACAAACCGGACAGCGATGGATTGTATAGACAAATGTTTCTTCTTTCTCATCGACAGTGCTGATCTGATCGCTCATTTGGCTGAAAATCTTCGCCATGGCCGGAATGCCGATTCGCAATTTTGATTCCAAGGGTAAGACTTTAAATGCCAGATCGCTGGCGCCCGCCAAAGCGCCAAAATTTTTCAAGGCATCGTCAAACGTAGCACGCCCAGCTCTTAGCGCTAACCCGCGTCCTCCTCTTGGCCCATACATTTCCTCCAACGCCAAATTGACTGCGGAAACATCCGCAAAATCAAATTCTTTGTTGAGATTATCGGCCGGGAAATTGTCGATCAGTTTGCCTAAACTGGCAAGATTTAAAATAGCATTGAGGCCATTTCTTCCCATCACATCTTCTAAGGCCTCAAGCATAATCAGAGCAAATTTGTTTGGGTAATAATAATCGCTTTTATCGATCGCTTCCATAACCGAATCCTAAATGAGATTAGCGAGATCTTCAGTAGCCCGCCGCATATCTAGAAAAATTAGACCTAGTTTCGCTTCTTCACGAGCTAAGGTTGTCAGCACGGCTTCCTCGCCAATGGACATCAGGATAACATAACCATTCTCGCCCTTGATATAAACCTGATCTAAAACACCTCGGCCCAACTCAGTTGCAATCCGCTCACCCAACGAAAGCATCGCTGCCGTCATTGCCGAGACACGATCCTCTTCCACTCCCTGCGGCAAAGCGGATGCTATTGTCAGTCCATCTACACTTACAACAGCAGACGCTTCAATGTCAGGGGAAGAAGCCTGAAGGTCACGAAGGCTATCTACCATGAGTTGTGATCGTGATTTCGTCAAAGTTTCACTCCTCTATCTACTATTACAGCGCAATGGTGTCCAAAACCGATCTCAAACCCGTCCTCGGGACGGGGATTGTCAGGAAAGCGTCAGTAACCCAGAATGACACTCCAGGCCAGCAGCAAATTATAGTACTATAGTGTAACTCAAATCATTGCTTTACTCTAGCATAGAGAAGAGACTGTGTCAAGAAAAAAACAAACAAGGATTTGGCTTGATCGTGTAAGCCGCACGTGCTAAACTGTTTTGGTCACAAATTGTATCATCTCAATATTTTGGGGAAAACGAATGCCGTTCCTTCATCGGGAGCTGTCATCCGCTCGTTTTGGCCACAGGAACGGCGTTCGTCCTCGCTTTGTTGAGAAGATATCACAAGTTTTTGAAAGACATATCAAAGCAAACCTATGAGCTTACAAAGCGAACAACTCTCTGTCAAAGTCGTTGAAGCTGCCGGCGGAATTCTCTGGCACAAAACGCCATCCAGCACAAAACTGGCCCTCATCCACAGGCCTCGCTATGATGATTGGACCCTACCCAAAGGCAAACGAGAACCTGGCGAACAATGGCAAGAAACAGCCCTACGAGAAGTCCATGAAGAAACGTGCCAAAAAGCGAGCCTAGGAAGCTTTGCGGGCAGCACTGCTTACCTGGCTGATGGTGTTCCCAAGATCGTTCTCTTCTGGAATATGAACACCGCAAAAATAGCCGAATTTTTACCCAACCGGGAAGTAGACAGAATAATTTGGCTCCCTCTCGAGGAGGCGATAAAGAAAATAAGTTACGAATCAGAACGAGCTTTACTACAGAAATGTCAGAAAACAAGTTAGGCAAAAACTTGATTCAACAAACCAAGCGAATTGTGATATAAACCATTTTTGATAACCCCTGTATTCGGAGGTGTAATGCGTTCCAATAAATCAAAGCTCGTTTTGTGGGGAAGCATCGGCTTCTTCATCATCTTAATGATACAAATTTCAGCCGTTCAAGCAAGAGGGTTGGCGCAGCAACCCACGGTGAGCGTTCCAACGGTGACGGGGACCCCGACAGGGCCGATGGCCGTTGTCTATGCCGACCCGGAGGAGCAGATTAACGTTCGCTCGGGTCCGGGCACCGATTACCCCCGGGTTGGCGTTTTGCTCAACCGGCAGGAGGTACCTGCCTTGGGGCGGACACCAGCAGGGGACTGGGTTCAAATTCTTTATCTAGGTGTCGATGAGGGGGTCGCCTGGGTCTATGCCCCCTTGCTCCGCATTGAGGGGGGCGATCTACCCATCGCTGAACCACCTCCCACGCCGACACCGCTGATCACGCCGACCATCGATCCAACCTTGGCGTCTCAATTTGTGGTTGAAATGCCGGCCACACGCATGCCCACATTCACGCCCCCGCCGCAACTGGTCATCCCCACGTTTCAACCCGCCCAACCAACGAGCGGCACAGGCGGCCTGCCAACGGGGTTTGTGATCCTCAGCCTCGGCATCCTGGGGGCGTTTGGTTTCTTGCTATCGCTTTTGCGGGGCCGTTAGTTCGATTTCAATCACTCCAAACCAATAGCCCGATCGACATGCTCGATCAACTCGCCGCTTGAGACGAGTTGGTGAACTTGTTCGATTTCCGGGCCCCACCAGGCATCTCCGGCCTGATAGGGAACATGCTGGCGGATTTTCTCGAAAGCTGCCGCCACGCCCGCGCCCATGCGGGCATCCGGCAGTTTGCGCAGACGCAGATCGAGGGCGCGGCAAGCAGTGTACGCCTCGATGGCCAAAACGTGGGCGGTGTTCCTGACGATTTCGCGCCCGTGCCGGGCCGCGGTCATCGCATTGGCGTTGTGATCTTCCTGCTCTGCCGAGGTGGGCAGCGAATAGACCGAATCGGGGGAGGCCATCGCCTGACTCTCCAACACCAGCGAGGCAGCCGTGTATTGGGGCATCATCAGGCCGGAGTTGAGGCCCGCGGCTTCGGGATGGTCGACCAACATGGGGGGCAGGTCACAGTTGAGGTTGCCATCCGTCAGGCGGAAAACGCGCCGCTCTGAAATACCCGCCACCTCGGTGAGGGCAATGCCCAAGAAATCCATGACCATGCCGACCGGTTCGCCGTGAAAGTTGCCTCCGGATATGGCCACGGTTGGGCCAAAAAGCAGCGGGTTATCGGTAGCGGCGTTGATCTCACGCACAATGCGATCCTTGATGAAAAGGAGCGCGTCCATGGCGGCGCCCTGGACCTGCGGCGCGCAGCGCAGGGAATAGGCGTCTTGATTGCGCCCGTTTGAATCGATCAAGGTGCTTCCCTCGGTAAATTGGCGCACTCGTTCGGCTACGGCCATTTGGCCAATGTGATTACGGACCATGTGGATGCGGGGATCGAAGGCCGCACTGACCCCTAACATGGCTTCCAAGCTCATCGCCAGGGCGACGTCGGCGCTTTGCAACAAAATATCGGCGTCATGTACGGCTAGCGCCGCCAAAGCCGCTGAGAAGGTAGCCCCGTTGTTGACGGCCAAACCTTCCTTGGCTCCCAAAATAATCCGTTCGATACCGGCGGCCTGCATGGCTGCCTCCCCGCTCATGCGCTGACCGTCGAACTCGGCCCAGCCTGATTCCGCTTCTCGGTCGGCTTCATCGGTGGTGAACACCAAAGCCATGTGTGAGAGTTGGGCCAGATCGCCGGATGAGCCTAAAGAACCCTGACAGGGGATCAAGGGCGTGACGCCGCGATTGAGCATTTCCAGCAAGGTTTCGATCACCACAGGCCGAACACCCGAGTGCCCTTTCGCCAGGGTGTTGGCCCGAATCAACATGGCCGCGCGCACAACTTCCTCATCCAGATTTTCTCCCGTGGCAACCGCGTGACTCAAGATCAGGTTACGGCTCAATTTGGCCGCATCTCTGGCTGAAATTTTATGTTCGGAGAAAATGCCAAAACCGGTGTTGATCCCGTAAACGGGTTTGTCGGCTACGAGCATGTCTTCAACCCAGGTGTGGGAACGTTCCACGCGGCGATGGGCCTCGGGGGCGAGGTCAACCTTTTTACCCTGACGAGCGACAGCGACAACTTCTTCTATGGTTAGATGGTCTCCATCAATGTGAGTCATGCTTTTTCCTTTAGGAGTTACGCAATTCAGATAGAAATCCACCGCTGCACCCCAAGGGTATGCTTCGCGAAGACGCGGAGTGCGCAGAGATTTGAGTAAAAAAGGTGTCTTCTCAGTATTTTGGGGTCGCCGAAACGTTTTTTATCCGTGAAATCCTCCTGATTGGCGTCATTCGCGGTTGCCAGCGGCACGCAAAGCGAATTCCAACAAGGGTTTCAAGCCAATCACAAGACTTTCACCCCAACAATAGGTGCCCCAACAGAACCGCGGCCAGCGTCACGGTGAGGTTGTCAATTTCCTCGAAGGGCAGGGATTCCACCAGAGCGGCAGCCACGACGATCAGGCCCAGGGCGGGCAGGTAACCGGAAAAGGGGGCGGGGAACACATCGGCGAGGACATAAATCCACAGGATCGCGGTGGCAAAGACCCAGCCTCCCAGCAGCATGCTCACAAACCCCGCCCACGTCTTTTGGGGCGACCAGGGCAAAGGTGTGACTCCCCAGCGCCGACCAACTACATCGGCCAGGCCGTCACCTCCGCACATCAACATCAAGGCGATCATGCCGATGGGGGTATATTTCCAGTAAACAACCGTAAGCGCCACGAAGGCGATGCCATAAAAAAGCGGCCCCCGCAAGATTTCGCGGGGGTTGCCGCTGCGAGACATGGCCTCAACGGCGGCGTCATCTTTGACCATCCCCAAGCCAACCAGTAAAAATTGCAGCGTGATTCCCAAGGGTACCAGCGCAGCCAGATAGCGGTCGGCAGGTTTATCCGGGAAAAGCAGCCAGCAGAGCACGAAGACAGGCCCTGTACCGATGTGAATGATCTTGCGGCTGAGTGAACTGCTGACCCAGCCGCGATGAGCGGCGAAATCATTGATCCGCAGCCAGCTTAGAGCAATCACAAAGGTGAGAAAAAGAGCGAGAAAGGAGTTAGAGAGCATAAATTACCACTTGCAATTTGGAGATGTGGAAATGCCAGCATGTTTGCCAACGCGCTTGTACATGGTGACACGGTTGAATGGCTCTCCCAGAACGCCATCGTGAATGGCCCAAGAGCGCAAGCGGATGCTGTCCGCAGCTTCTGGCTGCCGAAAGGGGGTGCTGCCGTCCAGCTTGGCGCGCAAATCGCCTCCGGGCGCAAAGCCTTGGTCGATTCGCCGCATCAACCTGCGCCCTTGCTGATAGGCAAATCCATAACGCTCAAAAATGAGGGCGTTGTGGTAATAAAGCGGTTCGGTGAAATAAAAATCATGCCCCAAATCCGCTACAAAGGCTTCGAAGGTAGTAGCAGCTTCCTGGAGGATGTGGAGTCCTTCGCGAATCTGCCCCGGTGAGAGTCCCGCTCGCATGGCGGCGATTTCTACCTCGATGTTGCGATGCTCGGCGCCCAATTGGGTCGGGGTTCCATCGGGGAGGCAGTCGACATCAAAGCGAGGTGAATCGGGGTCATTGAGCACGTACAATAGGATGTGCAATTGGCCGTGCAGGGTGTCGGTGATGTGCCCGTACATGAGCGGGTCAGGAAAACCGGCCCGATGATGGAGCATCAGTTCCAAACTGGCACTGCCCGGGGGGCAGACAAGTTGCAGGAGATCGCTTCCCTCTTCGTCGGTCAGGGAGGGATCAAGTTCAAAACGCTCGAACAAAACCGGGGGTATGATGGCGGTGTAGATGCGGCGTTTTTCATCTTCGGGCAGGAGGTTGATGGCACCAATGGTAGAGGGGGAGGGCATGGATCAAGAGACCTTTTGAGAGCTATCTGCGCTTACCAGCCGCCGCGACGTAACTCGCGTTCTATCCGTCGCTGGGCGTCGCGCTCGGCGATGGTTTGGCGCTTATCGTGCAACTTTTTGCCTTTGGCGACCGCAATTTCGACTTTGGCGTAACCATCGCGCAGATAGACTTGCAACGGCACGATCGTAACGCCCTTGCGGCGGACTTCTTTCCACAGGCGGCGGATTTCGCGTTTATGCAGCAGCAGCTTACGGGGGCGGGTTGGGTCGTGGTTGAAATGGGAGGCCTGATCGTAGGGGGCGATATGGGCCTCCAGCAGCCAGGCTTCTTCGCCATTATCAATGCGCACATAGGCTTGCTTGATGCTGATGCGACTGGCGCGCACGGATTTGATCTCGCTGCCGCGCAGAACGATGCCAGCCTCGTAGCGATCAAGTAGGTGATAATCGTGTTTTGCTTTTCTGTTTCGGGCGACAACTTTAACACTCATAGTGAGAGGGATTTTAGCACAGGTGAACGTTGTTGTCAGACGTAAGCTACTGCTCGTCGGTGAAGAAGGCAATCGCAGCCGCGACAGCCAGATCGGTGGTCTCATCGTCGTCTGGCTCGATGAGGATGTCCGGGATCAGGCCGCCCTCTCCAATGGAGGGTTCCAGGCCGGGGATCCACCATTCGGCCGCGGTCACATAGATGCTGGATTCGTCTTTCAGGTTGAAGGCCAATTGGATGGTAACTTTGCCGAAGGTTTGGGCGCCAATGATAGCCGCTTGGCCGCGCGCTTGTAAGGACCCAGCAATGATTTCGGCTGCACTGGCGGTACCGGAATCGACCAACACGACCAAGGGCAAATTGACCAAGGGGCCGTTTTCTTTCGCCTCGTAATTTTTGACCGGTTCATGGCGATATTTTTCGCGCAGAATGTCACCTTCTTCGAGAAAGAGGCGGGCGACATCTACACCTGCATCGACGAGGCCGCCGCGGTTGCCGCGTAAATCGAGGGCGAAAAAGAGCACGCCTTGATCGCGCAAATCGTCCACAGCGTTTTCGATTTCATCGGCGGTGCTGGCGGCAATCAGGTTGACTTGGATGATGCCCAAACGGGACTCAGCCGGGGAGGGATGCCAGGTTACCGAGGGCAAAGGAATCGATTCACGCTCGATTTCGAAGGTGTGCGCTTCATCGGTTGGGGGACGAGCAACGGTGACCGAAACGGTAGCCCCCTCGGGCCCGCGCAGCGCCGCCACGATTTCATCAACGGGTGTCTCAAGGGTCAGCTCCAACGCGTCCACCTGCATCAAACGGTCTCCATCTCGGATTCCAATCTGATCGGCGGGCCCATCAGGGAAGGGGTGCAAAATGATCCACCCTTCGGAATCGTGATCGAGGCTGGCGCCAATGCCGCCATAGCTTCCGGCCAGCTCATCGGTGTTTAATTCGGTTTGGGCCGGTTCGACAAAGCGAGTATAGGGATCACCATAAGCAGTTAGCATGCCGCGGATCATGCCATATTCCAAGGATGGCTCTTCGGGCAAATCAAAAAGAGCATGTTTGGCCAGCAGGTCATGGGCTTCTACTAAGAGAGGAAAGTCCGCCGGGGAGGCAAAGAGGTGGGCTCGGGTGAGATATCCAGTTGCAAAGGAGAGGCTGGAAACGACTAAAAAGATCAAAAAAGAAAGGAGAGCGCGTTTTCGATTCATGAGATTTCCAATCAAAGTGATAGGTTGCGGGCAAGGGGTATGCTCTAATTTTGACAACAACGTTCCTGGCGCTGAAGCAGACGCTGCCCATCAACGCCGACCCCCACCTTCAGAACCAATTCATCGACCCCTATTTTACCCAGAAAACGCCCTTCTTTCATCAAATGGGTTGCTTCTATCTTCCTTGCAGTCATGGCAGCCTTCGTGATGCCCATCCCTGTGGCGGCTGGGCCCGTCTACCCAGCAGGTGGTGATCATCGGCGTCATCGGGCTGTTCAATCCCGTCGGTTTAGGCCCTCCTGCCGACCCGATGGACACCCCAGCACATACCAAGCCGGAGTGGTATTTTCTCTTCCTGTACCAATTGCTCAAATTCATCCCCAAGGAAATCGGGGCGTCAGCACCCGTGGTCGCCCTGCTGCTACTGGCGGTGTGGCCCTTCAAAGAAACTCGCCGCTTGACTGTCAAGCGGCGAGTTTCTTTTTCCCAGCCAGGACGGACCAGGAAAGCTTTTTTTACTTCCTACCCTCACGCATTAATGCGGGCAAAATAATTTTTAACCTCAGGTTGGGCATAAAAAACC
>CAZJBA010000106.1:0-10491 GCA_964544065.1 uncultured Anaerolineales bacterium | reverse complement strand
GTTGTGGTAATCAGTCAACTGTGCTTCATAGCCCTTAAGCCGGTACATCCCTTTAAGCATTTGATATGGGCTGAACACACGCACAGGAGGATAGTTGAGTCTTGCGAGGTTACGAAGCCACTTAGCTTCCATTTCTGCTTGTTTAGGGTTGTAATTTTTATCCATGAGGTGCCGATAAAGCGCTAATAAACTTCTGCCATGCTGCAAGCCAACTAGATTTTCATCGTCATAGATTTCCTGCAAGCGCAATAGCATAGCGTTCATGCTAGCTTGATATGGCAACGTGTAGAACAGACGAGGCGGAGCGTATTTACCGTGTTTTTGGTGAGTGGCCCAAAGCAGAGCAGCTTCGGTCTTGCCGCTGCCTGTAGGGGCTGTAAGCAAGATCGAGCCATCTCTATTTTCTGCCTTGAGTTGGTGTTTGTATAGAGCCTCTCGCGGAATACCGCGTTTCGCAAGTACATCTTCTGCCCGAAAAGTCACCGAGGGAAGAGTATGAGCGTGAGCTGAGGCGCTATGGTCGGAATTGATCAACATCCCTCGCAAAGTTAGGAGAGGAACAAGTACTGCTGGATCGTTCTGAAGATTCAACTTTCTCACGAGTTTTTTGTAAGCACGCATCCAATAGCGAATCCTTTTAGCGACATCTTTTTGGAAAGATCTTTCTGGGATTGACACAAACTCCACAGGAGCTACCCCAAAAGTATCTATGTTTAAGGCTTGCGCCCATTCCCAACCACACTCCAATAGCCAACGATGCAATCCCTGGATATGCTCTGTCGGGAACCCATCAAACTGTTCCAAAATGAGCATATCTTGCTCGCCCAGTTCCGGTTCAGGGTAGCTCTGCTGCAAGTCCTTAACATCTTTGTGATGGGATACTATTGCTGCTGCTGTCCACAGACGTTCTTCTTTATTCATCCCATCCACAATCCAGTCCAGAAAAGCTAGTGAAAAGACTTCATGTCGGTGTCCGCTCCATTGTTCTTTTAGAGCGTTATCTCCCCTCAGCACACCTTGAAAACCTGGCATAGCTTTCCCAAAATCATGCAGAAAAACTCCCCAGTATAGGCAATGCCACAAACGGGGCTGTTTAAGTTGCTGAGCTAGAGGAGAGCGCAATTTGATAAAATCCGCTAATCTGGAAAGCGCCGACCAAGTGTGCATCGCTAAGCTTTCAGGTTTTTTGCCTTCGCTTCGGTCGGCGCTTTTCGCCATGAGGGTATCTTCGATCCAGTTAGGCCATTTATCAGGTTGCATGTTCGCCCTCAATAAAGCTATGGAACATTAGGCCCAAATGAGAGTCATTAATCTTTGGAGAATTAGGATCCGTCCAGTACTGCTCATATGTTTTTTCACCAAACCATAAGAACTCTTCGCTTTGTATACGATGGTTTACCACAAAGTATTGATCAAAAGTGGGTTGGCGTCTGTCCTCGTAATCTAAGTAGCGGGGCATTGTGATAGCGTAACCACGACTAATATGACGACTGGCATCATAGGGTAGCAAGGTATGTTCAAAATAAGCACGCTTGGTCTGTTGGAGTTCAACCACCTCAACGTTAGAGTAAGTGAACAAATCTTGAGAACGTCCTAAAACCACAGTGTAGTGGGGACTACGAAAAGCATCTAGCCAATCGGGCTGGTTGATGTATAGGGTTAAACGAGGATTGAAGAGAAAGTGACGTTCAAAGGGGTTAATTTTACCTTCTAAAACCTTCGGGATTTTTGTACCCTTTAATTTGCTCCTTCCTCCTTTTGGAACAAGTACAATGATATGTTCTAAATCTTGAGCTTCTGCATCATATGTAAAGTGATACGCAAACCGCACACCCGTTGGATCAAACCATTCCCCTAACGCACTGGCAATATGCCCGTAAATCGTTGATGGAGGAGGCATAGAATACGTAGGGTGAACTTGCTGCATAAAGTGAGGGTAGCGAAAGGAAGTTGTAATCCCCTTCGCCACCACCTTTAAAACACGCATTGTTTTCCTCCTACTCCAGCCAGGTCGGGTTCTTACTTAGATCGTCAATCAATGTTTTGTATGCCATCCGGGGATGGCTGATTTTCATGTTTTCATAATCCGCCGCCCAGGTCTCAAATTTGGTTCGTTCATTATCTAAATAACCTTGTACCCAACCAACGTAGATTGGAGAAAGAATTTCGTCGGCAAAAACTTCCATAACTTCCTCTAATGCTTCAGTTTTTAGAGTAGGTAGTCTCTTGCTCGTTGCGTCCACCACATACCCAAAAATGTGATTGCCGCCTTTTGTCACAGCTAAAATCACCAGTGGTGGGGCCACATCGGTATAATGGAGTGTTTGTTTGGCTCCGCCCTCTAAATGAGCCAGTCCATCGAGTAATGCGCTAATGCGTTTAAGTCTCTCAGTTGTAGAAAGACGATATGATTTTTCCGCCTCGACATGTTCCAAATCCAGCTCTTCAGCTTGTTGTTTTCGCACATCATCCAAATTTCGGTATCCTGTTTTTTGCCGGTACGAGAACGTACCAGCCGCGTGCAAATCCAAAGATAGTAGGCCGCGTAAGGTGGTACGGTAAAACTGATGTTCATGGGGAACTGGATCACCTTCATGACGAGCCATGGTACCGAAATCTTCGGTGATGGTAACTGGGGCAATCGATACTAGTGTACTAACCCTAAATGGGGATATCCGTGTTACTGTGTCAATCGTAGGAGTTTCGTCAGCTCGTGAATCATCAGCTTCTCGCTTTTCTTTAGCTGATGTTTTCTTGGATGGTGCGCGCATATAACCAAACAAATCATCGTCCCACCACTTGATGGGGTTAGCGTCTGTATAGGCCACTTTTTCCTCACGATAAATAGGCGCCGCTTTCCAATCACTATTTGCCTCTACCGTGGTGCGTAGCCAGTACCGAAATGCTTGTGCTGAGACGTATGGATAAGCGCCTTCTCTAGTTTTAATAAGTTTCACACCCACAGTATTGTCGGTGCGTGAACCGGGAATATTTCCCAAATTGTTAAGTGCAGACGCTGGAGCGTCAATGAGTAATAAACCAGTTATGAAAGACATAATCGTACCTCCTTAAAAAATGTGTTAAAGTTATTCTTTATCGTTCTTTTTGATTACCTCTGGAATGGCATCTTCGTTCGCTCCTAGCCAGCCATTAGCATGTAATTGCTCAACCATGCGGATAAGCACTAGGTCACGAGCCAACCGCCAATTGGTTCTAGCTAAGTCTTCACCTACCTCAAATACACTCAAGTAATTGTCGAGTGTCAAGAATGGCGAGTTGCCACGTTTTACATGAGCGTTATTAGCCTTGATCAAGGCGTTGCGAAGGTATCCATATCGGTTTTCCGTATAAAAAGCATAGAAAAACCTTTTATCATTTTCGCGCTTGATGTAGTCAGCCAGCGCATCTCCTAACTTTCGGATATTGTTTATTCGTTCAGGTTCCATAAGCATAATCCTCCTTAAAAATGGTTCTGTAAGCTTCCATGACACTAAATTAACCTCCTTTTGAGTTGAATACGCTCCACGTGGGTCTGTCTTATTACCCTTAACATAGTTCAATGCAACGCGGAGAAAATAGGTACGGATAAAACGGGGTGCATAAGTGTGAATATCTTGCATCAATTGGAAAAGATCCTCATAAAGCCAATTGCGATTGGGTTTGAAATCTGGAGAAGGTTCTTTTTGACCGTGGTTCAACTTCTCTTTCACCCATGCTCGTCGTACTATTTGTTCCCAGGCTTTTGAATATTTGGCGCTCAACATTTCCTTTAGGTAAAGAATGACTTGGCTAGGCAAATGGTAAATTGAGACATCGACATTTTTACCAAAATTCGTCAAATGATACGCTGTGATTGAGAAAGGTTCCTCACCGTAAAGGCTATCTAGGCGCATACCGCGTGCCTGGAGCAAGGTATCAACCAATAGCGTTCGATATTTAAGATGGGGTTCTGGCATTTTCTTATTGTTAGCAGCCTGTGCCAGATTAATCGCACGACGATTCTCTTCTAAAAATTTTCCGGCAAAATGACGCATGATTTCAGGATTGTCGGAGTGCACAACCAATAACCGCCCTTCACATTTTGCACTCCCAAGGGGTGCAGCCTGGATTGCTATTAATGCTAGCCCTGATACTGGTAATCCCGCGTCTCCATAGGGATGAAAATTAATCACCTTTTCGCCAGTCAGCATAGGTATATGTTGTCGAAAAGCACGACCTGGTTGCAAGTCAGTTTTATTTGAACTGGGGGCATTAAAAGGTATATCAGCCGCTGGCAAACCGAGAAAAACCCCCTGTTCATCTGTGGTTGGCGTATTGTTCCTATAAGCGCGCAGAACTCGATCTTTATAGATTTCTTGCTTCTTCGGTTGCTTGAAATAAGCCGGTTGAGTAAATCCTGAATTTGGAAACGCAACGGTTAGATATCCGCGCAAGGGGTTTACCGTGTAGTTTTCAGCCATGTAATCTGCAATGGCATCCAAGTCTTCTTCCAAAACTTGCTCTGGTCTCTCTTTGTTAGAAAAAGCAAGGATAGTTGCTATGCCAATATCTACTATAGGATGACCTGTGTACTTTAACATGCAAAGCTCCTTTGGTTATTTGCTGTTATACGTATCTACCGTTCTCCTCATCTCCTCTGCAATCTCCTCCCGCAACCACTCTGGCTCCAAGACTTCACAATCTGGACCCCAGCCACGGATAAAGGGTTTCATTTCCCAAGGGTGCCCCACTTCTACTGCCAGAATGCAGCCCTCGTCCGGGGTTGCTTCGATTTCTTGGGAAGGATGCCACTGGCTTTCTTTTACCCGCCGGGTGATTCTCCCAGGAGGGAACCTTAATTTTACTTGCTCAGGAGTTTCGCCTGGATTTGTGTAAGCGATTCCCCAGGCTGTATTAAGCAAAGAAACCCCGTCGAAGTCTTTCGGGATCTCAAAAACATCTTCGGTCAATTCTGCCTTCATGATTCGTTCCAACTTGAAGGTGTGTATTTCATCAAACCAGGATGCCCAGCCAATAGCATAGGCTGAAAATCCCACCGCTGAGGCTTCGATAAGGTAGGGATGAAAATGGTAATCATGCACATTCTCACTGCTACTTGATCGATGCCAGATACGAACAACGCGCCCAGCAGCCCATCCCAACGTGACAACTTCAAAAACCTGGGCAAAGGTGGAGTCTTCGGATTGAGGTCGGTGTGCGATTACCTTTTGTATTTGATCACCTATTTCCGGTGGCAAAACATTCGCCAAGGCACTTAGAGCGCGATTGACAAAGGGATTGTGCTCGTCACTGGTTCGGTCTAATAAGCGGGCAGCCAAGTATAAAGCGGCCCCCTCTTGCAAAGTGAGTTGAAGTGTGGGCAAGGTAAAGCGAGCACCATCCATCATGCGCCATCGCCAATTTGGAGCATCTTCTTGAATTAAGGGTAAATAAAATGGCTCAAGTTGGAGATCCTGCAAATCACGATTGATGGTACGTTGATCAACATTAAAAATGTCTGCCAGTTCAGATGATCGGTATCCTTGAGGGTTACGAAACAAACACCGTTGTATTTGCAATAAACGCCAAGCCTTTTTGGTTGAAGTTTGTTTTGTCATAATGTGTTTCCTAGTTGATTGGGCATAGTATAGAAGAGACCCTCGTCATTTTATGTCGCGGCCTACAGCGATTTCAGTTGTTTTTCCGCTATTTTTTCCCCTTTTTTGCAACGATATTGACAATATATAATATACCATAAATGAAGCTACAATTTCACAAAACTGCACCAAAACCCGATTGAACGTCTCTCGATGGCAACCTAATTTTCTAGCGTAATGCCCCGCTCTATGGCCGGGATTGGCTTTGATTGTTTTCTCCGCTGCCCTGATGCGGTCTTGATTGGCTTTTCTGCCCATGACAAATTTCCTTTCAACTTGATTTGTCATTAGCTTATCCAACCCTTGTTGCGAGTAAGGCAACAAAGGCGAGCCAATTTTCAAAAATCAGCAACAGGCGGGCCACCGGTTCGGCCAGGCAGCCCATGCCCGCAGGGCACGCACAGCGAACGAGGCTGTGCTTCGCGACGGACACCTTCACGATCATCATCAAGGGATAGCGAAGGTTTTGCCGGAGGTACGCCCTGGGCGCAACCGAGCGGGATCGCCAGTCCTGGATGGAGAGGGCGTTGTCGCGAAGACACTTTGCCGATCAGGTTTACCTCTTGACAAGAGGGATTATTTTTTGTACCATAGACCCATCCCCCCTGGGGGGGGTAGTATCGATCAAAAGGAGTTGCTACGGTGATGAAACACGAAGAGGCATTACGCCGATTGAAGAACGTCGAAGGGCACTTGCGCGGCATTCAAGGCATGATCACAGAAGATAAATATTGCATTGATGTCATCCAACAAATTCATGCCGCCCAGGCTGCCCTCAATAAAGTTAGCGCCATGATTTTATCCGAGCATCTCAATACTTGTGTGACCACGGCCGTACGCGGCGATAACCCCGACGACCGCGAACGCGTGCTCAAGGAGATCACCAACATTTTTGAAGCGACCACGAAGGTCTAATCATCACCCTTCAATCTCTACCAGTTTAATTCTGAAAAAGGAGCGAAACATGTCAACTGTAACCTACAAAGTCCCCAATATAAGTTGCAACCATTGTGTCCACACCATCAAGATGAACATCAGCGGCCTCGAGGGCGTCGAATCCGTCGAGGCCAGCGCCGAGGACAAAACTACTGCGATCGACTTCGCCGACCCCGCCACGGAACAAACGATCAAGGACAAGCTGGCCGAGATCAATTACCCCGTCGCTGAATGAGGCAGGAGCATACCTTGCCTGACCTTCTTCTCTACAACGGAAAATTGCATACCCAAGACCCGCGCACCTCTCATGCCAGTGCGTTGGCCGTGAGAGATGGGCGAATTTTGGCGTTGGGGGATGATCGAGCCATTCGAGAACTGGCCAGCCCCCATACGCAGCAAATTGACCTCGAGGGCCGCCGCGTGCTGCCCGGCTTGACCGACGCGCATTTCCACTTTTATGATTGGGCTTTAGGCCTCAGGCGGGTAGCCTTGGCGGAGGCCGATTCCCTGGCCGGCCTTCGGGAGCGGTTGGCCCAAAGGGCAAGCCAGACGCCGCCTGGCCAATGGATTTTGGGCCAGGGTTGGAACGAGACCCACTGGCCCGAGGGGCGCATGCCCACCCGCGCTGACCTGGATGCCGTCACACCGGATCACCCTGTCATTCTGTGGCGTAACGACATGCACCTGGCGGTGGTCAACACACCAGCGCTGCGGGCAGCCTCCATCAACGCCGATAGGCCCAATCCACCCAGAGGCATCATCAACCGGGACGACTCGGGCCGACCGAACGGCATTCTGAGAGAAATGGCCATCAATCTGGTCAAAGATGTGATTCCCCCGCCTGCTGAGGAGGAAACCACGGAGGCCATGCAAGAGGGGTTTGGTATCCTGCACCGGCTTGGCCTGACCGGCGTCCACGATTGCCGCATCATGGGTGGCGCCGACGGTCCGCCAGCTTTTCGCGCCTACCAACGGTTGGCGGCAAGGGGCGATTTGAACCTGCGCATGTGGATGCACATCCCCGGCGAGTTGTTGGACCAGGCCATTGCGCTGGGCTTGCGCACGGGCATGGGGAACGATTATCTGCGCGTCGGGCATGTCAAATTTTTTTCAGATGGCGGCCAAGGCGCGCGCACGGCCTGGATGTTGGAACCTTACCAAGACAGCGACGATTGCGGCATGCCTCTGACGCCAATGGACGAAATTGCCGCCGCGATCAACAAGGCCGATCAGGCCGGGCTGTCTGTAGCCATCCACGCCATCGGCGACCGGGCTAACCGCGAGCTGATCAACCTGTTCGAAAAACTAGCTCCTCGCAACTCGCAACTCGCCCCTTGCATCCCCCACCGCATCGAACATGCACAATTGATTTGGCCCCAAGACGTGACCCGGCTGGGGCGGCTAGATGTGGTCGCCTCGGTGCAGCCCATCCATTGCACGGATGATCTTCCCATGATGGAAAGATCGGTTGGCCAGCGCGGGCGTTTTGCTTATCCTTTCCGCGATATGCTGGACGCCGGCGTCACGTTGGCCCTGGGCTCCGACTGTCCGGTGGCGTCACCCAACCCATTGTTGGGCATCCACGCCGCGGTGACGCGCCAACAGCGAGACGCAACCCCCGAGGGAGGCTGGTATCCGTCCCAACGAGTATCCGTCTCCGAGGCAGTCTGGGGCTACACCATGGGTAGCGCGCTGGCCATTGGCCAACAAAAAGACCTGGGCAGTTTAACCCCTGGCAAGCTTGCTGATCTGGTTGTGCTCGACCGGGACATCTTCAACATCCCCCCAACTCAAATCCCTGATACGCAAGTACACATGACCGTTTTCGATGGGAGTATCGTTTACCATCGATAAGAAATCCCCTACCCCCATGAATGGGACGATCGCATAGTCACTTTGGCTGTGCCCCACTCCGATTAAACATGTCATCGCTTCGCTGTGCCGCACGGTGTGCACCCATTTGGTGTACCTTCGGGATGGCGCGCCCTAGCGTTGCGAGCGAAGCTTCGCCGCTTACACCGCCCCGGGGACGAGGCTCAAGAGTACGAATCCTACCCCATTATTCCGCCTTGATTGTGTGCGAGCAAGAGTTGTCAGACGGCAAACCTCGGGCGTATGGAGAAACGCCGACGATGATCGCGAAGCATGCCGTCGCTCTGCCGCACGGTGTGTACCCATCTGGTATGCCCTTTGGGCATGGGGGTACGTCGGCTAGATCAATATACGTCCGATCTAGGCAACGCACTCCTTCGAGTAGGCTTCCCCCAAGGGGACGCAGAGCGCGCGCTCCCCGTTGCCGACCATAATGGATGTCACAACGCTGCTTGCTTTTCTAACCTGGTATAGGTATACTAATTGCGTTTATCCTGGCCACAATGGAGAGAGGCATAACCCGCTTTGCTTGCCTCCCAGGGCTTGGAAGGTTGATATTGCCAAGCTTCGGCTTGGGTACGGGCAAGTCTTTCCCAAAGATACACTGGGAAACGGATCGGCCCGCGTGAGGTCGGTAAATCTATTGTAAGCGGGGGGATGTCATTCTTGCCGCGCTTCCCCTGGCGGGACGCAGAGCGCGGCGAGAGTGACATGCCTGAACGCTTACAACCTATTTAGAAGACGGACAAAAGACATGAAAAAAGACATCGCTCGGTTAATAACGATCATTCTCTTAGGACTCCTTTTGACTGCTTGCAATACGCAACAGCCAGAGCCCACACCCGCCTCCACATCTGTATCGGAAAACACAACGGTTCCAACAGCGACGAACACATCGGTCCCAACAAGCGCGCCGACCGGGACAGCAACATTGCCACCAGCGCCTACGGAGACCCTCGAACCCACCTTGACCCCAACCGAAGCCTTACAGGCTGGGTCGACTCGGGTTATTGAGATCGACCAGATGGAACAAGTCTACGTTCCGGCCGGTGAATTCATCATGGGCTCGACGGATATTGAGGCCAAGCAGTCCATCGAGGGCGGGCGCGCCTATCCCGAGGTTCCCCAAAACACGGTCTATCTGGATGGGTATTGGATCGACAAATACGAGGTCACCAACGGCCAATATGCGTTATGCGTAGAAGATGGCGTTTGTGATCCGCCCTTTAATCCCGCCTCTTTCACGCGGCTCAACTACTATCCCAACCCGGAATACACAAATTATCCTGTCATATGGGTGAAATGGAAAATGGCGCGAACCTATTGCGAATGGGCTGGCCGCAGGCTGCCAACCGAAGCGGAATGGGAGAAAGCCTCCCGCGGCACGGATGGGGCCAAGTACCCTTGGGGGGATGAGGAAATCAGCGGCGAGCGGGCTAATTTCTGCGATTTCAATTGTCCAAAGAGCTGGGCCAACGGGCGCTACGATGATGGTTACCCGGATACGGCCCCGGTGGGAAGCTTCCCCGAGGGGGCCAGCCCCTACGGAGCGATGGACATGTCCGGCAACGTGTGGGAATGGACGGGGACTTTGATTCAGCCTTTCCCCTACGATCCCACCGATGGACGCGAAAACCTGGACCTGCGCGGTGAGCGCTCCTGGCGCGGTGGCGCCTGGAACAACGGCTATTGGTGGATGCGTTCATCCGTCCGCTATCGCTCGGTTCCAAACTATTGGTACTACAACCTGGGCTTCCGCTGCGCATCGTCGCAATAAGACAGGTTGTAATCGTCTAGCGAAGTTCCGCCTCGCTTTCAGCGTGCACGCCCATGGCGAAACCGACAAGATTTAACGCGGTACCCCTTACCCGAAGGGTACGCAGAGCGACGGCGTGCCTACGGTATGCGTGCCTGCGGCAAAAAACTTTTTTTAATAACTATGCGCCCCGCCCTCATGGACTTTGAAAATTTAATTCGGGAATAGGCTGAACAGGGCATTGGTGATGAAACGCCCAACACCTTGCGACTGAAGTCGCGCTGCGAGGGC
>CAZJBA010000105.1:5143-10655 GCA_964544065.1 uncultured Anaerolineales bacterium | reverse complement strand
CTTACTACAAGCTTTACAACTGTAGACAACAAAACCTATGGGAAAAAGAAAATATCGCAACCGCTTGAACGATCTGACCAACAAAGAATGGCTCAAATTTCAAAAATCATGGTTCGTCCATAATCCGCCGCCGCGCAAAAAGGATGTCTTGCAGCATCCGGCCAAATTCCCAGAGACACTAGTGCAGGAATTCATCGAATTTTTCACCAAACAGGAGCAAGTCATCTTGGATCCGATGGCCGGGACCGGCAGCGCGTTGGTGGCCGCGCTGCGGTCGGGGCGAAACAGTTATGGGATTGAACTGAACCCGGACTATGCCCAGATTGCCGGCGACATCTTGACGAAAGAACGCCAATGCCTGGGAGAAGATGGAGGGAGACTCAAGGCTGACGTGCTCACCGGGGATGCCGCTGATGTGGCCGATCTCGTCGAGCAGCACGACATCCCCACCATCGACTACGTCATCACCTCGCCTCCTTACTGGGACATGCTCCATGCCAAGGGCGCCGAGACGCAAAAAGAGCGCCGGGAAGATTCTGACCTGGATGTAGTCTATTCGCAAAGCGATCGCGACCTGGGCAACATCCACGATTACGAAGAATTCTTGGAGCAACTGATCCAGATCTACGCCGCCCTGAAGCCCTTCATCCGCCACCGGGCCTACTTGACCATCATCGTCAAAAACGTCAAAAAAGGCGGGGTGATTTATCCCCTGGCCTGGGATTTGGCCAAACGGTTGGGCGAGACCTATACGCTGAAAGACGAAAAAATCTGGTGCCAGGACAATATCCGCCTGTTCCCCTACGGGATGGGTAATGCCTGGGTGAGTAACACCTTTCATCATTATTGTCTCCAGTTTCGGAATGAGTGATGCAAGATGCAAGTGGGCAAGTTGCAAGTGACGAGTTGCGAGTGGTGTGACAATGCTAACTTCTTCGGATTTCATTACTATCCCATATAGCGATGATTTGACCCGCGGGGGAATTGCTTACGCCTGTAAATCGCTGCGATACACCTATAATCGTATGGGCAGTTCGGTATACAAGCGATTGCGGCGCATTGTGGCCGGGATTGCCGTCGAGCTGGCCTTCCGCCGCCACCTTATCCAGGAGAAGATCCCCCACGACACGCTTGGGAGCACACCGTTCACCGACCCCGATAAATACGACATCGCCATCGGAGGGCGGCGCTGCGACATCAAGAGTTTCATCCTCAAGAAGAAAAAACGCATCCGCCTAATTGGGGAGGAGCCGGAACAACTGCTCCAGGCCGAGGCACTCGTGCCCGTCGATCAAAGCAAATCCACCTCACTCACGGACCAAGATTTGTACATTTTCGCCTTTTTGACGGCCTTACTGACCCCCGACCAGCGCTCGCTCCAAAAAGCGATTCAAGCCCAACAGCCGATTCATCTGATTCACCCCCTTCCTACCGGGTGGGCGCGGCGCCACCATTGGAATCCGCTGGGGAAACTCGCTCTGAAGAGCGCCGCGTCGCAAACGCTCAACATCACCTTAAGTGGTCAAGACCAAGGCCAAGCTGTCATCTCGGAAGAACTTGCACTCAAGCCGGGCAAGCGGATCGAGGCGCAAAAAAGATTCTACGCGCTCCACCACCTCCACGCCCCGAAGCTACCTACCGGTCCCATCGGCGTCCACAGCCCCGTCCTGAACCAAACCCATGTCGTCGAACCGATCCTATGGGGCAACATCTGGGTCTACGGCATGGAGGTGATCCTGGCGGGTTACATCACCCGGGGCGAATTTCGGCAACAGGCCAGAACCCTGCCTGCCGGGAGCCGCGTGTTTCAATACCCGCGCACGAGCACCGACAATCTGGCCGTGCGCATCCAGAATCTGA
The DNA here is from genome assembly GCA_964544065.1 of uncultured Anaerolineales bacterium. GTDB lineage: Bacteria > Chloroflexota > Anaerolineae > Anaerolineales > UBA11858 > JAYELX01. The sequence continues at coordinate 8,795 of CAZJBA010000105.1, read as the reverse complement.
AGCCACTCGCAGATCTCTTTGAGCAAGCAAAAAAGTGGCAAAAGAGCAAACACTTGTGATGAACGTTTTACGTCTGCCCTTATTTCGTGTACAATTGTTCTAGTCATCGCAATTCTGTGTGAGGAAAGGAAAAGCTCATGTATCAAAAATTATTGATTATCGGAAATTTAGGCCGCGATCCCGAAATGCGCTACACGCCCAGCGGGCAAGCCGTGACCAACTTTTCGGTGGCGACCAATCGCCGCTACTCGACCTCCGATGGGCAACAAGTCGAGGAGACCACCTGGTACCGCATCTCAGCCTGGGGGCGCCAAGCAGAGACATGCAACCAATATTTACGCAGCGGAAGCCGCGTCTTGGTAGAAGGCCGTTTAAAACCCGATCCTGAAACAGGCGGACCACGCCTCTACCAACGCCAGGACGGAAGCTGGGGAGCCTCTTACGAGGTCACAGCTCGATACGTGAAATTCCTCTCCACACGGGCAGAAGACGAGGCCTACCAAGCAAGCCATCCAAACGAACAGCAAGCCGAGGAGGATGACATTCCCTTCTAGACTAGAACTTACGCAGTTCGCCGATTCGCTCGCGTCCCCGTAGGGGAAAGCTTGTCGAAATCAGCGAACTGCGGCTGAAAACGGTGGTTTCGACAAGCTTGCCGCGCTGTGCGTGCCCGCTGGGCAAGGCATGCTTCGCAAACCAGCGTTTTCGGCGAAAATCAAATAAATCTTGTTCAACCTTGCGTAAGTCCTATAGACAAATTTCGTTGTAACATAAAGGAATGTCCAACCCAATTATGATCCCTTGAATACACTTTCATGCGTATGGGGACAAGGAGGAATACAGTGCCTACCAACACACCCAAACCGAAGAAAAAATCAATCAAATTAACAATCCCGGATGATCTCGAACCTACCTACGTAAATTTAGCCCGCATTACCCATTCTCCATCTGAGATGACCTTGGATTTTGCCTTGATCGTGCCAGGCAACGAGGCAGCCAAGGTGCAAAGTCGTGTCCTGATGAGTCCGGTCAGCGCGAAGCTCTTTTATCGGGCCCTGGGCGAGAATCTGGCCAAATACGAGGCCAAATTTGGAGAGATCAATATCCCCGGCGGCTCTTCTCTGGCAGAGAATCTGTTCAACTTCCCCCAGAAATAAGCGATGGAACGACTCGACGAGATCATCGACCAGATTCATCAAACCTTTGAAACGCGCACAAAGGTACGCGATCAGGCCCTCAAACAAGCCAGATGTTTGACCCGCTATTGCGCCAACGCTATTCGAGCCGTCCATCGCGGGGAAGGCGATGCTGCCCATGAAAAGATCAAAGAGGCCGAGCAACTCGTAGAGTCTCTGAGCGTCAACGCCGAGGAGCACCCAACCGGGATCATCAACAACAGAGAAAATGCGTAAAATCCGCGCTTCTGACATCGGCACCTATTTGTTCTGCCAACGGGCTTGGTGGTATCGCCAGCAAGGCATCGAATCGAATAATCGCGCCGACTTGGCCGGGGGACGGGAACTACATCACCGCCATGGTCGGGCTGTTTTGGCCAGCGGGTTGTTGCGGGCGTTGGCGTATCTGCTGCTGCTGGCCGGATTGGTTTCCTTAGCGGTGTATGTGACCATGCAAATCGTATAAATGCCCCTTTTCCTCGCCGCCATTCTCCTATTATTTCTCGGCATCTTGCTCATCTGGCAAGCCGGGAAGCAGCGCAAGGCAACCGGCCTGCCTGGTGGAGAAGTCATTTATGCAGATACACGCAAGTGGGGAGAAGTCGAAAAGCCTCTTTATGATAACATCCTAGACCTGACCGGGCGCCCTGATTACCTGGTCGAGCAAAACGAGACGATCATCCCTGTTGAAGTCAAATCAACGCGAGTGGCTCAATCTCCCTATGACTCCCACATTTTTCAGTTAGCGGCCTATTGCTACCTGGTCCAAAAAACGTATGGCGTCCGTCCGCCCCATGGCATCCTACACTATCCCAATCGAACCTATCGGATCGCTTATTCGGACGAACTTGAGAACGCGCTCATCGATCTGATTGTGGAAATGCGCGCCAAAGGGCATCACAAGCTGAACCGGTCTCACCAGTCGGCCCGCCGGTGCGCCAGTTGTGGTTGCCGTTCCAACTGCGACCAACGGCTTGATTGACTGTTCACTATCCGCCAACTTACCGATATAATAGCGGCATGACAATGACCCCCTCCCATCCAGCGTTCGAACATATCATTGTGGCGACCCATCCCAATATGCCTGAGGCCATTGAGAGAGCCACCCAGATTGCCGCTTTTTTGGAAGCGCAAGGTCTTACCACGACGCACGGTTCTCTCTACGACGAAACACTGCGGACAACCATGAAAGAACAAGGAGACTTGCTAGTTGCCCTGGGAGGTGATGGCACCATGCTGCGCGCCGGCCATCTGTGCGCACCTTTGAATGTACCTATTCTGGGCATCAACATCGGCAAGCTGGGCTTCTTGATTGAATTCAAGCATGATGAGTGGCAACAGGCGCTCTCAAAAGTGTTGACCGGCAACTATTGGCTGGAAAACCGGATGATGCTTCACGCCGAACAATGGCGGGACGGGAGAAAAATGGGTCGCTGGGAGGTGCTCAACGAAGTCGTCGTCAGTCGCGGTGAAATCGTCCGGCCCGTCCACCTGCACACCAGCGTGGAGGGTCATTTTCTGACCACCTACGTCGCCGACGGTTTGATCGCGGCCACCCCAACGGGAGCCACCGCTTACGCCCTGGCAGCGGGCGGCCCGATCCTGCCTCCGGAATTGCGTAACATCTTGCTCGTGCCGGTCGCCCCGCATTTATCTATCGATCGAGCGATCGTGTTGTCGGAGGGGTCTTCGGTCTCGATCACGGTAGGAACCGAACATCAAGCCATCATCAGCATGGATGGCCAAGAACCCATCTCCATGCAGGACGGAGACAGTGTCGACGTGCGTGCCAGCGACCATATCACCCAATTCGTGCGCACCCAAGACCCGGGCTATTTTTATCGCAATATTCCCAAAATGTATAATAACTATCCTGCCATCAAATCAGATTATGACCGAAACAAATGAGATAACCTGCTGTGTTAATCATCCCAACAGGGAAACCAGCCTGCGCTGCAATAAATGCGGAAAGCTAATTTGCAGCCAATGCGCCGTTCACACCCCAACGGGCTACCGCTGTCGAGAGTGCATCAAATCACAACAAAAGACTTTCGACTCGGCAGCATGGCACGATTATCCGCTCGGCTTTTTGGTCGCGCTGGGGATTTCCTTTGTGGGCAGTTTGATCGCCCCCAAGCTGGGTTTCTTTGTGCTCTTCCTGGCCCCTTTGGTTGGGATGGCCATCGCCGAGGTCGCTCGGTTGATCATCCGGCGACGCCGCTCCAAGCGCCTCTTCCTGGTCATCGCTACCGGGGCTCTGTTAGGCGGTCTGCCCTCCCTGTTGATGGAGGTCATTCCATTCTTGTTTCTACTTTCCCAGTTGGAAAACGCGATCGGATTGCTGCTGTCCGTGGTGTGGCACGGCACTTACGTCATTATGGTAACCACCACCAGCTACTATCGCATCAGTGGGCTCATCTTCAATCGCTAGATGAAGAATATGACAACGCGAAGTTGACGTTTTGCCATCCTTTTTC
>CAZJBA010000105.1:3243-5043 GCA_964544065.1 uncultured Anaerolineales bacterium | reverse complement strand
CAACCTTGCACTGTAATACTAACATAGATTATGCTATCAGAATTACACATCAAGAACTTCGCTATTATCGACCAGCTCCAATTGCAATTCGAAACCGGGTTGATCATCTTCACCGGTGAAACCGGAGCAGGCAAGTCGATCATTTTGGAGGCGCTCGATACGCTTCTGGGCAGTCGCGCCGAAAGCACTTTCATCCGCAAAGGCGAAGAAGGCGCCATCATCGAAGCTGTTTTTCGCATTCCAACGAAGATTGAAAAACCGTTGCACGGTATTCTTGAGCGGGAAGCCTTGCTAGATGACCCACGCTACGTCACCCTGAGCCGAGAAATCCGGCGCGATTCTCGCAACGTCGCCCGCGTCAACGGACGCGTCACCAGCGTCAAGCTGCTAACCGAGATCGGCGAATACCTGGTCGATATTCACGGGCAATCGGAACATCTCTCCTTGCTGCGGGTCCAAAAACATTTGTACCTTCTCGATCAATATGCCACTTTGCAAGATGCCTTGAGGGCCTATCGTACAAGCTATCAGAAGCTGCTCGACGTTCAAAAAGAATTGAAGGCCCTGCGCAAAGAAGAGCAACAAGCCAAGCAGCGGATTGATCTGCTCAACTACCAGATCGACGAAATTGACAAAGCCAAGTTAGAACCCGGAGAAGATGAAGCATTAAAGCAAGAACGCGACCGTCTGGCGAACGCGGAAAAAATCGCCTCGCTGGGGCAAGAAGCCTTGATCTTGCTAGACGAAAGCACCCCCACAGCTCCCACCATCACAGACCAACTGGGACAGGTCATCGAGGCGGTGAAAAAGCTCTCCAAGTTGGATGAATCACAAGAAAAAACAAGAGAGGAAATCCTGGCAGCCTTCACCACGTTGACAGAAATCAGCCACGATTTGCGCCTATACATTGAGACGATCGAATATAACCCCAAGCGACTTGACCAGGTCGAAGAACGGCTGGAATTAATCCGCCACTTGAAACGCAAATATGGGCAGAGCATCGAGGAGGTTTTAGCCACGAGAGAAAAAGCCAAACAGGATGTAGAAAATATCACCCACACCAGCGAGCGTATTGACGAGTTAGAATCCCAAGAACAAACCTTATTGGCCGAGTTGGGCCAGCGCGCCGAAACGCTCTCTCAAAAACGGCATCAGGCCGCTGAGAACTTGCAAGGCGCATTGGAAACCGAACTGGATGACCTGCGCATGCCCGAAGCCCGCTTCCGGGTTGACTTTCGCCGCGAACCAGACCCCAACGGAATTCACCTCTCCGGGGGCGAGCGAGTCGCCTTCGACAACAACGGTTGCGAACAGGTCGAGTTTTTCATCGAAACCAATCCCGGCGAAGGGTTTAAACCGCTTGTCAAAGTGGCCTCCGGTGGTGAGACTTCGCGCCTCATGCTGGCCTTGAAAAACGTGCTCGCCCGAGCGGACAACATTCCCACCTTGATTTTCGACGAGATTGATCAAGGTATCGGCGGACGGGTAGGAGCCATTGTGGGCCAAAAACTCTGGGGGTTGTCTCAAGATCATCAAGTGCTTTGCATCACCCATCTGCCACAACTGGCCGCTTTCGGAAATCAACATTATCAGGTTCAAAAACAAGTCGAGGCCGGGCGCACTATCACGCGAGCAGAGCCCGTCGAGGGGGAAAACCGTGTGCACGAGTTGGCCCAAATGCTGGGCGAAATCAATACAAGCACACTTCAATCCGCCCAAGAAATTCTGCGCATCGCCCGGGAACAAACCAGGGGCTAAGTTAGGTTTCAGGTTTCAGGTATCAGGGAATCAGGGATTAGG
>CAZJBA010000105.1:0-3143 GCA_964544065.1 uncultured Anaerolineales bacterium | reverse complement strand
ATCAGGGATTAGGAATCAGGGATCAGGGGGGCTCTAACCAAAGCAGCTTGCCGTTCGGTGCAGCCCATGCCCGCAGGGCACGCAGAGCGACGTTGTGCTACGCGAGGGACACCTTCACTATCTTTGTGTGGAGGGATAGCGAAGATTTTGCCGTGCTGTGCATGCCCTTGGGCAAGGCACGCCTTTGGCGCAACCAAGCGGGATAGCGGGAGGTAATCGCATGGTGAACTTTCCCTTTGTCCCAAAACATTGTACAATGTCTTTATGTCTGAGATCAATCGACTCTTACGGGCCCGCAAACGAAGAAAACAACAAAGCGATTCCACCTCCCTGCGCAGGATCGGGGCGAGCTTGGCATTGTTGGCCAGTCTCGTGGCTGTGCTGCTGGGGCTGGGAGGGACGATCTTCTACACAACGGTAGCCGCCGAGCTGCCCTCGGTTGAGATGTTCCCTCTGATGCTTGATTCGTCCGAGGGGATGCTGCTGCAACCGACCCGATTTTACGACCATGGTGGAGAGCATGTCATCCTCGAACTGGAAAACCCCGCCGTCGAAGAACGAAACTTTCTCAGGCACCCAAACGAAGTAACCGAACGCCAAGCAAGCTTGCCTCCGGCTTTGATCGAGGCGACCATCGCGGTTGCTGACCCCACCTTTTGGGATCACCCCGGATTTACAACCGAACATCTGCTCGAGCCCGAAGAACACATTACCCTGGCACAAAGACTCGTGGCCAACTTGCTGCTCTGGGACGAACCGGCCACTCGTCGGCGCGCCCTGCGAGAACGCATCTTGGCCGCTCAAATCACCAGCCGCTACGGGCGCGAGAAGGTGCTGGCCTGGTATCTCAACAGCGCTTATTACGGCAATCAAATCTATGGCGTCGATGCGGCCGCCCAAGTTTATTTTGATAAATCGGCCGCCGACCTGAGCCTGGCGGAAGCCGCCATTCTGGTGGGCGTGGCGGAGGCGCCCAGCATCAACCCACACGACGCTCCCGACGAGGCAATCAGCCGCGGCCGAACCATCATCGAAACGCTTCGGGATCAGGATAAAGTCTCAACGGAGCAGGCCGACGAGGCGCTTGAAGCGAAAATCACGTTTCGAGAAGCCATACCGCCGGAAGAGCCCATCGCCGGGGCGTTTGCCAACCTTGTCTGGGAGCAGATCGAAACACACATCCCCATCAAGCGGCTGGAGCGAGGCGGGTTCGAGATCATCACCACGCTGGATTACGATCTGCAAGTGCAAGCCGCTTGCGCTACCGAGGCACATCTCGCTCGCCTCAAGGGGGATGAGGCTCCATCAACGGGAGATTCATCTTGTCAGGCCGCTCGGCTCCTGCCCACCCTCCAACTCGATGGAGACGACTCCTTTGAGAATCTCAACGCCAATGTGATTATCTTGGACCCGCATACGGGCGAAGTGCGCGCTTTCATCAACGAATCCCCCCGCGAGGTCGTTTCTGCTCATCCCGCTGGGACAACGATCTCACCTTTCCTTTACCTGACCGCCTTCACGCGCGGATTCCACCCAGCCAGTCTGCTTTGGGATATCCCTTCCCTGGCGCCCGAAGCAATCCACCCGATAACCAATCCCGAAGGGGAGTTTCAAGGCCCGCTGCGCTTACGCATCGCCCTGGCAAATGATGCCTTGATTCCCGCCTTGGCTACCATGAGGCAAATCGGGGCTGACAATGTTTGGCGCACCATGGAACAATTCGGGATCACTCCTTCCACCGCTCAGCCAGACGAAATCATGCTGCCCGATTGTCCCAGATGCCAATATCTGTTGGAGGGAAACGCCGTCTCCCTGCTGGAGTTGGCGCAAGCGTACGGCGCTCTGGCCAATCAGGGTTTTTTCGTCGGAGATATCACCGACTTGGGCGGCGAGCTTCAACTCGAAACTCGCACGATTGGACAAATTAGGGACACAAGTGGAAGAGCATGGCTGGAGGAGCAACCCTACGACAAACAGGGATTGACCAGCATGCAACTGGCTTATTTGATGACCCACATTCTCAGCGACGAATCTGCTCGTTGGCAGAGTCTGGGGCATCCCAACCCGCTCGAAATTGGGCGACCGGCGGCGGCAAAAATGGGGCAAACTGCGGATGGAAACGATGTCTGGACGATGGGTTACACCCCGCAACTGGTCGTGGGTGTATGGACGGGGCGACCAGCGGAAGAGGCACTCGAGGGTGGGAGGCTGCCCCCCAAAACCGCTTCCGCCTTGTGGCACGCTGTCATCCAATATGCCAGCCGCGAGCTACCCGCCGAGGGGTGGGAGGCGCCCCTGGGCATCAACACGATGGCCGTCTGCGACCCATCGGGCATGCTGCCCACCGAGAGCTGCCCCTCGGTGGTCACCGAGGTGTTTCTCAGCGGCCACGAACCGACCCAAGTCGACACGCTCTATCGAAGTTATGAGATCAACCGTGAAACAGGCCGCCTGGCCACGGTCTTCACCCCACCCGAATTAATCGAAGAAGAGGTTTTTATGCTGGTTCCGGCGGAGGCGAGCGCATGGGCGCAAGAGAAGGGCATCTCCACACCACCGGAAGCCTACGATGTGATTTCGGCGCCCGATCCTTCTCCTCAGGCCCAGATCACAAGCCCGGCCATGTTCAGCACTCACAAGGGCGAAATCACCATTCGAGGCAGCGCTACTGGCGACGATTTCCATTCTTATCGTCTGCAAGTTGGCGAAGGGTTGAACCCGGAGAGTTGGCTGGCCATCAGCGAAGAGGTGGCCGTGCCGGTCGAAAGCGGCATTCTCGCCAGATGGGACGCCTCGGAACGCAACGGGCTCTACGCGCTTCAACTTATCGTGGTGCGCACTGATCAACAGATTGACACCCACACGGTTCAGATGACCGTCGATAATCAAAGCCCAGAGATAACCATTCTCTACCCCGAAGAAGGTCAAGCGCTCTCCATCCCCACCAACCCCACGATCACGTTCCAGGTGCAGGTCCATGATAATCTGGGGGTCGAGCAACTGACGTATTTTATCGATGATGAGGAAATCAGCACCCAGAATCAGCCCCCCTTTGCGCTCTCGTGGCAAGCGAGGCCTGGGGAACACACGCTTCAGGTAGAGGCCGTTGATTTGGCTGGCAATACCAGCACAACAGCGGTTAC
>CAZJBA010000104.1:0-10687 GCA_964544065.1 uncultured Anaerolineales bacterium | reverse complement strand
AGGAGAGAACCATGAAACTACTCGAAGGAAAAACAGCCCTCGTTTTCGGCGTCGCCAACAAGCGCTCGATTGCCTGGGGTATCACCCAGGCTTTTCACCGGCACGGCGCCGAGGTGGGACTCAGTTACGCCGGTGAGGCATTGGAGAGCCGAGTCAAGCCGTTGGCGGAATCGATTGATGTCCCTTTTGTGGAGCCTTGCGACGTCTCCAGCGACGAAGAGATTGCCGCCATTGCCGCCAAAGCCCAAGATGCTTTCGGCGAGATCGATATTCTGGTCCACTCGATCGGGTTTGCCGACCGGGACGAACTCTCCGGCCCCTACTACAACACCAGCCGGGAGGGGTTTCGCCTGGCCATGGACATCAGCGTTTATTCATTTACCGCCCTGGCCCGGGCTTTTCAGCCGTTGTTGCGACCCGGCGGCGCTTTACTGACAATGACCTACTACGGCGGCGAGAAAGTCACCCCCAATTACAACATCATGGGCGTGGCCAAAGCTGCCCTGGAGGCGTCCGTTCGTTACCTGGCCTATGACTTTGGCCCTCAAAATATCCGCGTCAACGCCATCTCGGCAGGACCGGTGCGCACCTTGGCTGCCATGGGCGTTTCTGGCTTCAAGAAGATGTATCGCCAGTTCACCGATTTTGCTCCCTTGCAGCGAGAAATTACCCCCAACGATGTTGGCAAGACGGCCGTTTATCTGTGTTCCGATCTGGCGGCCAAAACCAGCGGACAAATCGTGTTTGTTGATTCCGGTTTTAACATTTTGGGCGTCCCCTCCCCACGCGACGAAGGGTAGCCAGCATGTTCAAGAAAAAAGACGACCTACCAGAACAACAAGAAGATAGCCTCCCCACGCCCACCACGCGGGTGACTTCTGTGTTGGGCAGCGGTATCGCTTGGAACGGCGCCATTCGCGGCAAGGGAGGCGTGCGCGTCGAGGGCGCTTTCGAGGGCGATATTACCCTCGACGGCATGCTCGTCGTCGGCGAGAGCGGCAGGGTGACTTGTGATCATGTCCGTGCCACGACCGTCATCGTGGCCGGTGCGCTGCGCGGTGACATTGCCGCCCAAAAGGTGGAGATTCGCAAATCTGGCCGCGTTTGGGGGGATGTCACCACCGAGGCGTTTTCCACCGAAGAAGGCGCTTTTTTGCGCGGCCAGATTCAAATGGAGGAATCGGTTGATTTGGATGTTGCCTCCGAAACCGAGCCTCAACGGAAAGAAGAGTCAGAGGAAGATTGAGCCGCGGCCGGATTCTCCTATTGGGCTTGATCCTGATCGTGGGGCTGAACGCCTGCTACCCAAGGGAATCGCCCGCGAGCGTGGAGGCTGATTCTCCCCCTGTTACCGTTTCTAGTTCCCCAGCCTCTTCGCTGCAACCGTCTGCCACGCTGGAAACTTTCACGCCTGCACCCACAGCCTCATCAACGGTAACCCCTACGATGTTAGCATGCTGGTCACAGGGTGGGCGGGTTGAAGAAACACAACTCGAAAAGGCTGCCTGGCCGGAGGCTCTCCACTATCGAATCTATCTCCCCCCCTGTTATGATCACCAGGCGGAATGGCGTTATCCGGTGCTCTACTTGCTGCACGGGCAAACCTATCAAGACGATCAATGGGATCGCCTGGGCGTCGATGAGGCCGCCGATGAGTTGATCGCCGCGGGGGAAATCCCGCCCCTTCTCATCGTCATGCCTCGGGAAGAAGATACCGTCAGCATGCCCTTTGATAATCCCTTCGATGAAATCTTGATCGAGGGGCTGATCCCTGACATTGATGCCACCTACCGTACCCGCGGCGAACGGTCCTACCGCGCCATCGGAGGGCTTTCGCGGGGTGGAAATTGGGCCGTGCATCTGGGGTTATCCCGGTGGCAATATTTTGGAAGCATCGGCGCTCATAGCGCGCCCACCTTTGTCACCGATGGGTCGTCCAAGATTCGGGCCTGGTTGGAGCAGATTCCCGCCGAGGATTATCCGCGCATCTATCTAGATTCTGGCCAGGGGGATCGTTGGCTGGAGAGTACCCTGCGCTTTGAAGCCTTGCTCACCGAAGAGGGGATTCCGCACGAGTGGCATCTCTTCTCCGGGGCCCACGATGAGAGCTATTGGGCCGCCCACGTGGAGGTTTATTTACGTTGGTATGCCTCGGCGTGGTGATGGTATAATTCCGCCATGACTTTAACCCTGGAACAAGTTGAACATATTGCTAAGCTGGCTCGCCTGGATCTGACCGCCGAGGAGAAGGAGCGCTATTGCCAGCAGCTTTCTGCCATTTTGGCCTATTTCGACCAACTCCAGGCCGTGGATACGACAGAAATCCCGCCCAGTTCCGGCGTGCAGCCTGAGCGAAGCCCGCTGCGCCCGGATCAGGCCCGCCCCAGCCTCGAGGTCGAGGACTTATTCCATAACGCGCCTGACCACGAAGACGACCAGTTCCGCGTGCCGCCGGTGTTCGAATAGGTTGGTATGTTGGTATATCGGTAGGTTGGTAAATTGGTAAATCGGTAACCAATCCCCAATACACCAATATACCACTCCCCAATCTACCACTGCTTCCATGACCCAACTGACCGAATTCACTCTCGACGAAATCATCACCTATCTCCGTGAAGGTGCTTTCTCCTCGCGCCAGCTTACCCAGGCGTATCTCGACCGGATTGAAAAAATGGAACCGGATTTGCACGCCTTTCTGACCCTGGACGCCCAGGGCGCGCTGGAGCAGGCCGAGGCAGCCGACCGTCTACGCGCAAACGGCGAGCAGGATTCGCCTTTGTTGGGGGTTCCACTGGCGATCAAAGATCTATTGACCGTGGAAGGGTTGCCCTGCACGGCCGGCTCCAGGATTTTGGAAGATTTCTGGCCACCCTACGACGCTACCACCGTGGCGCGGCTTCGGGAAGCCGGATGCGTCATTTTGGGTAAAACCAACACGGACGAATTTGCCATGGGCTCCTCCACGGAGAATTCGGCTTACGGGGTCACCCATAACCCCTGGAGCTTGAGCCGCGTCCCGGGCGGGTCCAGTGGTGGCAGCGCCGCGGCCGTGGCGGCGCGCTTGGCCCCGGTCGCCCTGGGCACCGATACCGGCGGCAGCGTGCGCCAACCGGCCGCGTTTTGCGGCGTCACCGGCATCAAGCCGACCTATGGGCGCGTTTCCCGTTACGGCTTGATCGCTTATGGTTCCTCGCTGGACTCAGTGGGGGTCTTGGGGCAAAGTGCCGCTGATGTGGCCGCTATCTTCGAAGTCATGGGCGGGCATGACCCGCTTGACGCGACCTCGTCGGAAAGCCCCATGCCGATACTCAACCTCCATGAAACGGAAGCGCCCCTGGACGTGCGCGTGGGCATCCCGGCCGAATATTTCCAGGAAGGGCTTGATCCCGAAGTCGAGTCGGCTGTGCGCGCAGCGGTGGCAGAGTTCGAGAAACTGGGTGCGGAAATCGAGCAGATTCAACTACCTCACACCGAATACGCCGTCCCGGTCTATTATCTGATCGCGCCCGCCGAGGCCTCCGCCAATTTGGCTCGTTACGACGGCGTTCGCTACGGCCCACGCCTGGAAGATGACACGCTCATGGAAATGTTCCGCCAAACCCGTGGCAAGCTGTTCGGGCGGGAGGTCAAACGTCGCATCATGCTGGGGACCTATGCGCTCTCGGCCGGGTACCAGGATGCTTACTACGGCAAGGCCCAAAAGGTGCGCACGCTGATGCAGCAGGATTTTGAGCGTGCTTTTGAGAACGTCGATTTGATCGCCGCACCCGTCGCGCCGACTACGGCTTTCGAGATTGGCGCCCATCGCGGCGACCCGCTCTCCATGTACTTGGAAGATATTTACACCCTGCCGATCAATTTGGCCGGGGTGCCGGCGATCACCTTCCCGGTCGGGTTCGACCAGGGGGATTTGCCCATCGGCATGCAGTTGATCGGGCCGCCTTTCCGCGAAGACCTTTTGTTCCATGCCACCCATCTTTACCAAAATTTAACCGCTTGGCACCAGCGCCAGCCCGAGTATCCGTTTCGGGACTGATTGATTTGCCGAAGAACCACAGAGCGAGCGCTTTCAAAGGAGCCTTTCAATGAAACGAGCCATGCGCTGGTACGACTATATCACCATCAACGTATACTGGTTTGCCCTGACCGCCCGTTCCCAGGTGCTCACGCCGCTGGTTTTGCCCCTGCTGATCCAAAGTTTTGTCGGCGAGGAGACCAAAGGGGCCTACATGGGCACCATGCGTCTGTGGGCCTTGATGGTCGCCTTGTTGATGCAGGCACTCATGGGCATGTTCTCCGACCGCAGCCGAAACCGTTGGGGCCGCCGTCGGCCTTTCATCATGGCAGGCACGCTTGGCGAGGTGGTCATCTTCATGTTGATGGGGTTCACGGCCGGACTAGACGGTATGACCGGGTTTTGGGTCTTATTTGTGCTCTACATCTTCTCGATGATCTCCTCCAATACGGCCCATGCCGCCACCCAGGGCCTGATTCCCGATCTGGTTCCGGAAGAGAAACGCGGCCGCTTTTCCGGCGTCAAAGCCCTGTTCGAATTGCCCCTGCCGCTCATCTTCGTCTCCTTTGTGGTTGGCAAGATGATCGCGGCCGATAATCTTTGGGGCGCGCTCATTGCTCTTTCCCTGGCCATGTTGGCTAGCATGGCCATCGCCATGTTGGCCCCTGAGCAGCCGCTCAAAAAGGAACCCGGCCCCCTGGACTGGCAGCCAATCCTGCGTCTCCTGTTCATGACGGCAGCCTTTACGGTCATCATTTTGGGGGCTGGCAAGGGCGTCAAAATAGGCACAGCCTGGGCGATGAAATATTCCCTCACCAGCGCCAACATCATCGCTGGTTTGGTTGGCTTGCTGGGCATGAGCGTCGCCATCGGGTTGGGCGTGTGGTTTAGCATTCGAATCAGCGTGGGCGAACGGGCGGAGCAAAAACCCTCATTCACCTGGTGGGTGATCAACCGGCTGGCGTTTTTGGTCGGCGTCAACAACATTGCCAGTTTTGTGGTCTATTTCCTTCAAGAGAAGTTCCCTCATCTCAGCGGCGCCCAGGCTGCCGGTCCGGCCTCGCAACTGGTCTTGTTCGTGGGCGTCTTTATCCTGGTCACCGCCTTGCCCAGCGGCTGGCTTGCCGACCATTTTGGCCGCAAGCCTGTTTTGGTCGGCAGCGGTTTGATGGCCGCTCTCGGTACCTTCATGATCGTGGCCGCCCAGGATATGACCCTGATCTACATCGGCGGCTGCTTAATCGGGGGCGGCGCGGGCTTTTTCTACACCGCCAACTGGGCTTTGGGCACCGACATTGTCCCTCGCCTGGAAGCCGGTCGCTTTTTGGGCATTTCCAATTTGGCCGGAGCGGGCGCCGGCGCGGTGGGTGCCTACATCGGCGGGCCGATTGGCGACACCTTAGGCTATACTCTATTGATGACCATTTATGGGATGTTGTTCTTGTTCTCGTTGCTGGCTCTGATCAAAATCAAGGAACCTCACGCGGGCACCGCAGCCTGATTCCGTTTGTGTGAAATTTGTTGTTCCCCAGCGCGCCTTGTGACCCTGCAAGGCGCGTTTTCATGATTCCCCTGCCCTGATTCCCTCTAGCCCTGCTTGCAGCAGATTGACGCGCGCGTCCTGACAACTCTCTTCCGCCTTCTGAATCAATTGCCTGATCAACGTGCGTTGGTTGTCATCGGCTTGGGGGCACGCGGGTGGCGCTTCGGGGAAGTCACAAGCGCGCGCAAAGCGCCGGATGTCCGCCTTCGGCAAGTAGCACAGCGGGCGAATCAAGTCGAAGACCCCGTCGAAGTAGGCCGCCTTGGGGGCCATCGTTTCCACCCGGCCATGGTAGAGCAAGTTCAACAGCGTCGTCTCGGCCAAATCATCGCCGTGATGCCCCATGGCGACCAGGTTGCAACCTAGGCGATCGGCGGTCTCGAAAATCGTGCGCCGCCGGTTCCAGGTGCAGCGGTGGCAGTCCATCGGCAGAGGCTCGTTTGCGGGCAAATAAATCGGCTCGACCGCGTAGGTATACTCGTTTTGCTCGAACCAATCCAAAAGGGGTTGATGGGGTGTTTTCCTGGGCCCGTTGGCGTCACCGTTGACGTGGATGGCGGCGATGTCATAGTCATGCTGCTCGAATTCGCGGCGCCAGTCCAGTAAACGCAGCAAGCTGAGGCTGTCCTTGCTCCCGGAGACAGCCACGGCAACGCGGTCGCCAGCGTTGATCATCTTGAAATCGCGAATTGCCTTGTTGACGTCTTTCAGCAGCCAATAGGCCAAACGGCGAACTTTCGATTCTTCGGTCATATGGCACCATTATACTCAACAAAGACCTTACCATGACCTCCTTGAAGGGCAAAATTCTTCGGCTTTGCACGCCTTGCCCAAAGGGCACGCAACACCGAAGGTGCGCACAGCGAAGTGCAGCGCCAGATGAGACAAGATTTTTACGTCGAAACTCGAAAATGCTTTAACCCAGAGTCGGAGAGATGCACACGATGTCGCCCGTGGGGCGTGCACAGCATCCCTGGCGGGAAGGCGCAGAGTTTTTAGTTGTTTTTACCGTAGGTACGCAAAGCGAGCGAGGCAGAGCTTCGTTAGTTCCTTACACATTGACAAGGCTGGATACGCAATTGAACTGAATTCGCAAGCATCTGTTCTTGACAAGCTCCTTTGGTTGTGATAACTTTGTATACGTATACATGTATACGTATACACGACTTTGATCCCCCGTCATTCCCACATCTGTTGACATTGATAAGCGAGTCTTGACGATGTCCAAGAGGCCAACGAAAAACGTCACGCTATGAATGCGTATTCGAGCGGGGCGTTTGTTCACCAACACGAAGGAGTTTGAATGCTTGCATATCGAGGCCAGTTTTTACGTGTAGATTTGACCAACAAACGCGTAGAAATCCTCCCCGTGGATCCTGGTTGGTCCCGAGATTATATTGGCGGTGCCGGTGTGGGGGCCAAAATTCTTTATGACCAAACCGCGCCGGATACCGATCCCTTGGGGCCGGAGAACGTCCTCGTCGCATGGACAGGACCCTTTACGGCCACGCGGGTACCCTCCTCCGGGCGCCATCATCTTGTCGCTCGTTCCCCCCAGACCGGCTTGTTGGGCGAAACCAACGTGGGAGGTTCCTGGGGCGTCCAATTGAAAAAAGCAGGCTACAATGGCGTCGTTGTCACGGGCAAAGCGGATTCGCCCGTTTATCTCTGGATTCACGATGATGGCGCAGAGCTCCGTGACGCCGAGCCTGTTTGGGGGCAAGATGCTTATCAATCCGCCCAATGGCTCAAAGAACAAACCCATCAAAAAGCCACCGCTGCGGTGATTGGCCAGGCGGGCGAGAATCAGGTTCGCATTGCCAGCATTCCCCATTTTGGCAGGATCATGCGCGCCGCGGGCCGCACCGGCCTGGGCGCGCTGATGGGTTCTAAAAATCTCAAAGCCATAGTCGCTTTCGGCACCAAGCCGATCCCCGTCACCGATGAAGAAGGCCTCAAAGCAAGCGTGCGCCAGGCCTTGCCCCACATCCGCGAGGTCACCGAGTCGTTTCGCCAATACGGCACCGCAGGAGGCGTGGAGAAATACGAGTATTTGGGCAATTTCCCCCTCAAGAACTGGGCCGGCAGCCGCTGGCAAAATGGCGCCAAAAAGATCTCCGGGGTACGGATGGAAGAGACGATCCTGGTGGGTAGAAAAGCCTGCTGGGGTTGCCCGATCGCCTGTGGTCGCCACATCAAGATCAAAAAGGGGCCGTACGCTCCACTCGACGCAGAGGACCCCGAATATGAAACCGTCGGTACGATGGGGGGAGAATGCCTGGTTGACGATCTCGAAGCGATCAGCCAGGCCAATGTGCTCTGCAACCGTTATGGCCTCGACACCATCTCGACCGGCTCGGTGATCGCCTTTGGCATGGAAGCCTTCGAGCGCGGGATCATCACCACGGTCGATACCGATGGGCTCGATCTCAGCTGGGGCAGCGGCGAGGCGTTGGTGGAAATGGTCCACCGGATTGCCAAACGAGAAGGGATTGGCGACGTGTTGGCCGATGGCGTCAAACAGGCAGCCGAACGGTTGGGCCACAATGCGGTCGAGTTTGCCGTTCATGTCAAAGGGTTGGAGCCTTCGGCCCATGATCCCCGCCGCTTCTGGAGCCAGGGACTTTCTTACGCCACCGCCGCCCGGGGCGCTTGCCACAACCGTAGTTGGGGCCACGCCTATGAACTTGGATTGAAAGCCCCAGAAATTGGGCTGGCTGAACCGCACCCTTCTTATCAATTGGAAGGGTTGGCAGAATTTACTGCTAAATTGCAGAATTTTCAGAGCATGAATGACACGTTGATCATGTGTCGCTTTGCCCAAGTGGGCCATGCGGTCAGTTTAACCAATGTGGTTAAATGGTTCAACTTGGTCACAGGCCGCGAGGTCGGCGTTGACGACCTGATGAAGATCGGTGAGCGTGTTTTCACCCTCAAGCGTCTTTATAACACCCGTCTGGGTGTCAGCCGCAAAGACGATTTCCTGCCACCCCGTTTCCTGACACATAATCGAGATGATGAAGCACTGACCAATCAACTGCCTCCCTTGGGGCAGATGTTGAGCGACTATTACGCCTACCGCCAGTGGAGCGAGACTGGCATTCCCAGCGCAGAGAAGCTGGCCGAATTAGATTTGATCAGGTTGTGAAGGGAGCATTGATGGAAAAACAGAACCAATCTTCCGCTAATAAGCCAAGGCGAAAACAGCGCGTTTCTCAAAAAGATGTTGCCCGCCGGGCAGGCGTGTCGCAGGCGACGGTCTCGCGCACCTTCACGGATGATGGCAGCGTTTCCGATCAAAAACGGGAACAAATTTTGGCCGTTGCCGAAGATTTGGGCTACCGTCCTGATGCAATTGCACGCAGCCTGGTGCAGCGCGATACTAGGATCATCGGCTTGGTCATCGTCCGCTTTACCAATCCCTTCTACGCCCGGATGATCAAAGATTTCACCCGCCGGTTGCAGGAACGGGGTTATTCGACGTTGTTGCTCAACGTTGAAGATAGCCAGGAGATGGAAGAACGCCTGCCCACGGCGCTCCAATACCGGGTCGATGGCGTCATCATCACCTCGGCGACCTTGTCTTCGAAGATGGCTGCAGAATATGCCAAGACGGGCACCCCAATTGTTTTGTTCAACCGTTATACCCATGGAGGTCATGTCAACGCGGTTTGTTGCGACAACACCGAAGGGGGACGCTTGGCTGCTCAAACTCTCTTAGAAGGTGGCCACGAGTGTTTGGCCTATATCGCCGGTGAGGAGGGAAGCTCCACGAACAGAGACCGGCATCAGGGATTTGTCGAAGTGTTGGAGCAGCATGGCCGCCGGTTGGACCTGTGTGAGCAAGGGGATTACTCCTATGAATCAGGTTGTGAGGCCACGCGACGGTTATTGCAGTGCGATGATCGCCCGGATGCGATTTTTTGTGCCAACGATTTGATGGCCATGGGCGCCCTGGATGTCGCTCGCCACGAATTCAACCTCAAAGTTCCCGGCGATCTTTCCATTATCGGCTTTGATGACATCCCGATGGCACAATGGCCCTGTTATTCGCTGAGCACCATCCGGCAGCCCTTCAAACCGATGGTTGATACCACGATTGAAGTGTTGATGAACGCCATCGAAAACCCAGGCGACGAAGCCGAGATGCGTTGGATTTTGCCCCGATTGATCCAGCGCAGCACCACACGCGATGGCAAGCTGTAGAGGAACGAGAAAGCAAGCCAACTATTTTTACGAGGAGATGATCCCATGAAATTGATCAAGAGAGAAGATGTTACCAAGAAGAAATTGCCCGGCCGCGTCATCCAACTGCTCGTCAGCCAGTCGGGCGCGGTCTCGCAAAGCGACATTATGACGATGGGCTTCGCGTATTATTCCGCTGAGAGCGGACCGATGGAGCCACACCGCCACGCCGAGGAGATCGTTTACATTTTGGGCGCCGACGAGGGCTGGACCCGCTACGGTGGCAGTGGAGACGAACCGGATCAGTTGGGTGAAAAGGTCCCCCTGGAGGCAGGCATGACCCTCCATTACCCCAGGGATGAGTGGCACGTCTTCGGGTTTGAAGAAGGCGGTTTTGTCGACATTATTTTCTTCTACAGCCAGGCCGACGTCTACTCGAAGAAGTGATCAACGCAGAATTAACCACCAAGGGGCCCCAAGAACAAGAACGTTCTCTTGGTGATTAAAAAAACTTTCTGAACTTCCCACAGGACGCACTTTGCGTCCCTTTGTGGTCAGAAACCCTCAAGTACTTACGAGTATTAATCAAAGGTTTAGGTGATCAAGAAAGGAGGTGGTGCCTGGCGAAGATTGGTAGAAGCGTTAGCAATACCCGCATCAGTAGAGTAAGTTAAATCAAAAAATTAATTCCAATTTTGGAGGAGTGTGAAATGCGTAAACATAAATTTTGGCTCTTGGTAGGACTGGTTGCAGCCCTTTCCTTAGCGCTGGCCGCCTGCCAACCCGAGACGATCATCGAGACCGTCGTCGTCGAGAAAGAAGGCGAGACCATCGTCGAGACCGTCGAAGTTGAGGTCGAAAAAGAGGTTGTTGTTGAAAAAGAAGTTGAGGTCATTGTTGACCCCACGGAATGCAACCTGGATGCCCCGGCCGAAGAAGTTGAA
>CAZJBA010000103.1:5540-10814 GCA_964544065.1 uncultured Anaerolineales bacterium | reverse complement strand
CCTATCAATAAAAATAGCGATCAAGGCACTTTTTCTTCAACGGGATAAAACGAGGGCGACGCGCTCCAAAAACGAACGCCGTAGCGCTCGACCACCTGGGCTCTCCCGCTGGCCTCGAGCGCTTGCAAAGCGTCCTTGGCCTGATCGGGGAACCACCGCGCCACCGTGCGGATCAATGTCTGCTCCCGGATGGGATGGCGGGAGATGATCGACAAAATCGCATCGATGACATCGTCATAGCCGCTGAGATCAAATTCTCCGCTGGCCGGATGGGAAATGTGAGCAATCTCTCCAAGGATGGCACGAGCGCGCAGGAGACCTTCCTGGTCAGGAGGCTGCACCCAGGTTTCCACAGGAGGCCGAGTAGGTTGAGTGATATGAACTTGGTCAGGTTGAATCTTCTGCAAGGCGGAAGCAATATCACGCAGCGCTTCCTCAGTGTCGTTCAGGCCACCTACCAGCATGACTTCCACCCAAATCTGCCCCCCATACTCTTGCCGCAAGTTGATTAATCCGTCCAGCAAACGTTCTAAGGTAAATTCAGGGTGAGGCCGGTTGATCTCCCGGTACAGGTCGGGGTTGCCAGCATCGAGGGAAGGCATAACCGCATCCGCAGCGGACACTTCTTGACGCATCTCCGGGCGATAAAGCAAGGCCCCATTGGTAATCAGGCCAACGGCCAAATCGGTAATCGCCTTGACCTGGCGGATCATCCATCCCAGGCTGGCGTGGAGAGTCGGTTCCCCCGAACCGACAAAGGTGACCCAATCGATCTCGCCCTCTTTGTGGGCGGCCAAGGCCTGTTTCACTTCTTCCAGGATCGCCTCCGGCGGGAAATAATCCTTCCGCTGGTTGATCATCGGGCGGGAACGGCCTAATTGGCAATAGACGCAGTTCCAAGTACAAGTCTTCAGGGGGATGGGATCGATGCCCAGGGACTGCCCCAAGCGGCGCGAGGGCACCGGGCCGTAGACATAATTCATTTGGGCATCTCGGCAGGAATCCGTACCATGTCACCATCTTCGGTCTTACGAACCCGGTAAAGGTCATCCGGATCGTCAATACGATCAATGAACAACACTCCGTTGAGGTGATCGATCTCGTGATGGACGACAACAGCGTCAAAGCCAGTGAACTCCTCATCGAACGGTTCGCCGTTCTCATAGCGACCGGTCACGCGCAAATAGTGAGGACGCGTCGTTTCACCATATAAGCCAGGAAAACTAAGACAACCGTCAAAGTCCTTGCGTCCATCCCGGGCATCCATGATCTTTGGATTGATCAAAGCAACCGGCGAGCCGGGCTGTTCTTCGTCATCCTCGTCACCCTGGCCAAATTGAACCAACACGACCCGTTTGTTAGCGCCAATCTGGGGGGCGGCCAAGCCAAGGCCGTCACCGCTGGCATCGAGTGTATCCTTGAGGTCTTGAATTATATCTTCGACCTCCTGATCGACTTCAGCCACAGGTTTGCTCTTTTTGCGTAAATCGCCTTTGTCTTTTTCGTATACCAATATTTCTCGTACTGCCATCGTTCCTCTATTTTTGAACTCTCCTAATATTACAAGCTTTAACGCAGAGGCGTAGAGTGGGTGTGCTTTGCACACCTGGTAAAAAACACGCCTAGTGAGTCGCGGAGAAAAACAAAATAATTCCCTGCGTCTCTGCGTTGAGCTCTAAGATTTTGAAATCGTAACCAATTTTACCCCAGCTTTGTGCACCTGGCGGAAATTGCCGCCCTGCAAGACCGCCCGTTTGACCGGTTCGATCGATTCGACGACAGCGCCGCAAAGCATATCGACACCATAGTCGAACAAAACCGGGCTGAGGGGTGTGCTCGGACCCAATAAAATCACATGGGCATCAGGCTGACAAAGCTCGAGCAGATCTTCCAGGGATTTGTTGATCCAGGTGGTGCCGGTAATGGCGACCACACCGGCCTGGGGGATGACCTCATCGGCGGCGGAGGCGGGCAAGTCACCCGGCCGGGGATTGCGCTCGATGACGACCAACTCTCCGACCCGGTCTTCCAACCGGCGGATGAAGGGAAAATGCCCCACCAGGGCAACCATCTTTCCGGCGCCATGCTCGGCGATGACCTCCTCGGCGTTGACGTTCACCCAGGTATCCGGCTGCGGCGGAATCAGGGCGTTCAGCGCGGCGGTGCCAACGCTGGCCAGGGACATACTCTCCGAGTGCGTCAGACGGGCCAACTCCAGGGCGGTGTAATCGGTCAACTCGCCCGCCTGGGGCACATCCGGCTCGCCGGTATGGTGGTGATCTCTGCCCAGGGAAGAAGCGAGGCCATAGCGTTGCGAACCATCGACCTGAACACCGACCAAAGTCCAGTGTAGGCCGATGAAAACATCCAGCACCTCCCCCTGCGGCAAAGTAGCCAATACCTCTTCAAAAAGATTCATACTACCTACCTGATCCCTGCTTCCTAATCCCTGATCCCTGACTCTAATGCCCATGACGATGATGCTCTTCGCTCTCCTTACATGGGGCAGCAGCGCTCATGTCGCCACTGAGATAACACTCCAAGGCCGAGCCAGCCGTACCGGTCGCACCGGTAGCGGACTCGATGCCGTACTGCTCAAAGAACTGGATGGCGCGTCGCCCCATCCCGCCGCTGAGCATCACATCGGCGCCCTGTTCCTGGATGAAACCAGGAACCTGGCCAGGCTGATGGGCGGAATAGTAAGGGTTATCAATCACGTTGACATCTTGAACCTCTCC
This sequence comes from uncultured Anaerolineales bacterium, assembly GCA_964544065.1. Classification (GTDB taxonomy): domain Bacteria; phylum Chloroflexota; class Anaerolineae; order Anaerolineales; family UBA11858; genus JAYELX01. The sequence goes on along the minus strand of CAZJBA010000103.1, from coordinate 8,076 downwards.
ATCCTCGACATCGGCCAAAACGAAATAAGGGCAGCGCCCAAAGTGATGGGCGACGGTGCTGTTCAACCCGTCATTGCTATCTGCTGAAATGGCTATACGCATCATTTTACTCCTCGTTGATCAATTTGGTTAATTCTTCTGCGGCCACGTAACCGGTGACCGTTATGGTTTGTGCAGTCACACCAGGAACCTGGGCGACCGCCTGTTTGATTTCTTGGGCCAAATGCACGGCGATCGGACAAACCGGCGATGATGGCCGGAAAACATATTGTACTCGACCATCTTCGCCGACTTCAAGGTCTTCGATCAGGCGCATGCGAACGACATCGGCGCCCGTTTCGGGGTCAATGACCGTGCCCAATTTTTCGTTAATCGTTTCTTTCAAGGCATCCATGGGTTCACCTTTCACCGTCCGGAATCAATTTCATCCAAGTGAGACATCACTCGCTCCCAGACACGGCGCATCTCCTCCGAGACAGGGTTGCGACTATAAGCCGTCACAGGTTGGCCCTTGACCATCGCCTCGGTGACGGCGGTATCGAAGGGGATTCGCCCGACCACAGGGATGTTTCGTTCCTGACAAAAAGACTCGATCTCTGCCGCCCCCTGGGGATACAAATCGGCCTTGTTGATGCAGACCAGGGAAGGCACATCAAAATGATCGGTCGTCTCCAGGACGCGGCGCATGTCGTGGACTCCGGAGGCGGTCGGCTCGGTGACGATCAGGGCCAAGTCGGCGCCTGATACCGCTGATATTACCGGGCACCCGATTCCCGGCGGGCCGTCGACCAGGACGAGATCGTACTCCTCATCCAGGGCGAAAAGCCGAGCCTGCTGCTTGACCAGAGTGACCAGTTTGCCGGAATTCTCCTGGGCCGGTTTCAACTCGGCGTGAAAGAGAGGGCCGTAGCGGCTCTGCGATTGAAACCAGGCTCCGACGACCTGATCGTGCATCGTGATCGCCTCCACCGGACACTGGTAGACGCAGGCAGCGCAGCCGTCGCAGGCGATCGGGTCAATGCTATAACCCTCACCCCTATCCCCTCTCCCACGGGTAGAGGGGGATAAAACCGCATCGAAGCGGCAAACCTGCTCACAGATACCGCAGGCGGTGCAAAGATCGGCGTCGATCTCGGCGATGGGGCCGCCGCGAAAATCTTCCGATGAGAGTTTTTCGGGTGAAAGCACCAACTCCAGGTTGGAGGCATCGACATCGGCGTCGGCCAAGACGGCTTGGTAAGGCGACCCGTCAGAGGCGAGCAAATCGGCGAACGCGGCTGCCACGCTGGTTTTGCCGGTGCCGCCTTTGCCGCTCAAAATGACCAGTTGCTTCATCGCGGCCCCCTTTCAGCCACCAGAGTCTCGATTTGGTCGTACAGCCTTTCAAAGCGAGTCTCATAGTCGGGCTTGATTTCCAACAAGGTCTGGCCCTGGGCAATCCCTTCACCGATTTGTCGGTCGAGCGGAATTTGCATCAAGATGGGCAAATCGACCTGGTCGCAATATTCTTCCACGCCAGCATCGCCGACGCCCGCCCGGTTGATGATCACCCCGGCGGGGACGCCAACTTCCTGGGTCAAAACGTGAGCCTGGCGCAGGTCGTGGAGGCCAAAGGGAGTCGGCTCGGTAACGAGCAGAGCGTAATCGGCGCCACGGACGGATTCCACCACGGGGCATGACGCGCCAGGAGGGGAATCGAGCACGACAAAGTCAGCATCCATGCGTTGATTCCATTTCTTCAATTGGGCAATCACCGGCACGGCCATGGGCTCACCGACGTTAAGGATGCCGTGGGCAAAGTCAATCTCGCCCACAGCGTGACCACCCTCGAGCACGCCGAGAGGCTCCGGTTTTTCGGTGATGGCCTCCTCGGGGCAAATCAGCGTGCAGCTTCCACAACCATGGCACATCTCCGGGAAGACGAGCGTTTTCTTTCCCAAGACAACGATGGCGTGAAACTGGCAGACCTCACCACAACGTCCGCAGGCGGTACACAAGTCTTCGTCCACTTTCGGGATCAGGTTGTGTACCGGCTGGCGCTCGGTCAGGTCTGGGCGCAAGAAGATATGAGCATTGGGGGCCTCGACATCACAATCCAAGAAGGATACCGAAGCGCTATTCCCGCCGACGGCTTGGGCGAGCGCGGTGGCGACGGTGGTTTTGCCGGTGCCGCCTTTGCCACTGGCAACAGCGATAATCATCTCAGCTAGCGGCCTCCACCGTGCAGGCCGGGGCCCGAGGCCGAACCGGCCTGTTCGAGTTCTCCAGCCAGGAACTTGTCCAAAATTTCTTCCGGTGTGCCTTCCGGGGCGATATAAGCGTCTATACCGGCGGCTTCGAGAGCGGAATAGGCATTCGGGCCGTAACGGCCACTGACGACGGCCTCTGCGCTGTTGTTGACCAGGAATTGAACTGCCTGGGGTCCGGCGCCGCCGCGCGCCGCGGCAGCGGGGTTGGGTTTCGCTTCCCACTCACGGGTTTCGGTATCGATAAAAATAAAAGTTTCGCAACGCCCAAAACGAGCGCTGAAAGGGGT
>CAZJBA010000103.1:0-5440 GCA_964544065.1 uncultured Anaerolineales bacterium | reverse complement strand
CCGCGGCCTCCGCCACGGCCACTTCCACTTCGTCCACGTCCCATCTCGTTCACCTCCTTTGTGGTAAGATTAGGGGAGCGGAGCGCACTGCTAAAACGGATTTTCGCTGTCACGTTGAAAAGTGCGCTCCGCTTCGAAGTTAACTACTTCTCCAGTTCATCTAAACGTTCATTAATCCGGTCGAGTGTGTTTTGCAGTTGCTTGGCTTGCGCCTTGAGCAGATTGGCTTCGTCTTCGGTGTTCAGGGGTTGTGCGGGGGAAGCGTAGGCATTCCAGCCAAAAGCAGGCATGGCGCCACGCCCGCGGAAACCGCGTCCAAAACCACGTCCGAATCCGCGACCAAAACCACGCCCACGCCCAAACCCCATACCGGGGCCAGCGTAGGCAGCTCCGGGGCGGTCACTGCCGCTGCAAGTACCAAAACCTCGTCCGGTCATCGGTCCTTGACCGATAGGGCCTGTTCGATCACCACCTGGCATCTTGTTCACCTCCTTTCATTCAAGTCTAGGTACGATTTCTGTTTCGCCCGCGCCGTCGCCGCTTGCGGCCAGCCTTGCGGCCGCGGCCCTGACGTTCATCTGTCCGGGTGGCAACGCGGCGTTGTGGGGTTGTCTGATTCTGGATCATGCTAGTTTGATCGATGGGAGTAGCGCGACGCTCGAGCCAGTCCACGGCCAAATTGATCAGCCGAGGAGCTACATCTAGCAGCGCTGAGCCGACCACCGTTCCCAGGCCGGAAGAATCAGGCCGGGGTTGCTCGGTGATCATCTCCACGGGAGGTGGAGACACCGCCTCGATAGGAGCCGAGGGCTGCTGATCGGCTTCAACAATCTCAGCCACGAGAATGGCATCGGTTGGACAAATATCCACACACGCCTGGCATCCTTCGCAAAGTTCTTGATCGATGAAAGCAACGTCGTCATGAAGAGCAAGCGCGCCGGACGAGCAGGCATCCAGACAAAGCGCACAGCCGGTACAATGCTCACGATCAACATAGATCATAGGACATCACCTCGATTCAACTTCCTCTTGATAGGCTTGGACCAAATGGTCGATCTCATCACGGGTTCGGCGCAAGTCGCCGATCCACTCTTCAAGATGAGTCTCGCCTTGGGGCAAGATCCGGTAAACGCGCCGCCGGGGCCCCTGGCTGTCATCATCCCAGCGAGATTCGACCCAGCCAGCTTCTTCCATGTCGCGGAGGGCGCGGTAGACCAGGCTAGAATCGAGCTGTTCGCTGTCGAAACCAAACTTCTCCAGGCGGTCCAACAAACTATAACCGTGACCCTCGCCGCGGGTCAAAGCAACCAACAAACAAGGGCGCAAAAAACCTCTCACTCTGCGGCCTCGGCGTCTTCGTCCACGTCCTCTGCCGCCCCCTCGTCCTCTTCCACGGGGCATATCTGTGTTCCTCCTTGCTCACCTATCTGAACTGATGTCTATAGTATAAACAACTATAGACATTAAGTCAATAGTCTTCAGAGCAACGGGCAGGGAAATCGCATTTAGACAACCACCATGTGAAAACAAGCAGCCTCGCTTTGCGTCCCCGCAGGGGGAAGCAGGGTCGCAGGGTGCGAGTCTGGCAAAACCGCACACTCGCCAAGGCGCGCATGCGAAGCACGCAACACCGAAGGTGCGCACGGCGAAGCGAGCGCAACATAGTTCAGTGCGCTAATGGTGTGCAAATGCGCTTGCCCTGAAGCAACGGGGCAGACCCGGTCACATTGCCCACATAAGATGCAATTGTCCATATCCAAGACAGCAACTTGCGGAACTGCGGTCGAAAAGGGAACGCGAATGGCGTGGGTCGCGCCCATATTCAAATCGAAGGAATTGGGCAAGTCGATCGGACAAGCGCATTCACATTGCCGACAACCGGTGCAAGTCACTTCGTCCACATAGCGGGGCTTCTTGAAAATGCGAGCGACAAAACCATTCCGAAAAGATAACCACCTTGGAAACACGATCCCCCTCTAGCTGGCTGCCTCAGTCGGAGGCCGTTGCCCGGCCCGCGGCCCATCCGGTTGAAAAAGCAGCCTGCAAATTGTAGCCGCCGGTATCGGCATCGACATCGAGAATTTCCCCGGCAAAATAGAGCCCCGGTGCCAAGAGCGATTCCATCGTGACCGGATCGACCTCGGTCGTCTCCACGCCTCCGGCGGTGATGATCGCCTGCCGAAAGGAACGGTGCCCGCTGATGCACAGGCGAAAATCTTTCAGCCACAGGCGCAAGCGCTGACGCTCCTCGCTGGTGATCTGGTGATTCCGCTTCCGGGCCGGGATGCCGGTCAAGTCGATGCAAACGGGAATCAACTTGCTAGGCAGCAACCCCTTGAGCATGTTGTGAAAATAGCGCTTGCCCTGCTCGTCCAGATCGCGCAACAGGCGCGCATCCAGGGTGGGATGATCGAGGGCCGGTTTGAGATCGATGGAAAGTTCCACGTCCCGATTCTCGCGGAGGGCGTCGACGATCTGGCGGCTGAGAGTCAAGATGATCGGGCCGGAGACGCCAAAATGAGTGAACAGCATCTCGCCAAACCTATCAGTCTCTTTCTGCCCATCGAGCCACACGCTGACGCGCACGTTCTTGAGACTCAAGCCCTTCAATCGCTGGGCAACATCCCCCTCCGTGGTCAGGGGCACCAGCGCTGGGCGGATGGGCACAATATGATGGCCGACAGACCGGGCCAAATCGTAACCATCGCCGGTGGAGCCGGTGCCCGGGTAGGCGGCCCCGCCCATGGCCAGGATGACGGCATCGCCGCGGTAGACGTGATCGGGAGTCTGCGCACCAACAACGCGTCCTCCCTCCACGACAAGGTCGGTGACCGGTGCCTGGGTGTGGATGCGGACTCCTCGATCGCGCACCCAATCCAAGAGAGCGTCAACCACATGGCTGGCTTCCTGGCTGGCGGGAAAAACGCGGCCGCCCCGCTCGACCACGGTGGGCACGTCCAAACCTTCAAAAAAGGCGACCAGTTCAGATTGGAAAAAGCGGTAAAACACCTGAGTCAAAAACTTGCCGCCGGGATTGAAATGCTTCAGCGCTTCCCGGACTGGGTCCGTGTTGGTCAGGTTGCAGCGTCCCTTGCCGGTCAGGAGCAGTTTACGACCGGGCGATTTCATCTTTTCAAGCAAGACGACGCGCCCGCCCGCTTCCGCCGCCTGTCCGGCGGCCATCAATCCGGCCGGGCCACCGCCGACAACAACGACTTCGCGCTCGCTCATTCCGATTCAGCCCGAAGCATATCGATCGTTTCAACAGCGTGACGCAGGTGCGGGATGACGATACTGCCCCCGACGACCAAAGCAACATTGAGGGCGTCATACAGTTCATCGTCGCTCCATCCGGCCTGGACGCATTGATCGAGATGATAATCGATGCAATCGTTGCAGCGCAACACTGCCGAAGCGACCAATCCCAGCAATTCTTTGGTCTTCGCGTCCAAAGCGTCATCACGGTACGCAGCGGTATCCAAATTGAAAAAACGCTTGATGCCGAGATGATCGATTCCAGCGATGCGGGCGGTCATCGTCTGGCGATAGTCTCGAAATTGATCTAATCGTGTCATGTCTATCCTCCAAACCGGCTATGATTCAACAATAGTTTCTCCAACAACCCGTGCGGCAGATGCACGTAACCCTAGTATAATCCAGACAAGAGCAAAACGATACCAAAATTTCAAATTCTGACGGAGACGGAGCGACGGCTGCAGCAGCAGCCCTAAAAACAGATGAATGAATTCATCTGCTGACACGCAAAACATGTTGAAACATGTTCTATAGCCTGTTTCGCTCTGCATCACATAAACATCAAAATTCCGGACTTTGAAGAAATGCGACTTTTCGGTACAATGGGAGCAACGAACACTTTCGAGCGCGGCACCGTTTTTCAACTCGTCCCCGCTCCCGAGGGAGTCTGAGCTTCCCCGCAGCAGGCGGGGATTGTCTTTGAAAGGAAAAGTATGATGGCAAAAAAAGTATTGACGTCCAAACAAGCCCCCAAAGCGATCGGCCCCTATTCGGCCGGTATCCGGACAGGCAACTTGATCTTCACAGCGGGGCAATTGGGCATGGATCCCTCCACAGGGGAGTTCGTCTCCGCTGAAATCAGCGACCAGACCCGCCAGGCACTCAAAAACTTGCAGGCCGTGCTCGAGGCCGGAGGCGCCTCGCTAGAGAACGTGGTCAAAGTGACCGTTTTCCTGCGCGATATGGACGATTTTAGCGCTATGAACGAGGTCTACGCCGAATTCTTCAGCCAGAACCCTCCAGCACGCTCGGCCGTCGAGGTTGCCCGCTTGCCCAAAGACGCCGCGGTGGAAATCGAAGCCATCGCCGCCGTCGGGTAAGCAGTGCGATAACGATCTCGCCCGTTTTTCAACCCCATGCCAACCGTCTCCATCATTGTGCCTTGTTACAACGAGCAGGCTACGATTACCCTGCTCCTGGATGCTATTCGGGCGCAAACTTACCCGCTCGCCGAGATGGAGGTGGTCGTCGCCGACGGCATGTCCACGGATGCAACCCGGGACAAGATCGCTGCTTTTCAACAAGCCCATCCCGACTTGGTGATTCGGCTGGTCGATAATCATCAACGGGTCATCCCCGCGGCGCTGAACCGGGCCATGGAAGCCGCCCAGGGAGAGATTTTCGTCCGTCTGGACGCCCATTCGGTGCCGCGACCCAACTACATCGAAACCTGCGTGTCCACGCTGGAGTCCGGATTGGGCGATAACGTCGGCGGAGTGTGGATCATTCGCCCCGGTGGGCCGGGCGCCATCGCTGCCGGAATCGCCGCGGCCGCGGCCCATCCCCTCGGTGTCGGCGACGCCCATTACCGCGTTGGAGCCCAGGGCCGGGAAGCGGATACGGTCCCCTTCGGCGCTTTTCGCCGCTACCTGGTCGAAACCATCGGCCCCTTCGATGAGACTTTGCTCTCCAACGAGGATTACGAGTTCAATGTCCGTGTTCGCAAGGCCGGGTTTACCGTCTGGCTGAATCCCGACATTGAAACAGTTTATTTCGCTCGCCCCACCCTGGGCGCGCTGGCCCGCCAATATTGGCGCTACGGCTACTGGAAACTGCGCATGCTGCTGCGTTACCCGGAAACTTTCCGCTGGCGGCAACTCTCCGGGGCGTTTGTGCTCACCTGGCTGTTCTTGGGAACGCTTTCAATTTGGTTCCGCCTAGCGCGTTGGGCCTTGCTGGCCGAAGCAGTCATCTACCTGTCGGCATTGCTGATCGCCGGGATTCAATCGGCCCGCAAGCACAACCGAGCGGCCCTGCTCGTCACCGTTCCCTTGGCCATCGCCACGATGCACTTTAGCTGGGGAACGGCTTTTTTGTGGAGCTTGATCAAGTATCCGTTCACATCCACCACTAAGGAATGGTGATTAAATAATTTTCCCATTCCTTGCGCCACCCGCAGGGCGAT
>CAZJBA010000102.1:0-10880 GCA_964544065.1 uncultured Anaerolineales bacterium | reverse complement strand
ACGCTCAGTCGAACGCTCAGTCGAACGCTCAGTCGAACGCTCAGTCGAACGGACGGCGGCTAGAGCAAGCGTCACTTACTATCTAACCACCACCACTATTTTTGGGTTGGATCAAAATACCCACAAGGATGACGGCCACAATGACCACGCCCCCGATGACGATGCTGGTATTGTTATCGTAAGCGGCTTCGAGCTCGGGGATGGTAGGGGTCGAGGTGGGAGTTGGTGTTTGTTCTTGGGCCTGAATCGGACCTTGGGGAAAAAGGAAAGACCACAGGCCAAAAATCAAGATCAAGCTGAGTAACAAAAATGTGCTGGGATGCTTCACGGGCGAGTTCTCCTTGTTTTTCTTGGCGTCAGCTTAATTAAACCACACCTTTGGGACGTTCCAAGCGGTTTTTGGGGTTGAATTTGTATCATCTCAAAAAACGGGGGAGAAGTTGAACTTTTCCGCTCAAAATGGTCATAAGGGTAAGCAGGGTGGGCGTCACCCTGGCTAGAATGAGCATGAAACACCGAGAAGTTCAACTTCTTGTCCTGTACATATCGGCGAACCCGAATCATTGAGAATTTCCTTGAGAGGGCCACGTTTTGTGATCTTGACGACTTTGCGGATAGTCATTTGGGTAGTACCAGCGTGCTAGCCGGTGGGAAAACCGCAACAAACCGACAAACCTGGTATAATCCCCCCAGCTATGTTGTCTTGGCGGTGAGCGATGAAAACAACGTAATGACTTACATGAATGCAAAAAGGAATCGAAGTTGGCATTGAATCCCTTAAACTGGCTATTAGGTTTTTTTTCATTAGACATCGGCATTGACTTGGGCACCGCAAACACAATGGTAAATGTGGTCGGGAAGGGTATTGTTATCCAAGAACCTTCCTGGGTTGCCATCGATAAACGGACTCGCGTGCCCCTCGCGATCGGCGCCAACGCCAAAGCGATGGTAGGGCGCACTCCGGCCAATGTCTTGGCTGTTCGCCCCGTGCGAGATGGTGTCATCTCCGAGTTTGAAATTACCCAAGCGATGTTGGAGTATTTCATTGGAAAGGTGCACCAACAAAGCATTGTGCCTGTGCCGCGGCCGAGAGTGGTTGTGGGGATTCCCGCCAGTGTCACCAAGGTTGAAAAACGAGCAGTCTATGACGCGGCCATGTCGGCCGGAGCGCGTGAAGTCTATTTATTGGAGGAACCCGTGGCTGCTGCTTTGGGCGCCGGATTGCCGATTGAAGAGGTGCGCGGCAGCATGGTTGTCGATATCGGCGGCGGCACCACGGATGTGGCCATCCTATCGATGAGTGGCGTCGTCGTTTCGCGTTCTTTGCGCGTGGCCGGCGACGAACTTGATGAAGACATTATTCGCTATGTGCGCACGAAATATAATTTGTTGATTGGTCAACATATGGCTGAGCAGGCTAAAATGGCAATTGGGTCGGCTTACCATTTGCCTCAGGAGCAAACATTTACGCTGCGCGGCCGTAATCTTCTCAGTGGTTTGCCCGAGGCGATTGAAGTTTCCTCGATTGAATTGCGTGAGGCTACCTCCGATTCCGTCAATGTGATCGTCAACACGGTCAAAGATGCTCTCGATGAAGCGCCTCCCGAAATTGTAGCCGATCTGATGGATATGGGCGTTTGTATGACCGGCGGCGGCAGCTTACTCCAAGGGTTGGATGAACGCTTGAGCGGTGAACTCAATATCCGTGCTTGGGTTGCCGAAGACCCGATGAGTTGTGTCGCTCGCGGTGCCGGAATCGCTTTAGAAGATATGACCACCTGGGCAAGCCTTTTTGTTGGCCTTGGACGGGCGGGCAGGGGCTAACCCGAAAGCCAGGTCGGTTTTCTTCTCCCCAGCCGAGCGCTCTAACGCACTTTGAATTTGCATTGCAACGGGTCTATTTTGATCGATGGATGGGGTGATGTTGGTAGGCCTGACTTGATCCGGTTGTTTTCTTTGAAGCTCAAGAATCGTGGTAGGTATGAGGCTCGTTTTTGGTATCTATGAAGGTTAAATTTCCATTACCATGGCAACCGATCGCTTTGTTATTGGTTGTGATCGGCTTGATTGCTTTGGCGTTTGCAGGCTATTTGACACCCGTCTCTCGATTGATCCTTTCCCCGTTGGTGTCGGCTCAATCGTGGGTCTCGACGCGATTTCAGGCCCTGCAATCGTATCTGACCGAACCGCGCGATGTTGCCGAGTTACGTCAACGCAACGTGGAGTTGGAAGCCGAGGTGGCCCACTTGCGCACTCAGATTATCGAACTTCAGCAACAATTGGCCGAATACCGGATTCTCTCCGCCTTGTTAGATTTTGCCCGCGCCTATCCGGAATATCAATACGTAGGCGCAACCGTGATTGGGCGTGACCCCAGCCCGTTTGTAAAATATATTCACATCAACCGCGGCTCGGATGATGATATCAGACGCGGCATGCCTGTGGTCACCCAGCAAGGTTTGGTCGGCCGGGTTTCCAAGGTCACGGCTTCGGCCTCGCTCGTCCAGCTTATCACCGATCCGGCCGTGACCGTCAATGTCCGTCTGGAGCCTACTCGCGCCGAAGCGAAGCTTTCCGGTTCAATCACGAGCGATATCAATCTAGATTTGATTCCTCAAGACATTGCCGTCGAGTCCGGGGAATTAATCTTAACCTCGGGGTTAGGAGGCAACTATCCCCCCGATATTTTGGTTGGTCAGGTGACCGGCGTGCGCAGTCAAGATTATGCCCTCTTTCAAAGTGCTTCTGTCCAACCCGTGGTTGATTTTGATCGACTTGAAATTGTGCTGGTGATCACCAACTTCGAACCGATCGACATTACTCCTCTCGAACCCACGCCTGAGGCTCCTTGATCATCTTTTTATGGCAATTTTGATATCGATCCCTCTTTTTATCGTTTTGACCATTCTCCAATCGGCGATCGTGAGTCGGATGCCATTGCTGCACGGCAGCGCTGACCTGTTTTTGTTGGTGGTGATTGCCTGGGCGCTCCAGGAACGAGTGCGGATAGCCTGGCACTGGAGCTTGGTTGCCGCTTTGATGATGGGCTTTGTGTCGAGCTTGCCGTATTACGTTCCTTTGATCACCTACTTAGGGATCACAGGGTTGACCGTATTGATTCGACGCCGAATCTGGAAGGTGCCCATTTTGGCGATGGTTGTGATAACCTTGACCGGTACCTTGTTCAGTCATATCATATCTGCCCTGGCGGTGCGTTTGGGCGGCGCGAGACTGCCCTGGTTAGATGTCTTGCAGTTGATTACCCTGCCGAGCTTGTTGCTTAATCTTCTGCTTGCCGCCCCTGTGTACGCTATCGTTGGCGATATTGCCCAATGGGTATATCCCGAAGAAATTGAATTATGAACGAATCTACTACTTTAACCAATCAAATTGCTTCTTGGCGCATTTGGATTTTTGCTATTATCATTGGCCTGGTTATGCTCCTTTTTGTCGCCCAACTTCTGAATTTGCAAATTTTGGGCCATGAAGAGTATGTAGCTCTGGCGGAAGAAAATCGCATCAGCGAGATCAGTTTGCCGGCCTTGCGCGGCGTAATTTATGACCGCCGCGGTGTTGTGCTGGCCCGCAATATCGCCTCTTACGATGTTGCCATCCTCCCGGCCTCGCTGCCTGATGATGTCGGTGAGATTCAAGAAATCTTCCGAGAACTTTCCGCTGTCATTGGCGTACCTGTGAACCTGAGTGAAATCACGCCTGCCAGCCCCTATGTGCCCTGTGTTTCCGATCACGGTATTGCTCAAATTGTCAATTACGGCCAAACCAGTGCTCCCTACCGGACGGTCAAGATCAAATGCAACGTTGACCGCACGACTGCTATGATCGTTCAAGAAAAAGCGGTCGATTGGCCCGGTGTAGAAATCGAAATTGAACCGGTCAGAGATTACCCCACCGGAGACCTGACCGCTTCGATCGTTGGCTTTTTGGGCCCGATCACAGAGCTTAATGAAGAGTATTACCGCGAGCGAGGCTTTTTGCCCAACCGGGACAAAATTGGCTATGCAGGCATCGAAAATAGCTTTGAAACGATTCTGGGAGGGAAACCGGGCCAGCGAGTGGTCGAGGTCGATGTCGCCGGGCAGATTTTGCGCGATGTCCGCCCGGTGATTGATTCGGTTCCGGGTCAAAATATTACTCTGACCATCGATGCCCGCTTGCAAGAGGCGACCAGAGGGGTGCTGATGAGGGAGATCAACGGCTGGAATGCTTACTTTGGGGAATTGCGCATCACCAGCGGCGTCGCCATCGCCATGAATCCCCAGACCGGCGAAATCCTATCGATGGTCTCCTTCCCGACCTATGAGAACAATCGCATGGCGCGTGTGATTCCAACCTACTATTATGAGCAATTGCTTGCCGATGTGCGTGATCCGTTGTTGAATCATGCTGTTGGCGCGGAGTTGCCGGCTGGTTCCGTTTTCAAACTTTCCACCGCCGTGGGGGCCTTGAACGAAGAGGTTGTCACGCCCGAGCAAATCATTCAGACGCCGGGCAAGATCACCATCACGGAAAAATATACGCCCAACGACCCCGGCTACGAGCGCGAGTTCGTCGATTGGAACCGGGCCGGATTTGGCGAGCTTGATTTCCTTGGCGGCATCTCTAACTCCAGCAACGTCTATTTCTACAAGCTGGGCGGCGGCTACAAAGATGAGGTGCCCGAAGGGTTGGGAATCTGCCGCTTGGGAACTTATGCCAGAGCGCTCGGCTATGGCGAATATCCCGGCGTGGAATTGCCCGACACGGCCGATGGCACCATTCCTGATCCCACCTGGAAGCGAATCGCCCACGGAGAGAACTGGGCCATTGGCGACACCTATATCGCCAGCGTCGGACAGGGATTCGTGATCGCTACGCCGCTGCAAGTGTTGATGTCTGCTGCAACGGTTGCCAACGATGGCCAGTTAATGGAACCCACCCTGATTCATGAGATCACCGACTCCGGCGGCAACGTGGTTCAGCCCTTTGAGCCTGAAATGCGTTGGGATATCACTCAAGACGCGATCATCGACGTCTATGAAGACCCGACCACCGCCGGTGGTTGTGAGGCCAAGCTGACTGGCGAGAAGACTACCGTCGAACCGTGGGTCGTCCAGAAGATTCAACAGGGCATGCGTTTGGCCGTCACCCAGGGGACCCTGGCCATCGATGCGGTTGGCTTTGACAAGCTGGACATCGCCGCTGCCGGAAAGACCGGTACGGCCGAGTATTGTGATGAGTTCGCCAACGAGAAGAACCTGTGTAAGCCCGGCGATTGGCCCACCCATTCCTGGACGGTTGCCTATGCCCCTTATGAAGACCCGGAGGTCGCCGTGGTTGCCTTCGTTTACAACGGCGGCGAGGGAGCCAGTGTGGCCGGGCCGATCGTCCGCCGGGTGCTTCAGGCCTACTTCGAACTCAAATCCATCGATGTCGCCCTTGCAAGTCCGTAAGCGGTTCATGCTATAATTACTTTATTAACTTGTTTGCTAGTTGTCTTTTTGCCTACTCTGATCGTCGAGGGTCTCCTGACCCCGACAGCGACCTTGACCGAAGGTCTCCAAACCCTTGCGGCTGGTTTGCTCGGGGCCGGGTAAACGATTGGGTACAATATGCCTGCTAAAATTGAAATCAAGGGCATCCGAGATGGATTATTGATCACAGTTGGGTCGGGAGAATGGCCCCAGGTTCGGGCTGCTTTACTCGCTCATATTCAGGAACGGCGACAGTTTTTCCACGGAGCGCAAGTGACCCTCGGGGTCGGTAATCATATTCTTGATACGGACGAGCTTAAAAACGTACGCGATCAACTGTCGGAAAATGGTTTGTCGCTTGTTGGAGTGCTGAGCGACTCTCCCACCACCAATCAAGCCACCCGCTCCTTGGGGTTAGCGGTAGAGGTTTCCCAGCCCCATCCCGATCGCTCCTCGCGGCCATTTGACACCAGCGTGGAAGGTGATGCCGCCATCCTGGTACAGTGCACCTTGCGGTCGGGCAATAACATCAAACATCGCGGCCATGTTGTCGTGATTGGTGATGTCAATCCCGGCGCCGAGATCGTCGCCGGTGGCAACATCGTTGTGTGGGGGCGCGTTCGGGGTACCGTTCATGCCGGCGCCCAAGGCGATGAATCGGCCTTGGTGTGTGCCCTGGAGCTTTCTCCAACCCAGTTGCGTATCGCCGGAAAAATCAGCATTACGCCCAAACAAGAAGGCATCACCGTCCCGGAGATTGCTCGCCTCAAGGATGGCCAGGTTGTCGCCGAGCCGTGGTCCATTCACAAGAAGCGCGTTTTGTCCCCTTGATGAATTCATTTCTGATAGGATTGTAAAAAACAGGGTAAAAAAAGATGACCGTCAAAGTAATCACAATCACTTCAGGAAAAGGCGGTGTTGGCAAAACGACCATCACTGCCAATTTGGGAGCAGCTTTGGCCTCGATGGGCAACAAGGTGGTCTGCATCGACGCTGACATAGGTTTGCGCAACCTGGATGTCGTCATGGGCCTCGAGAACCGGATTGTTTATGATCTTGTTGATGTGGTCGAGGGTCGTTGCCGCTTGCGCCAGGCCATGATCCGGGATAAGCGCACCGAGGGGCTTTATCTCATCCCTGCCGCCCAAACGCGGGACAAGACCGCCGTCTCTCCGGGAGACATGAACCGAGTTTGCGATGAATTACGCAAAGAACAAGATTGGGTCATTATTGATTCTCCCGCCGGCATCGAGCGCGGTTTCCGCAACGCGATTGCTCCCGCAGATCAAGTCTATGTGGTCACCAATCCGGAAGTTTCGGCCATACGGGATGCAGATCGAATCATCGGCATCATTGAAGCCGAAGAGAAAGGCCCCGCTCAATTGATCATCAACCGCATCGATGTCGATATGGTGCGGCGCGGCGACATGATCGCTACCGCAGACGTGGTTGATCTATTGGCCGTCAACTTGCTCGGCATTATCCCCGAAGATGACAAGGTCGTTGTCTGCTCCAACCGGGGCATCCCTGTCTCACTTGATGGCAAATCACAGGTGGGAATAGCTTTTCAAAACATTGCCCGGCGGATGGTGGGAGAAACAGTGCCTTACTTGGATTTAACCGATAAAGATGGCTTGCTCAACCAACTCACCAAATTCTTTACTGGAGGAGGCACCTGAAATGAGTGGTTTCCTAGATCGCCTCACGGGACGAAGCCGGAGTGCTCATGAAGCCAAAGAACGGTTACAACTTGTCTTGATTCATGATCGCACCAATTTGACCAGCGCTGTACTGGAAACCATCAAGGACGAACTCATCGACGTGATTTCGCGTCACGTTGAGATCGATCCTGACACGGTCAAGATGGAAATCGACAAGGATGGCCGTCAGCAACGTCTCATCGCTGATATCCCCATCACGGGGCCGCCTAGGAGGAGATAAACCCTCATTATTCGGGATGGTTCACGGATAAGTAACTCTTTTTGTAAAATGCCTTAGCGCCGGTCGAGTTCTCGAAGTGTAACGAAGGGAGTATCGAGACCTAGCGGCCTTATCCAGTACTATTCACTTTAGAAACCCGCAAACTTGGTCTCGACGCTGTGCTGAGCCGAGTCGAAGCATACAAATTCTCCGCTCGCCAACGGCGCGCCCTTACCGAAGGGACGCATGCCGTAGGCACGCAGAGCGAGCGGACCAGTGTTTGCTCCATGATCCGTATGCAAAACATATCTTGGCGACATTTTGATTTTTGGCTTTTGGGGGCGGTAGCTTTGCTCACCCTTATCGGTATCGTCATGATCCGCTCCGCAATCGCCGGCAATATCGAGTTGATCGAAGCGAATACCGTTCAAAAGCAGATCATTTTTGCCGTGACGGGCTTCCTGGTTATTGGTATCGTCACAGCAGTAGATTACAAGTTGCTCTCGGCGCTAAGTCGACTGATCTACTATGCTACCATCGCGGTTTTGGTGGTGCTTGATCTGGTCGGCGGAGCGCTGTTCGGTTCCGCGCGTTGGTTCCGAGTCGGCCCCATTTTGATTCAACCGTCAGAGTTGGCCAAGATCGTCATGATTTTGGTTTTGGCAGATTTTTTCACCCACAATCAAGGCCAACATCACGATATTAGATGGGTCGCCCGCAGCCTGATTTTGACGCTCGGCCTGGTGGTGTGGATTCTGCTCCAGCCAGATTTGAGCACATCCATCGTCATTTTTGTGATCTGGTTTGCCCTGGTTTGGGCGGCGGGATTACCCCCCAAGTATGTGCTCACCGCTGTTGGTGTTGGGATTCTGATTGTGGGGATCGCGGTTCCCCTTTTAGTCATCACCTACGACCCCGACGCCACGGGCGGTTTGATCAAACCCTACCAGGTTGAACGGATCATCAACTTCCTTTTCCCCGATCCCGACGCCCGCCACGGCGCTAACTATAACGTCGAACAGGCTTTGGTCAGTATTGGTTCCGGGGGTTGGATCGGAAAGGGCTATGAGAGTGGCACCCAGGTGCAATTGCGCTTTCTCAAAGTGCGTCACTCCGACTTCATATTTTCGGCCCTCTCGGAGGAGTTCGGTTTTGTTGGCGCCATCGTGGTCATCGCTTTGCTTCTTTTCATCATCCTGCGTTGCCTGCGCGCCGCCCGGTTGGCCAGTGACACCTTTGGCGCGTTGATCGCCTACGGAGTCGCCGTCATCCTCGCTTTTCAGGGGTTAGTCAACATTGGCATGAATCTCCAGATCCTTCCTGTGACGGGGTTGCCGTTACCTTTCGTCAGCTACGGGGGCAGTTCGCTGCTTTCTCTTTTGCTTGGTATCGGCTTGGTCGAAAGCGTCGTCATGCGCCACAAAGCCCTGAACTTCTGATACAATCCTAACGTTGGTAGTAAGCCACGGAGCGTATTCCAGCGGAGTGGCGTTATACCGGTTGCGATTGTCTAGTACTGATATGCGTATCTTATGTTGTAAGCGTTTACGGGGGTGTCATTCTTGCCGCGCTGTGCGTGCCCTTGGGGCGTGGGCGAGCGAGCGTCAGCGTCTCTCTAGGCGTGCTTTTTACCAGGTGTGCTTTTTTTGCACACACTCTGCGCCTTCGCGAAGCCACACGGTCGCTCTGCGTGCCCTGCGGGCATGCACCCATCTGGTGTGCCGTCGCTCTGCGTACCCTTCTGGGGTACCGCGTTAAATCTTGTCGGTTTCGCCATGGGCGTGCACGCTGAACGCGAGGCGAAGCTTCGTTAGACGGTTACTAATTCAGATTTGAGGAGACCATGATATCAACATCAACCCAACCCGTGCGAGTACGTTTTGCCCCCTCTCCTACAGGACGCACCCATTTGGGCAGCGGTCGCACCGCTTTATACAACTATTTGCTTGCCCGCCAAACGGGGGGACAATTCATTCTGCGAATTGAAGACACCGACCAAAAACGCTACGTGCCCGGCGCGGAGGAAGAACTCAAAGAGAGCCTGCGTTGGTTAGGTCTCCACTGGGACGAAGGCCCGGACGTAGGTGGCCCTTATGGCCCCTATCGCCAGAGTGAACGCAAGGTCATCTATCAAAAATATGCCCGCCAATTGATCGAAGACGGCCATGCCTACGCCTGTTTTTGTTCATCTGAGCGCTTGCAACGTGTTCGTGAGCAGCGCAAACGAGAGAAGCTGCCTCAAAGCTACGATGGCCATTGCCGCAAAATCAGCCTAAAGGAAGCGGATGATCACATCGCCGCCGGTGAAGAGCATGTCATCCGCTTCAAGATGCCCCGTGAGGGCAGCATCACCGTGACGGATGCTTTGCGCGGCGAGATTACCGTCGAGAACAGCAGCCTGGACGATTACATCTTGGTCAAATCGAACGGCTTGCCCGTCTATCACCTTGCCGTTGTCATCGACGATCACCTGATGAAAATCTCCCACGTCTTCCGCACCTCGGAGTGGCTGCCCACCTTCCCCCTGCACGGCCACCTCTATCAGGCTTTCGGCTGGGAGCAGCCCATTTGGGTCCATCCCTCCATTTTCTTGAAGCCCAGCGGCCAGGGCAAAATGAGCAAACGCGACGCCGCCGAACTGCTCGAGGGCGGCCAGTCGATCTTCATCGCCGACATGAAAGAGCAAGGCTATCTGCCCGAAGCCGTCGTCAACTGGATGGCCCTGATCGGCTGGAGCTACGACGATCACACCGAATTCTTCACCATGGATGATCTCATCGACAAGTTCAGCATCGAAAAGTTGAACCCTTCTCCGGGCGCGGTCAATTTCAGCAAGCTGGATCATTTCAACGGCTTGCACATCCGCGCTCTGCCCGTCGATGATTTGGCCGAGCGGATCAAGCCCTTCTTCGAGCAGGCCGGATACACCGTTGACGATGAAGCCAAGCTGCGCCAGATCGCCGAAGTCTTGCAGGTGCGCATCCAGACCCTGGATGAGGTCCCTGAAAAAGCGGGTTTTTTCTTTGAAGATCAAGTGAATCCTGACCCGGATTCTCTGACCGTTAAAAAGATGAGCGCCTCGGACTCACTCGAAATGGCTCGCCGGATCAAGGAACTTCTCCTCGGCTTGCCAGATTTCAGCGCCGACCACGCCAACCAACCCCTTCGCGATCTGGCCGACGAGATGGGCCTCAAAGCCGGGCATGTCTTCGGATTCCTGCGAAACGCCCTCACCGCCCAGAAAGTCAGTCCGCCCATCTTTGAAACCATGACCATCATCGGGCGGGAGCGAGTCATCGAGCGCATCGATCAGGCCATTCACACGCTGGACGAGATGGCTGCTGAGGAATAAAGGTTGCGCGCCGCCATTTTTATTGACGAATGACACCCCCGATGGTAAAATCCCCATCGCAGTTGGGGGCTCGTCTAACGGCAAGACAGCGGTCTCTGGAACCGTAAATCGGGGTTCGAATCCCTGGCCCCCAGCCA
>CAZJBA010000101.1:0-10951 GCA_964544065.1 uncultured Anaerolineales bacterium | reverse complement strand
CTCACGCCGAAGCCTCACGCCGAAGCCTCACGCCGAAGTCTTACGCCGAAGTCTCACGCCGAAGCCTTCAACTTTGTTTCACGCCGTTCAGAGCCTGCCCTGAGCTTGACGAAGGGATGCTCACTCCAGCTTCAAACACCAAGTGATGGGTAGCTAGGCAATAGGCTATTTTTGTCCCAAGAGGGTTGTAAATGCTTGCATATGTTCGGGGTCTTCTAAAGTGTCGGCCAAAGCTTTCAAGTGTTCGTTGGGGAGCATATGAGCGAAGAGCGGTTGCCCCAAATAGACAAGTTGGGCGCCCAAAATGTGCAACGGTCCAGTCGCTTCGAGAAATGACGTGACCAGAGTGTCCAGACCCCAACGATGGAGGACATCGACCCACGTTTGCCAGATTTTCTGGTTGCTGTTCACATCATAAGTATAGCATAAATCTTAAAGTGGGCGAGATGGAATGGCATGGTACAATCCCGCTCATGAAACGATGGCAATTTTGGCTTGGTGTTCTCATTAGTGTTGCATTCTTATATCTGGCCCTTAGTGGGTTGCGCGTCGGCGATGTCTGGGATATTTTGCAAGATGCTCAATATCTGTGGCTGATTCCGGGTGTGGCGATTTATTTCGTGGCCGTGTGGGCGCGAGCCTGGCGCTGGCGTTATCTCTTGCGCCCGGCGAAAGCGATCTCGACGAAGATTTTGTTCCCAATTGTGGCGATAGGCTACATGGGGAATAATGTCTATCCGGCCCGGGCAGGGGAAATTCTCCGCCCGGTGGTTTTGAGGCGTCGGGAGCAGGTTCCGATTTCGTTCTCTCTAGCTACCATCGTCGTGGAACATGTCTTCGATGGCGTTGTCATGCTCTCTTTCGTGTTCCTCAACCTGCCCAGACTGGTCCGGGCGACAGCCGATTCCGGTTTTGTGGGCAGTATCCAGACCCTTGCCATTTGGGCCGCAGTTGCTTTCATCGGCGTTCTGGTCATTTTCTTGCTGGCGGCGATGTTCCCCCTCGTCGCTGAGGGTGTCGTTCGATGGCTCGTGACCAGAATCATTCCGGGGCGTTTTCGCGAAGAGTTTTTGGACGTTGTGCTCCGCTTTTTAGGCGGTTTGGAATCCCTAAGTTCTCCGCGGGAAGCCTTGATCGTCTTCTTCGCTTCCGTGGTAATTTGGTTGTTCGAGTTAGGTAACTATTGGTTCGTGATGCAAGCCTTTGATTTTCAGGTCAGCCTCTTTGCCCTGATGTTGATGACCGGAATCGTCAACCTGGCCATCATGATTCCCTCCGCGCCGGGGCATGTGGGCACCTTTGATGCTCCCGGCATCGCCGTGCTCAAAGCCTTCGGCGTTGATCCAGCCATCGCTGCGGGGTACACGTTGGTATTGCATCTCGCCCTGTGGGCGCCGATCACAGCCTTGGGCGGCTATTATCTGGCCAAAGAGGGCATTCGTTGGAGCGGGCAGCTTGAGTCGGCCGAGCAACTCGAGGGTGAAACAGATTGACGCCCTTTTGGGCGGATCAATGCCGAGTGAAAAAAGAAACCCCTGAGAGGTTCCGCCTCTCAGGGGTTTTTGTGTTCAGGGTTTGATGGCCTTATCCATTCTTACGCTTCGTAAACAAAGACAGCGCCCATTTGGTCACTTCGGCGGCGATGGCGGGGACGAAGAGCAATGGCAGGACAATGCGCCAATGTTCCCATACCAGCGGATAGGTGTCGAAGATCGGTTTCAGGAAGGGGATGTAGATGACACATAGCAACAGCACCAGCGATGAGAGCACAGCCCAGTTCATGCTGCGGTTGCTGAACACACCGATCTTGAAAATCGAGACCAACTCCGAGCGGGCTGTATAAGCTCGCAGCAACTCGGAGAAAGATAGGGCTACAAAGGCCATCGTCTCATAAACTTGCGGTTGGTTGGGAGCCATCTGACGCCCGATCAGGAATGCGGTCAGTGTGATGGCCGTGATGGCGACGGTCTGCACGACGATGCCAATTTGCATCAGCCGGTTGATAATCGGCTCGGAGGGCGGACGCGGCGAGCGCTCCATGATGTCGGGGTCGCCTTTCTCGACGCCCAAGGCCAGCGCCGGGGCCCCATCGGTGATCAGATTGAGCCAGAGCAACTGGATCGCCGTCAGCGGGGCGGGAAGCCCCATCAACGCGGCGATGAAGATGATCGCGATTTCGGCCAGGTTACAAGAAATTAGATAGTAGACGAATTTGCGGATGTTGCTGTAGATCACCCGGCCCTGCTCGACCGCGGAGACGATGCTGGCGTAGTTGTCGTCGGTGAGCACCATGTCGGCGGTCTCTTTGGTCACGTCGGTTCCTGTGATGCCCATGGCGATGCCGATGTCAGCTTGCTTGATCGATGGGGCATCATTGACCCCGTCACCCGTCATCGCCACAACCTCGTTGTTGGAGCGCAACGCTTGCACGATCCGCATCTTGTGTTGCGGTGAAACACGGGCAAAGACGTCGGTTTTTTTGACCTCTTGCTGAAGGGTTTCATCCTCCATCTTTTCGAGGTCGGTACCGATCATCACCTTATGATTTTCTTGCAGCAAGCCGATCTCTTTGGCAATCGCCTGGGCAGTGTTAGGATAATCGCCCGTGATCATCAAGGTGCGAATGCCAGCGTCGCGGGCAGTTTCTAGTGCCGGTGTTACCTCGGGGCGGGCCGGATCGATCATTCCGATCAGGCCAACGAAGACCATCTCTTTTTCCAGATCATCGGAAATTTCCCCGTCTTGGTCATCGTCCAGGACGGTTGTCTCACGATAGGCCACGCCGAGCACGCGCAAGGCTTGCGATGTCATCCGGTCGTTGGCGGCCAGAATTCTGCGTCGTTGTTCATCATTCAACGGCACAGGCTCATCATCTCGGCTCTGGTAATGGGTGCATTGATCCAGCACGATGTGAGGGGCGCCCTTTACGGTAATAACGTAGTGTTGGCGTTTCTCTTCATCATAAAATGGCGATAAATCATCGGGACGGGGATCACTCACCTGATGGACCGTCAGCATGCGTTTTCGTTCCGAGTCAAAGGGAATTTCCTGGACGCGCGGATAGGCTTCATCGTAAGGGATCAGGGGCGCGCCTGCTTTGGCCGCGGCGACCGTCAGAGCTCCCTCGGTGGGGTCCCCGATGATGCGATAGGTAGATTCGCCCCCCTCCGTTTCCCCTTTTTGAGTCTCGAGAACAGCGTCATTGTTCAGCGCCCCAACCCACAAAGCGGTTTGAATGGCAGGATAATCTTTCTCCAGGTTTACTTCGTTTCCATTATGGAAGAATTTTCCCTCCGGCTTGTAACCGCTGCCGGTCACATCGAGAAATTCTCCATCGACGGCCACCTGGGTGACGGTCATCTCGTTTTGAGTCAGGGTTCCGGTCTTGTCAGAGCAAATCACGGTGGCCGAACCCAGTGTCTCCACGGAAGAGAGCCGCCGGATGATGGCGTTGCGTTTGATCATCTCGCGCATCCCCAAGGCCAGGCTGATGGTCACAACCGCGGGCAATCCCTCCGGGACGGCGGCGATAGCCAGGCTAACCGCGATGATGAACATTTCCAGCGGGTCGGTACCGCGGATCCAACCCAGCAAAAAGACCAACGCAGAGATGCCCAAAGCAGCCCATCCCAAGATTTGTCCGAGCTGGTTTAATCGTTTCTGGAGCGGGGTTTGCTCTTCCTCCACCGATTGCAGCATTTCGGCAATTTGCCCGATTTGAGTGCTCATGCCGGTGTCGACGACCACGCCGCGGCCGCGGCCATAGGTCACTACTGTGCCCATGAAGGCCAGATTCTCGCGGTCGCCGAGAGAAGCATCGGGGGCGAGAATCATTTGGACGGTTTTTTTGGTCGGAACCGATTCCCCTGTTAGGGGGGCCTCATCAACCCTGAGGTTGACCGCTTCGATCAAACGAACATCGGCGGGAACATAGTTGCCGGCCTCAAGATAAACAACATCACCGGGGACGAGTTCCTGCACCGGGATGCTCTTCCTGCTGCCGTTGCGAAGCACATTCGCTTCGGGGGAGGCCATCTCTTTCAGGGCGGCCAACTCTTCCTCGGCGCGTTGCTCCTGGATCACGCCTAAAATTGCGTTCAAAATAACAATAGCAATAATCGCCGCTGCTTCGACCCAATCGCCCAAGAGCGCAGAAATGATGGCGGCTACAATCAACATCCAAATGACAAAGTCGTTGAATTGCGCCCAGAGCATTTGCCATATTGTCGTCGGCGGCGCCTCCTTGAGTTTGTTGAGACCATAAGTTGTCTGACGTTTTCGGACTTCTTCTTCTGTTAACCCCGTTTCGGGTGATACGTCAAGTTTTTCGATGACATCGACGGCAGATTGAGTGTGCCAATGGATATCTTCTTGTCCTTTTGTTTGTGGTGATGAAATCTTATCTGGTGACATGTAAAACTCCAACGAGAATTTATTTTATCCAAAAATACCATCAAGGATTGTGCTTGCCCCTGGCGGCGGCTGCTGATTATACCGCAGACAAGGGTAATCTGCGAGATGAATGAACTCCCGATCTAGGGGGATCGCATTTGGAAATCAACCAATGCTGCCCCCATGCTCGAAGCCTCGCCCCCGTTCTTTTTAGAAGATACGCGAAATACGTCCGAGGACGGGCTTATGGACGGATGATGTGCATCTATTTGGTGTGCTGTCGCTGCATGGTGTTGTCCCGCATAAAGGTGCGCATGCCCAACGGGCACGCATACCGTAGGCACGCCGTTGGCGAGCGAGCGAGGGCACGCTTACGGCGACCCGGGTTCCATTTTTCCCCGAAAGTCATATATTCCATCGACAATGGGCCAGGCCTGACCGCACTTGGCACAGGTGAGGGCTTCATCGGTTTCGGCCAAATCGCTGGACCCACAGTCGGGGCAGCGGAAAAAAGCTCCCAACGGAGATTCGCTCCCCGCCGCGCCAACCGCCTGGGAGCGGGTAAACACGCTGGGGGAGAGTTGCCACCAATCGCCGGTGAGCTGCGCCAGCGCATCCATCCCGACCAGCAGGCGGGTAGGGATCAGCCGTTTGAGCAGGTTCAACCGAAAGTGGGAGACGGTCAACTGCCGCTCTAACCGGAAATCGGCTTCGCCCAGCCATTGGCGCACAGCCCGGGGGTGAAAATCGAAGTTCAGATCGACGAACTCAACCGGCTCCAGGGTGAAGGGATTCCAATTTTGGCGGCGCAGCGCGTAACGCAGAATGGCTTTGAGATTCATCTTGTTGGCAAATTCCAGGATGAAGGTGCCGCCCGGCCCCATCACCCTGCGAATCTGGGACAGCGCCCGACGCGGCTCGACCAGGTGGTGCAGCACCCGGATCATGGTCGCACCATCGAAAAGGCCATCTACAAAGGGGAGCTGGTAGACGTCAGCCGCCACATAGATGTACGCATCGTCGCGCCCCAGTCGTTCTTGGGCTTGTTGCATCTGGGTGAGGGAATAGTCCATCAACACGACGCGTTTGTAACCTCCATAACGGGGTGTGTTGCGCCCGGCGCCGGCCCCAACTTCGAGCAGCAACTCCCCGGACGAGGGCAGCAACCGTCCCAGCGCTACGGCCTCAGCCTGATCTTCGTAGGCGCGCTCGCCTCGATCCCAAAACTCGGTTTGGTATTCAGAGCCCTCGTAATCACAAATGGGGGGATGTTCGTCGGTCATACTCATTTCTCGCTCATGCGGCGTTTCAAACCTTCGATCGCTTCAACCGGGGTGGGATCGGTTTGGTAGAGCATGGCCAGGTAATAGGCGAGATAATCACCCAGATGCAGGCTGGTCCATAGTTGGGCCAGGCGGGTATCCCCCTGAGCTTGGACGAAATCGGCCTCCAAACCGGCCTGTTCGAAAATCTCTTTGGTCAGGCGAACGCGCAGTTGAACCCGGTCATGAAGCGATTCGGCTTGGAGGAACCAGACGGCGGTTTTGTCCAACACGGCCTGGGGATAGACCACCCCGGCGAGGGTGTTGTGATCGGCTTCGGGCAAGGTTTCGAATTGGCCCCAAGCCTTGGCGATTTCGCTGATCTGGCCCTTCCAACGGCGGGCGACCGGGGCCAAAAACCCTGCTCCCATCACCGTGACCCACTTGCCCTGGCAGCGTTGGGCACGCTGCTTGGCCTGGTTGTCCCAAACAGGAATATTTGCTCCCAAATAGAGTTGCTGCGCTTTCATCGACCGAACCGCGTCAAGGAGTTCATCTTCCGGTGAGGGGATCAAGCCCAAACGGTGGAAGGCGGCCAACGACAACCCAAACGAGAGACCGACAGCGGCGCGGGGCTGGCCATCGTGTTTGAATTGCCACAAAGTCGCGTCCGTTTCCCGGGCACGAGTAGCTATCTTTCCGCCAGTTGTGACCGCCAAAATGGAGCAATTTTGCTCCACCGCAGCTTCGAACGCGGAGCAGGTCTCTTCGGTGTTGCCCGAATGCGAACTGGTGATCACCAGGGTCTCGGAGCCGCTGGCCCATTGAGGTAAATCGTAATCGCGGTGCACGGCCACGGGCACGGAGCAAAGCGGCCTCACGTAGGCGGCCAGCAGATCGGCGCCGATGGCGGAGCCGCCCATCCCGGCGATCAAGACCTGGTTGATGTCGTCCCAGTCGGGTAAGGGAAAGTCTTGTCCCTGTTCCCAGGCCTGCTCCAACTGGTCGGGGAGCGCGTCGATTTCGGCCAGCATGTTCTGGGGATCAAGTGTTTGGAATTGTTGGGGGTCGTTTAGGTTCATAGTTTTTTGGTATGTTCTCAGAATTTAAGGGGCTCGCTGTGTGCATGTCTTCGCGAAGCATGCCGTCGCTCGCTCGCCAACGGCGTGCCCTTCGGGCATGGGGCACTGACCGCACACTTGGTAAGGGTACCCGTCGAGAAAATATAGCGAAATTGCTATCTATTGCATTGTGACGATCAAATCATAGATATCGCGCCGCGGCCAACCGGACTCTTTGGCCAGTCGCCGGGCGAGTCGGGACGGTTTGGCGCCTTTTCGCAAAGCGGCTTCGATCGCCGCACACAGGCGCGCTTGTGACCAGGTCAGGTCTTCCTCCGAGGCTCCGGCCACGACCAGCGTGATCTCGCCGCGGGGTGGATTTTGAGCATAATGAGCGGTAGCCGCTTTGAGGTCGCCACGGAAAACTTCTTCATGTAGCTTGGTCAACTCCCGGGCCACGGCGATGTCGCGATCCCCGAGCACGTCGTGGAGATCAGCGAGGGCGTCCAAGAGGCGGTGGGGCGTCTCTAGAAAGATCAGTGTATAGGGCAGGCGGGCGACTTCTTTCAAGGTGCTGCGCCGCTGAGATTCTTTGGCGGGCAAATAACCCAAATAGAGAAACGAATCCGTCGGCAGGCCCGAGGCGCTCAGAGCGACCAGCGGGGCGCTGGGGCCGGGGATGGGACAAATCTGGTGCCCGGCCTGGATGGCGGCCCGGATCAGTTTGTAGCCGGGATCATTGATCCCTGGCGTGCCCGCATCGGTGACCAGGGCGACATTGCCCTCCTCGAGCGCGGCCAAAAGCTGCTCCCGGCGTTGGGGCTTGCTGTGTTCATGGTAGCTAAAGAGGGAACGCTGCGGCTCAACCTGATAATGTGTTAGCAATTTAGCTGTCCGGCGGGTGTCTTCGGCGGCAATCAGGTCGACTTCTCCCAAAATGCGCACGGCGCGATGGGTGATGTCGCCGAGATTGCCGATCGGGGTGGCGACCAAATAGAGCGTGCTCACGACTCGTCTTCCGTCACAATGGTCTTTAGCCGCCGGGCCAGTTCGCGGCGCGAGAACATCACCCGCCGCTGGCAGCCCAGGCACTCCAGGCGAATATCCGCGCCCAGGCGCGTCACTTTCCACTCGTAGCTGCCGCAGGGATGGGGCTTGCGCAAACGCACGATCGCATTCATTTTCAGGTTGGGAAGCATGAAGCCATTATATCACGGGCGGAATGGTATAATCTATCTCAAAGCAAATAGCAGCATTCAAGCTTGTCACCGAATGGCATCTCTTGAATGTGTACACAAGGTAAAGGTATGCTAGATTTAAACTTTTCGAATTTGATTTCCAGAGCGATTGTACTCTTGACTGCCTTCTCGGTGCATGAGTTCGCCCATGCCTGGGTAGCGGATCAATTTGGCGACACGACCCCGCGTTACAACGGCCGTCTGACCCTCAACCCCCTCGCCCATCTCGACCCAATGGGGTCGCTGATGTTGGTCGTGGCCGGTTTTGGCTGGGCCAAACCGGTTCCGATCAACCAATATGAACTGAAACGCCGCGCGCCCTCGGCGGTGATGTGGGTGTCCTTGGCGGGGCCGATGTCGAATTTCCTGTTGGCTCTCCTGGCTGCCATCCCCTTTCGGATAGGCTGGATTTCGATTCAACGCGGGTATAGCGATTACATCCATAGCGCCAGTCGCTTGCTGCCCTCGCTGCCGCAATTTCTGCTCGAATTCATTATCATCAATCTCTCTTTGATGTTGTTTAATCTGATTCCGGTTGCGCCGTTGGATGGCGAAAAAATTGCCGACTATCTCTTCCCCCCGGCCTGGTCTGATTTTCTGGCCCGCATCCGCCCCTACGGCCCCATGATCTTGCTGATTTTGTTCATCGGCGGGCCTTACCTGGGCATCGACATCCTCGGCTGGATTCTCGGGCCGGCGCTGCAATTTTTGTTTTCCGCCCTGGTGGGATGAGGCTCGCCGATCTCCTTTACCGGACGCGCCAATTCTGGTTGGCGCTTCGGGCTTCAGCGTTGAGCGATGAGGATCAAGCGCTTGTAGACGATGTGCTCACCCCTGCCCAGCGAGGCTTGTTTGCCCGGATGCAGCTCAGCGAGCAGCATCACGGGCTTAGGGTGTTGAAGATGCTCCGGGAGCAGGGTGAAACCGATCCCGATTTGCTGACTGCGGCCCTGCTGCATGATGTCGGCAAGAGCCGCTATCGGCTTCGGGTATGGGAACGGGTGCTGATTGTCCTGGGGAGAGCTTTTTTCCCGGAACGGGTGCAGCGCTGGGGGCAGATTCCGCTGTCAAGGTGGAATCGAGCCTTTGTGGTGGCGGAACAACACCCCAACTGGGGAGCAAGGTGCGCCCTCGAGGCTGGTTGCAGCCCTGTAGCGGTCAACTTGATCCGACACCACCAAGCCGAATCCCCGCCCCAAAGCGCCTCCCCACGAGAACGGCGTTTGCTGCTCCTGCTCCAGGAGGCCGATGGCCAACAATAGGAATCCAAAGCACATCGTTTGTAGTCAGGCACGAAGCCAAGAGGAGTGCCGTCATGAACGCCACTCCGCTGGGTGACGCTACGTGGCTTACTACAAGCTTGCCAATGGGAATCCAATGTCAGAAGAAGCGTTCTGCTACATGGTCAAATGTTCCAACGGCAGCTT
The DNA here is from genome assembly GCA_964544065.1 of uncultured Anaerolineales bacterium. GTDB lineage: Bacteria > Chloroflexota > Anaerolineae > Anaerolineales > UBA11858 > JAYELX01. Next base: position 1,571 of record CAZJBA010000101.1, on the reverse strand, counting down.
TTACACCGGCTGGACCACCGATCCGGGACGCCGAGTCCGGGAACATAACGCCGGGCGCGGCGCCCGCTACACGCGCATCAACGGCCCGGTCAAGTTGGTTTACGTCGAAAAGCATCCGGATCGCTCGGCGGCCCAACGCCGTGAATATGCGCTCAAACAACTCACGCATGCACAGAAGAAAGCTCTGGCACAGGATACTGACAATCCTTCAAGAGTTGAATGATACGGCTCTTATAATTCCTGGTTCACCACTAAGTCATACGCTCTGCGTCCCTAACGGGAAGGACACGAAGAATAACTTTGTGAACATGCCAAGACACGCATGCGAAGCATGCAACATCGAAGGTGCGCACAGCGAAGCGAACGAAAAAAACTTTGTGAACTTTGTGCCTCTGTGATAAAAGAACACCTAAGACTTTATACTATATCCGTCTGAAGATTTATGCCAACTAACTTACCCCCCGATTACTATAAAGCCGAAGATGAATACCGATCGGCGTCAAGCCCGGACGAGAAAATCGCCTGGTTGGAGGAGATGTACAGCCTGGTGCCCAAACACAAGGGCACCGATCATCTCCGAGCCGACCTGCGCCGTAAAATGTCCAAACTCAGGAAAGCCGGGGAGGGCGCCAAAAAGGGGCCGGGGCGCCAGGTCTCACCTTACGCTATCGACCGGGAGGGCGCCGGACAGGTCCCGCTGGTCGGGTTAGCCAACACAGGAAAATCGGCCCTTGTAGCCGCTCTGACCAACGCTGACCCCGAAGTCGCGCCCTATCCCTTTACAACCTGGGGACCAACTCCAGGGATGATGCCGATCGATAATGTGCAAGTCCAATTGATCGACATCCCGCCCCTGGATAGCGAACACATCGAAGGCGAGATGATCAACTTGATCCGTCGGGCAGATTTGCTCTTGCTGGTGGTTGACTTACAAGCCTACCCCATCGAGCAAATCGAATCGACCCTGGAAATTTTAAAAGGTTATCGCGTTTTCCCCGATTATCTACAAGAACAAGAAGAAGGCCTGCGGCTGAAATTTGTCCCCATCGTGATCGTGGTCAATAAAGCCGACGACGAATCCTTTGACGACGATTTTGAGGTCTTGGGGGAGTTGATCGACACGGAATGTACGCTTGTCCCCGTTTCGGCCACAACGGGTCGAAATTTCGACCGCTTGAAGGAGATCGTCTTCGAAAAGTTGGACGTGATCCGGGTGTATTCACAGCCCCCCGGCAAGGAACCTAATTTCAATGAGCCCTTCGTGATGAAACGCGGCGGCACCTTGGAAGAATTTGCCGGCAAGGTGCACAAGGATTTCTTGGACAATCTCAAGTCTGCCCGCGTCTGGGGCAGCACGTCGTTTGATGGCCAGATGGTCAGCCGCGATTATGCCCTCGAAGATGGGGATGTGGTCGAGTTGAAGACTTAGAATTTTTTAACGCAGAGTCGCGGAGAAGCAATAGGCGCAGAGAATTTTGCTTCTCCATTTGCCTGTTTTTCGTCAAGAAACCAGGGAGACATGAATCCTGATCCCTGGTTCCCTGATCAAGTATTTCCTGCCTCTACTCTAA
>CAZJBA010000100.1:0-10953 GCA_964544065.1 uncultured Anaerolineales bacterium | reverse complement strand
AAGAAGTTGAACTTTTCCGCCAAAGCAGCGCAGTAGATGCTTTCATATCTGGCGTCAACCCACATGGAATGGTGGAGACTTTGAAAAAGTTCCACGCCGGAGGCCGTCTCCCCTGTTTTTTGAGAAGATACCAGTTTTCTACAAAATTTTGTGTATCCTTTGAAAATTAACTCTTGACTCGAATCGTTTTCGATATTATACTTTCGTTCTGTAGGATGCCGGAAAGTTTTGTTGGATTTCATAGCAATGACAACAGCTCGAGGTTTCATCCTCGGGTTGTTTTTGTTAGATTGAAAATTAAGCCTGAAGGCTCCTCAAGCTAAATCAAGTTTTATTTTCACAAGGAGTAGGAAGTATGTCTGAACGTGTCACCGGTACGGTCAAATGGTTCAATAACAGCAAAGGTTACGGCTTTATTGAGCGTGAGGGTGGAGAAGATGTTTTTGTCCATTACTCGGCCATCCAGTCCGAAGGTTTCCGCACACTTGACGAAGGTCAAGCTGTGGAATTCACCATCGAGCAGGGAGAAAAAGGGCCTCAGGCGACGAATGTCGTTCTCGTATAATTAAGATGTAGAAAAAGAACCCCCACCGCATAGACAGGTGGGGGTTCTTTTGGTTAAGGGATGAGTGATTAAAACGATTTCTGATTCTCCCGAATCAAAAATCGTACTGTCCCCTTGCAGGACTGTGGTATCATACTTTCTTGAAAAAAGCGATAGTCATCTCACCTCATCAGTCCACTGAAAAAAACAAATCTACCGTGGAGACATGGAGCAGTGAGCATTGGTTTCACTGCTTGAATTCAAAATTGGTCTTCAGGGTGAGGTTGACCTTTTTCAGGAGAGTCATACAGCAAGTTGAAAAGGAGAAGATATAATGGCAAAAAAGCAGAAAGGCGTCATTGGTATTCTCACGGGCGGCGGCGATGTTCCTGGTTTGAATCCGGCAATTCGTGCCGTCACCATCCGAGCGCTCCGAGAAGGGTATCAAGTCATTGGTTTACGACGCGGCTGGGCAGGTATCATGGAAGTGATCCGGGATGAGAAAGCGGATAATTCCGATAACTATGAGATTTTGTCCGAAAGCATTGTCAATAAGAAGGGCAGGACAGGTGGTACCTTCCTGCACACTTCGCGCACGCGACCGAGTCATGTTCCCAAGGGTGAAGTCCCTGAGCATCTCAGGGATGAGTACAACGAAGAAATGAACGATCTTACCGAAGAGGTAATCAAGAATCTGGAATTTCTGAACATTGATTATCTTATCCCCATCGGGGGCGATGATACGTTGAGCTATGCCGTTGATCTCTATCAAAAAGGGGTCAAAGTAGTCGCTATTCCCAAGACGATGGACAACGATGTGCCCGGCACGGATTATTGCATCGGCTTCAGCACGTGCGTGACGCGCACCATCGAGATCACCAACAATTTGCGCACGACCGCGGGGTCCCATGAACGTTTCCTGGTTTTGGAGGTGTTTGGCCGCTATGCCGGTTTCACCGCCATGCTGCCGACCATGGCCGGGGCCGCCAACCGGTGTGTCATCCCGGAGTATAAATTCGATATCGATCATTTGACCGAACTGCTCGCCCACGATCGCCTCAAGAATCCCAGCCGTTATTCTATCGTCCTGGTCTCCGAAGGCGCCATGTTCAAAGGCGGCGAGATGATCTTCGAGGATTCGACCACCGATGCCTACGGCCACAAGAAGTTGGGCGGTATTGGCGACCTGGTCTCCGAAGAGCTCAAGGCTCGCTCCCCTAAATTCAACAAGGGCCAGCCGATCAACATCGTCAACCAGAAACTGGGCTACATGGTCCGCGGCGGCAGCCCCGATGCGATTGATTCGATCGTGCCGATGGCCTACGGAAACCTGGCCCTTGACCTGATTCTCAAGGGCGTTCACGGTCGCCTGGTCGTGCTTAAAAACGGGCGTTATGACAACGTTCCCATTGAGGTTGTCATCAGCACAAGCAAATTGGTCGATGTGGATAAACACTACAACAAAGAGCGCCTGCGCCCGCGTTACAAACGCTTTGCGATGAAACCGCTTTTCATCATGACGAGCGAGTTAGAGTAAGAGCCAGGGCAATCGCAGGTGCATTTTGTCTGTACCTCACTCCAATAGATATGTCATCGCTTCGCTTTGCCGCACGGTGTGCACCCATTTGGTGTACCTTCGGTATGGCGTGCATCCGCATTGCGAGCGGAGCTTCGCCGCGCTCTGCGTGCCCGTTGGGCAAGGCGCGCCTTTGGCGGGAGCGTGGCAATCGTTTGTTAGCACGAAAAGGGTTGTTTTGCAGTCATTCAAAAGGTTGCCACGTCGACTGAGCGCAAAAAGCAGCGCCCCGTCTCCTCGCAACGACACTATTTTCAATGGCTAGTTTCCAAATGCGATCGCCCTGGAGTAAGAGCTGATCTACCTTGACACTGACCCGTCCTTTGGTAAACTTGCTCCATCATGATTGACGTCGTCTTCTTCCCAGTTCCCGTCCCTAGCACCTGTAAGCCACAATAGGCTTTCAGTCTTGGGGCTGGTGGGAGCGGCGAGCCACCGGTAAAGCAATCCCTCTGGGCTGTGAGGCCAGAGGGATTTTGTTGTTATTTGAACGTTATTGAATTCATCAGGAGAAGCTTTCTATGAGAATGTCACGACTGTTTAGCCAAACCTTGCGTCAGGCGCCGTCTGATGCCGAAATTCCCAGCCACATTTTGTTGGAGCGGGCCGGATTCATTCGTCAGTTGGCAGCCGGAATTTACACCGCCATGCCCTTGGCGCACCGCTCGATCACCAAAATTGAAGACATCATGCGCGATGAAATCAACGCTATCGGCGGCCAAGAGATGACCATGCCCGTGGTACACCCCGCCGAGCTTTGGCAGGAAACTCAGCGTTGGTATCAAATTGGCTCCGAAATGGGACGTTTCAAGGACAGACATGAGCGCGATATGGTCTTGGCCGTGACCCATGAGGAGGTCGTCGCCGATCTCGTCCGCCAGGAGATTCACTCCTACCGCCAACTCCCGGTGCTTGTCTATCACATTCAGACCAAGTGGCGCGATGACCCCCGTCCCCGCGCTGGGCTGATCCGGGTGCGCGAGTTCACCATGAAGGACAGCTACTCGCTGGACGCCACCTGGGAAGGTCTCGACGAGCAGTACCGCAACCATTATCAGGCCTATTTCGATATCTTCCGCCGCTGCGGCATCAACGTCATCGCCGTCCGCTCCGATGTCGGCATGATGGGCGGCAAGATGGCCCACGAATACATGTACCTGACCCCCCACGGTGAAGACACCCTCTTGCTCTGTGAGGCTTGCGGCTACGCGGCCAACCGCCAGGTTGCCACCTTCCGGAAAGAAGCGCTCCCCGCCGAAGAAGCGGAGCCCCTGGAGAAGGTCGCTACCCCTCACTGCAAAACCATCGCCGAATTGGCCGAGTTTCTCGGTGTGCCAGAAGCGAAGACGGCCAAGGCCGTTTTCATGATCGCCGATATTCCCGAGGGCGAGTCCAGTGTGGAGAAGTTCGTCTTTGCGATTGTGCGCGGCGATATGGATTTGAATGAAACCAAGCTCGCCAACGCGGTCAAAGCCAAGGAACTCCGCCCTGCCACCGAGGAGGAAATCGTTGCGATTGGCGCCGTGCCCGGCTACGCCTCCCCGTTGGGCCTGCCGGAGGAGAATGACTATCTCCCGGTGGTCACCGTTGTTGATACCCTGATTCCCGAATCGAACAATCTGGTCGCCGGCGCCAACGACGAAGGCTACCACATGATCAACGTCAACTACGGCCGCGACTACCAGGCTGAGATGATCACCGACCTGGTTTCTGCCCGGGAGGGCGACCTCTGCATCGAGTGCGGCCAGCCGCTCGAAGAAGTGCGCGGCATCGAGGTGGGCAATATCTTCAAATTGGGTACCCGCTACAGCGCTGCAATGGGCGCCACCTTCCAGGACAAGGATGGCAAGGAAAAGCCCGTCATCATGGGCTCCTACGGGATTGGCAGCGGGCGCTTGCTCGCCTCCATCGCCGAGGAGCACAATGATGACTATGGCTTGATCTGGCCGATCACAGTTGCCCCCTACCAGGTTCATATCGTCATGCTCTCAGGCAAAAGTTCCGATGATGTTGAAAAAGTCGCCAACCAACTCTATGACGAGTTGCAAGCCGAGGGTGTTGAGGTGCTCTTCGATGACCGTGACGAAAGCCCCGGCGTGAAATTCAACGATGCCGACCTGATCGGCGTGCCCCTGCGCTTGACGGTGGGCAGCCGCGGCCTGAAGAAGGAAAGTGTCGAGTTGAAGCGCCGCGACCAGGACGAGCGCGAGCTTGTCCCCCTGGTTGAAAGCATCGATCGGGTCAAAGCGGAAATCGCCGCCATGGAAGACGAGATCATGGCCACGCTCGTCGAAGTCCCCTTTGAGGAGTAGATCCGACTTCGGAAGTCTCCGGAATCTTCTTTGTGATCATGCTCATAGCTGTGTGCGTGTCTCCTGACCGCACACCCGAAGGAGCGGAGATATGTGGCCAAATTCCCCGTCGGGGTCAGGAGACCTCCGACGATCGCGAAAAGTCAGGATTCCAGTGATCCCGAAAACAGATGAATGAATTCATCTGCTGATACCCGAAACGTGTCGAGACACGTTCAAAAGTATCATTAAAAACTCGACGTACTTTGCGACTCGCCAGGGCGTGCTTTGCACGCGGTGAGTTTGAGCTTTTTTCCACAAAGTCTGTTCATTGTTCTCGAAGAATTCGAGCCAATTTTGCCCAGTGGGATGATAGCGTGGAAACAAAAAATCAGGGTGCCAGCCTCTCCTACGGGGAACACTTTCACCCTGATTCTGTGATATTTTTCAGGTCGTGATAAAAGGGTTATTTCATTTTGAAGAAGCTGGTCAGCTTCATGGCCAGGTTCAAATCCCCGGCCAATTGGAGCTTGCCTTGCATGAAGCCTTTCATGCCATCTTCTTTGCCCAGCAAGACATCGCCGAAGTAACGGCCATCGGCGGTCAGGGTCATGGTCGGATCCTCGGCGACACCCTCTTTGACCTTGCAGGCGTCATCGGCGATGGTGATGATGTAATCGCCGCCCTCCTCGCCGGTGAGATGATACTGAATCACGGCCTCCAGCCCGGCAGCTTTCTCGGGCATGAAGGCTTTCTCATGGTTGAAGACCAATTCTTTAACGGTATATTCTGCCATTTGTGACTCCTTTGCATTTCGTGACTTTTAACTTTTTTGGGGAAAGAAGTTGAACTTTTAGTTGAACGTCCTTCAAATTCAATCAAGTCTTGGAAAAGTTCAACTTCTCCCCTTTTCCTTCCTTGGGGGAAATTTAGTTCATCCGTCCATATTCTCGAAAATACCGGCCGCGCCCATCCCACCGCCGATGCACATCGTCACCAGGCCGAGCTCGGCTCTGCGGCGTTTCATCTCGTAGATGATCTGGGTGGTCAGCTTTGCCCCGGTGCAGCCGAGGGGATGGCCGAGCGCAATCGCGCCGCCGTTGACGTTGGTGATCTCTTCGTTCAGGCCCAGCTCTCGGATCACGGCCAGGGATTGGGATGCAAAGGCTTCGTTCAATTCGATGATGTCCATGTCGGCCAGGGTCAAGTCGGTCGTTTCCATCACTTTGGGGACGGCCGCGGTGGGCCCGATGCCCATGATCTCGGGCGGGACGCCCGCGGCGGCGAAACCTACCAGGCGGACCAATGGCGCCAACCCCAGCGCGTCGGCCTTGGCCTGGGACATGATCACCACGCCTGCGGCACCGTCGGACATCTGTGAAGCGTTGCCCGCCGTGACCGTGCCACCCTGTTTGAAGGCGGGCCTCAATTTGGACAGCGCTTCCATGCTTGTGTCGGCTCGAGGCCCTTCGTCTTGGTCGAAGCGGAAGCTCCGTTTTTCCTGGCTCCCATTTCCGCCCGGCTCGATGATCTCCACATCGAGGGGGACCAATTCACGATCGAAGCGCCCGGATTCGATCGCATCGATGGCGCGTTGATGGCTGCGCAGCGCGAAAGCGTCCTGATCCTCGCGGCTGATCTCGTATTGCTCGGCGACGTTTTCCGCCGTCAGGCCCATGCTGGTAAACGCTTCGGGATACTCGACAGCCAATTCGGGCGTGGGTGCGTACTTGACGCCCGTCATCGGCACCATGCTCATCGATTCCACGCCGCCGGCGATGGCAACGTCGATTTGCCCGGCTATGATCGCGAAGGCGGCATGGGCGATGCTTTGCAGCCCCGACGAGCAGAACCGGTTGATCGTCTGCGCCGGGACCGAGACGGGCAGGTCAGACAGGAAGCTGACCAGCCGGGCGATGTTCATGCCCTGCTCTCCCTCGGGGAAGGCGCATCCCAGGATCAGGTCGTCGACTTCGGCCGGGTCGAGAGGTTTCGCTCGCCGGAGCAATTCCTGGACCACGGACGCGGCCATTGTTTCCGGCCTGGTGGTCGCGAGACTGCCGCGTTTGGCCTTGCCCACCGGCGTCCGCGCCGCGGCGACAATTACGGGGGTGTGTTTGGGGTCTAGGTTGTTCATCATTTACAATCTCCTCTGCTTGGTACACGGAAGAACACGGAATCAACGGAAAAACATCTTTTTGTTGACTGTCATTGCGGATTATTGTCCAGTATCTATCCAAGATAGGGAGCCTTTTTTGTTGTTGTCATAGATTTTTCGCTCGAAAGTTCCTTCAGGCCCGAAGTTAAAGAGCAAGCCAACCTCGATCTTTGTTGCCTTGAGATAGTTCAGCAGTTGGGCTTCGTGGATATCTGAAATCTGTTGAACAGCTTTTAGCTCTAAGATCACCTTATTCTCAACGAGGATGTCAACAATGTAAGTGCCCACAATTTGCCCTTGAAAATAGACTTGGACAGATTTTTGCGCTTCTGCCTGTAAACCTTGTTCCTCTAGCGCAAGCAGAAAAGCATTTTCGTAAACCTTTTCAGAGAATCCATAGCCTAGTTCTTTGTAGACATCAAAAAAGGCGCCAATGATTTTCCTGGTTAGTTGATGATGTTTTCCTTTGAAAGCCACAAGTTGCCTCGATAATCCAAATTTAACTTTCCGTGCAAATCCGTTTATTCCGTGTACAAAAAATCAAAGTGCATTCGTGTCCTATTAGTTTCTTTTGACCTTTCCTGTGCGCAGCAAATGCCACATCCGCTCCTGAGTCTTCTCCTCGCCGCACAGCGACAGGAACGCCTCCCGCTCCAGGTCGAGGATGTATTGCTCCTCCACCCAGGCCGGAGCGCTGAGGTCGCCGCCGGTCATCACGTAGATCATCTTCTCGCCGATGTGGGATTCATACTCGGTGATGTAACCGCCCTCCCGGTACATGTTCACGCCCGTGCGCAACGCTGCCAGTGTGTCACGCCCGGCCGCGTAGATCTTCTCCAGTCTCGGGGCGACATAGCCCTCTTCGAGCATGTGCAGCACCTCACGCTTGGCCTCCGCCAGCAGGTGATCGCGGTTGATCACGATCCGGTCGCAGGGACTGAGGAAGCCGTACTGGCGCGCTTCCACCGCGCTGGTCGCTACCTTGGCCTCGCCGAGCAGTTCGAAGATCTTCTGTATGAACGGCAGCACTGTGGCGTCCTTGACCCGCATGGCCGGGTTGACGATTCGGCGGAGCATCTCCTTGGTGCCGCCGCCCGCGGGGATCACACCCGCGCCGATTTCGACCTGGCCGATGTACAACTCGGCCGCGGCGACGACGCGGTTGCCGTGCATGGTGATCTCGCCGCCGCCGCCCAACGTCAGGCCGAAGGGAGCCACGACCACCGGGGCGGAGAAATAGCGCATCCGCATGTTGGCGTCTTGAAGTTCTTTGACCAACGTTTCTAGCTGCTCCCACATCCCGTTCTGGGCTGCCATGACCACGCCGAACAGGTTCGCCCCGGCGCAGAAAGCCCGCTCGTGGTCGTTGCTGATCACGATGCCGTCGAACTCTCCGGCCTCGACCCGGTCCATGGCATCATTCATCATCTTGATGATGTCGTCGTCGATAGCGTTCATCTTGGTCTCGAATTCCACACAGACCACGCCATCGCCGAGATCGACCAGGGACGCGCCCGTGTTGCGGCTGACCAGCTTGCCGCCCGCCTTTTCTTGCTCCAAGACGATCATGTTCGGGTTCGGCGGGATCGCTTCGTACTCTCCCTCACCAGGGTTATACACGCCCACCTTTTGCTCGCCTTCGTACTGGTAGAAACTTTCGAAGCCGTTGGCGGCCATCTCCTCGACCCAATCGGCAGGGGTGAAGCCGGCTTCTTTCATCGCCTCGATGCCCTCCTCCACGCCGATCATGTCCCAGATTTCGAACGGCCCTGCCTGGTGGCCGAAGCCCCAGCGCATGGCGTCGTCGATCGGTTTGGGTGTGTCCGCAATTTCGGGAATAAGTTCCGAGGCGTAAGCCTGGCTCTGGTAGGTGATCGCCCGCACCAGCTCACCGGCGCGGTCGTCGGCCTCGAGCAAAATCTTGTATTTCTCGGCGAGATCATCTTCACCCTTGGCCTCGCCAATCGAGTCGAATCTCACCTTTTCGGGCGATTCGTACTCCAGGGTTTCCAGGTTCAGGGTCCAGAATTCCCGTTCCCCGTCTTGGATCATTTTCTTGTAGAATCCCTGACCGGCCTTGTTGCCCAGCCAGCCTTTCTCGATCATCGTTTCCAGCAGGTTGTTGACCCGCTCCGATTTGAGATAACGCAGGGCATGCTCGTCGTGGGGGATCGCCGGGATCAGATTCTTGGTGACATGGCCGAGAACATCCAGCCCGATCAGATCGATCAGCCGGAACGTGGCCGTTTTGGGACGCCCCATCACCGGGCCGGTGATCGCATCGACCTCCTTGACGGTGTAGCCGTGTTCGAGGATGTAGTCCAAGGTGAAAGCGTTGGTGCCCGAAAGCAGCCGGTTGCCGATGAAGTTGGGGGTGTCCTTGCACAGCACGATGCCCTTGCCCAGGCGATATTCGCCAAAGTGGCTGATGAGCGTGACCACCTCGGGCAGGGTGTCCGTTATGGGGATGACCTCCAACAATTTGAGATAGCGGGGCGGATTGAAAAAGTGCGTCCCCAGGAAATGTTGCCGGAATCCCTCCGAGCGGCCCTCGGCGATGGCATGGATGGGGATGCCCGACGTGTTCGTGCTGACGATGCACGTCTCCGGGCGAATCTCGTCGATCCGGGCCATCAAGTCCTGCTTGATCTCCAGGTTCTCGATAATCGCTTCAATGACCCAGTCTGCCCCTTTGATCGCCTCGTCGAAATCGTCCTCCATGTTGCCGGTGGCGACCATCTCGGCCACTTCATCGGCGTAAAAGCTGGCCGGTTTCGAGTCCAGCGCTCGCTCCAGCCCGGCGTTGACGATCCGGTTGCGCACAACGGGATCATCCAGGGTGAGGCCTTTTTCTTCTTCCCGGTCGGTCAAATTTCTGGGGACAATGTCCAATAGAGTCACAGCGACGCCGGTGTTGGCCAGGTGCGCGGCGATAGCCGCTCCCATGGTGCCGCCGCCGATGACGACTGCGTTCTTGATTTGATCGTTCATGGTTCCTCTCCTGCTAAACTTGTTTACGCTTGTAGTTGCACGAAGGGCACGCACAGCGAGTGTCCGCGTCCTTGCTTTGCACACCTTTGGTGCTGCGTCTCTGCGCCCCCGCGTTAATCTTGTCGGTTTCGCCATGGGCATGCATACCGAAGGTACGCAGAGCGAGCGAGGCGAAGATTCGTTAGATGATTGCCGGGTTATCCTTCCGGCGTTTGGGTCGCTGTCGGTTCGGAATCGTCTTCTCCACTTTCTATCTCCCAATCGGAGGGCCCCCAGACATCCAGGTTGTCAAAGCGGACCAACAGATTTTCGACTTCCTGGCCCAGGCGTGTCCCGATCATCATGCTGGTGAAACCGGCCCCGACGCCCTCGACCTCGACTTGATCGACGAATTGGCCGTTGACATACAGCTTCAACGTTTCGCCGCGGCACTCGGCGCGGACGCGGTTGACCCGCCCGCTTCCCTGTTTGATCGCCGATGAGAAGCCGCTTTTCAGCACGTTGATCTCTTTCAAGCGAGTCAGTCCAAACCCGTAGCCGCCTTCCGGCGTGATGTAGATGGTGTAGTAGTTGCTCCCTGTCTCGCGGCAGCCGAAGCCGTAATAGCCGTCGCCCTCCTTGAGCATGATGTCGGCCTCAACGCGCACCTCGGCCATGATCAACCAGGATTGGCTGCTGCCGATCTCGACATACGGCTCGGTGATCTCCATTACGTACCAGCCATCCTCGATGCCCATGCGCCAGTTTGATCCCGACGAGCGGTACCAGTTCGCTTCCGGGTCGTTGAAGTAGGCGCTGAACAGCGGCACCACTTCCATTGTAGGTGTGGGCGGCACGGTCGGTGACGGAGTCCAGGTTGGGGAGGCGGTCCAGGTCGGGCGCGAGGTCCGTGATGGGAACGGTGTCCAGGTGGGCCGCAGGGTTGGAATCGCGGTTGGTGGCGCTTCGGTCAATTCAGCGCCGACGGGGGAGGGCGTGAACGTCCGGAAGGTGATCAGGGTCTTGGTCGCGGTAGGCGGCACGGTGGGGCCGGGAATCTCGGTCGCTGTCGCGGTTCCAAGCAGCAATGCCCGGACGTCAACATCGTTCAGACTCTCCAGGTCAAGGCTGCAACCTGAGATCAGTGCCATCAGCAGCAGGGCTGCGGTGATGATCGGAATCCTTTTTTTCTTCATGATGGGTCCCTTTAGAATGAATCTCTGGCGAGTTGTTTTCTTCTCGACAAGATCAACACGATCGTTTGGAGGGTGTTCATCATCCGGTTGATTTTGTTGATCTTGTCAAGCGTATTGGGAATCTCATCACGTATTCTACCGCGACTATCGATGTCATTGCGAAGTGTCTTTCCGCACTCGCTCCCGCTTTTCGGTGGTTTCTGGGTAGCGTCCTGAGC
>CAZJBA010000099.1:0-11058 GCA_964544065.1 uncultured Anaerolineales bacterium | reverse complement strand
CCCCGTGCGGGGTTGGAGTGCAAATGCGCAAGTTATTTAATCACGGCTCCTAAGTATGGCTGGGAACATACCAAAAGAGTTCTCAAATCTTTGGCAAAACGTTATAATGACAAATGTCAAATTCCCATCATGCTTTTTGCCACTGGAGAATTTTAGCTTTTCGGATCATACTATGGATTGGCTTTGTGCGCGTGATGATAATAATAAGTACCTATCTACACTTTGGCCGCAAGAAATATTGATTAAACTCAATAAAAAAAGGAACAAGTAGGGGAGACTATGGTATTATATACTGTATATCCATAGTATACTTGACGTATATCTGCGCAAGCAAAATATAATTTATCGCTCTAACCTATTCACAAGGAGGTCTGTATGACTGCAGAACGTACATCTGCAAGAGCAGCCACTTTTTTCGATGAAGTGGTCGCTAATACCCCAGGGGGCGACCCGCATCTTGATCTGTGCTTGCAGTGTGGGACCTGCGGAGGTTCCTGTCCTTCTGGCCCCGATATGGAGCACACCCCGCGCCAGATTTTCGCCATGATCGAGGCGGGGATGAGGGAAGAAGTACTGCGTAGCAATACGCCTTGGTACTGTGTCTCTTGCTATTACTGCATGACACGATGCCCTCAAGAGATTCATATCACGGACATTATGTACACCCTGAAACGAATGGCGATCGATGAGGGGTACTACCGTGAATCGACAGCCGCCGATGCGCCCGATTTCTCCTCGACTTTCATCGGTTTTGTGGAAAACTTCGGACGCAGCTTTGAGTTAGGCGTGGGCGCTTTCCACGTATTGCGCCACCGTCCGCTCAAGATGGTCAACATGGCCACCGGCATGGGCCTGAACATGATTCTGAAAGGACGAATGGACATTACACCGACCCGGATCAAAGGGGTCAAACAATTGAAGGCCATTTTGAACAAGGCCAAAGAGCTAGGAGGTGAAGCATGAAGTACGGCTACTACCCCGGTTGCTCCCTAGAGAAGAATGCCTCAGCGTACCATGATTCCACTGTGGCTGTTGCCGAAGACTTTGATATGCAATTCGTTGAGGTCGAAGACTGGAACTGCTGTGGAGCAACAGAATACTTCTCTATCAACGCCATTCCAGCATTCGCTCTCGTTGGTCGCAATTTAGCCATCGCTTCTCAGCAAGATATTGGCGAGCAAAGAGACTTAGTCGCTCCCTGCAGCGCTTGTTTTCTCAACTTGAAGAAAACCGACCATTACATGGGCGAATCGCAGGATTTGAACCAAAAAGTGAATACTGCCCTTGAAGCAGGCGGGCTAAATTACGATCCGGGCAGCGTCAACGTCCGACACATTTTAGATCTAGTTGTCAACGACATTGGCTACGAAGCCGTCGCCGAGAAAGTGACCCGGCCGCTTTATGATTTGAACGTTGCGTGCTATTACGGTTGCATGATTACTCGTCCGGCCAAGATGGACACGTTCGACAAGGCTGAGTATCCCACTACGATGGATAAGTTGATGCGCCAGCTCGGCGCCACGGTTGTAGATTTTCCCATGAAAGCGCATTGCTGCGGCGGCCACATGACCCAGATCACCGAAGAGGTGGCGCTCGAACTGATGCGACAATTGCTCAAAAACGCAGCCGATAATGATGCCGATGTGATCGTCACAGTTTGCCCGATGTGCCAATTCAACCTGGATGCCTACCAATCCAACATCAACAAGCATTTCGGTACAGATTTCGATATTCCCATTTTGTACTTCACCCAGTTGATGGGCCTTGCTATGGGGCATGATCCCAAGGAATTAGGAATTGGCAAAGAAATCGTCAGCGCAAAATCGGCACTAAAGAAAATTGGCGTAGAACCGCCTCCTGAACCGAAAAAGAAACGTCCCCCCAAGGGCGCTCTTCCAACGCCAAGTTTAGAGGAGGATTAATCTATGAGTGAAAAAGAAAAAGTTGGCGTCTATATTTGTCACTGCGGCTCCAACATCGCCGGAACGGTCGATGTTGAGGAAGTAGCCAAATGGGCAGCCGATAATCCCAACGTTGAGGTATCGCGCGATTACAAGTTCATGTGTTCGAGCCTGGGCCAAGACCTGATCGAGGACGACATCAAAGAGAAAGGCTTGACCCGCGTGGTGGTAGCTGCTTGCTCCCCTCACATGCATGAACCCACCTTCCGCGCTGCCAGCGAACGGGGTGGCCTGAATCCCTTCATGTTCGAGATGGCCAACATCCGCGAACATGACTCCTGGGCCACCAACGACAAAGAAGCAGCCACCCAAAAAGCAAAAGCACTGGTCAACGGCGCCATCGAGCGCGTTGTTCACCACCAACCACTGGAAGAAATTCCGGTTGAAATCAACGAAAACGCTCTGATCGTCGGCGGCGGCATTGCCGGTATCACCGCAGCGCTTGAGTTAGCGGACGCCGGCAATCATGTTTATCTGGTTGAGCGCGAGCCATCCATTGGTGGCCACATGGCTCAACTTGATAAGACCTTCCCCACGCTGGACTGCTCGGCCTGTATCTTGACCCCCAAAATGGTCGATGTCGGCCAACACCCGAACATCACCCTGCTGAGCTACAGCGAAGTAGAAAAGGTGGACGGCTACATCGGCAATTTCGAGGTACTGGTTCGCAAAAAGGCCCGTTACGTGATCGAAGATTTATGCACGGGATGCGGCATCTGTGAAGAAAAATGTCCCTTCAAAGTCGTCGATGACATCTTCGAAGCCGGACTGGGACACCGCAAGGTGATCTACAAACCTTTCCCCCAGGCTGTCCCCAAATACCCCGTTTTGGACGCGGAGAACTGTGCTTATTTCCTGCGCGGCAAATGCCGGGCATGTGAAAAGTTCTGCCCCACCGACGCGATCGACTTCGAGCAAGAAGACGAAATGATCGACATCAACGTCGGCAACATCATCCTGGCAACGGGCTACGAACTATTCGACGCCCGCCGGATTGAGCAATTCGGCTACGGGCGCCTGGCCAATGTCTTCAGCAGCCTCGAGTTCGAACGGATGGTCAACTCAGCCGGGCCCACCGAGGGCGAGGTCGTCCTCCGAGACGGTGAAACCGTCCCCGAAAGCGTGGCGATCATCCACTGTGTTGGCTCTCGTGACAAGAACTACAACGAGTACTGCTCCAAAGTTTGCTGCATGTACTCGCTGAAGTTCGCCCACCTGGTGCACGAACGATTGCCAGGTGCGGATGTTTACAACTTCTACATCGATATGCGCACACCCGGCAAGGGCTACGAAGAATTCTATCACCGCCTGCTAGAAGAGGGTACCCACTTCGTGCGTGGACGCGTGGCCGAGATCACCGATGCGGCCCGCAAACCCGGCGAAGAAGGCAAACTCATCGTCCAGGCCGAAGATACCCTGATCGGACGTCAACGCCGCGTGCCCGTCGACATGGTCATCCTCAGCGCGGGTATGGAAGCGCAGAAAGACTCCGAAGAAGTTGCCCAACTCTTCAAGCTGGGTTGTGACTTCAACGGTTTCTTCACCGAGCGGCACCCCAAGCTGGCTCCCGTTGCAACCATGACCGAGGGGATTTTCATCGCTGGCGCCTGCCAGGGACCCAAAGACATTCCCGACACCGTCGCACAAGGCGCAGCGGCTGCTTCTCAGGTTGCCAGCTTGATCAGCCGAGGCACCGTGATGATGGAGCCAATCCGCGCTTCCATCGACGAAGAGAAATGCTCCGGATGCAGAATCTGCAACAACCTGTGCCCCTACAACGCGATCGAATATCACGAGGACGAAAAAGTTTCCGAAGTGATCGCAGCCCTGTGCCAGGGCTGCGGAACCTGTGTAGCCGCTTGCCCCAGTGCAGCAATCTCCGGTGCTCACTTCACCAACAACCAAGTCCTATCGCAAATCGACGGCGTGCTCTGGGATGTCAAGCCCGAACCCGACAAAGCACCCGCGTAGCAGGAGGATAAAAATGACTGAACAATTTGAACCTGTAATCGTTGGATTTCTATGCAATTGGTGTTCGTATCGTGCCGCTGACCTGGCGGGCACGTCGCGCATCAAATATGCTCCCAACATGAGAGCAATCCGGGTGATGTGCAGCGGACGCGTTGATCCCCAGTTCGTCTTCAAAGCACTGCGGCAAGGCGCCGACGGCGTCTTGATCGCTGGCTGCCATCCCGGCGAATGCCACTATGTAAACGGCAACATCAAAGCCCTGCGTCGCTTCATCTTGCTCAAAAAGATGCTGCGCCAATTGGGCGTGGAAGAAGAACGCGTTCAACTGGTCTGGGCTTCGGCTTCCGAAGGCAATATCCTGGCCCGCAAAGTCGACAGCATGACCGAGGAAATCCGCGATTTAGGCCCCCTCAACTGGGACGAAACCGTCCTGGGCGGCGGAAACGGCCAACACGTTGCTGTTGCGGAGCCAGAGGAGGTATAACATGGCAGAAAATGGAAAACCTAAACTAGCAATGTACTGGACCGCCTCATGTGGCGGATGCGAAATCTCAGTACTGAATATTCACGAACACATTCTTGATGTCGACTCAGCCTTTGACATCGCTTTCTTCCCCTGCATTGCAGACTTCAAGAAGAAAGACGTCGAAGGCTATCCCGACGGTTATATCGATGTCTGTCTGTTCAACGGGGCCATCCGGAACTCGGAAAACGAAGAGATGGCTCACCTGTTGCGCAAGAAATCCAAAATCGTAGTTGCGTATGGCTCATGCTCAACCACAGGTGGAATCCCCGCTCTTTCGAACCTGACATCCAAGCAAGCCACGCTGGACAAAATCTATATCGATAACCCCTCCATCGACAACGCCGAATCGATCATGCCGCAAACCGAATATGAAGCACCTGAAGGCCTGCTCGATCTTCCCGAGTTCTATCACACCGTCAAGCAGTTGGATCAGGTTGTCGATGTCGATTACTACCTACCGGGCTGCCCACCGGAACCCCACCAGATTTGGGCTGTGCTTCAAATCGTGGTCGCCGCGCTGCACGAAGGCGGCGAACTGCCCCCCAAGGGCGCTATCGTTGGGGCTGGAACCAACGCTGTCTGCCAGGAATGTGAACGCGAGAAAACAGAGAAAGCGATTACGAAATTTTACCGACCCTACGAAATCGTCCCTGACCCCGATCTGTGTTTGCTGGAACAGGGCGTTGTTTGCATGGGGCCGGTCACACGGAATGGTTGTGGCGCCTTATGTCCCACAGTAGGCATGGGATGCCGCGGATGTTACGGCGCCCTGGATGGTGTCGAAGATCAGGGAGCCAAGATGCTCTCCGCGATCGCATCGGTCATCGGCGCTGGCGCTGAGGACATGGAAGAGAAAGATATCGAAGAGGCGATCGAAAAAGTGGTCGCAACGATGGCTGATCCTGCTGGCACCTTCTACCGCTTCGGCATGTCCAATTCTCTGCTACAACGCACCAAGATTAATGGTAAAGGAGAATAATGACGATGAAACGAGTAACCATAGACCCCATCACCCGTCTGGAAGGCCACGGCAAAATCGAGATCTTCCTCAACGAGGAGGGCGATGTCGCCAACGCCTATTTCCAGGTGCCCGAGTTGCGCGGGTTTGAACAATTTTCAATTGGACGAGCCGCCGAAGAGATGCCCCGCATCACCCAACGCATCTGTGGTGTTTGCCCTGAGGCACATCACATGGCTTCCACCAAAGCGCTGGACGTGGTTTTCAACGTGGAGCCATCCGAAACGGTCAAGAAAATTCGCGAGTTGTTCTATTCGGCCTTTTTTGTCACCGATCACTCGGTGCACTTCTACGCTTTAGGCGCGCCCGACTTCGTCATCGGTCCTGAGGGACCGCCCGCCGAACGCAACATCCTCGGCGTGATTCACAAAGTCGGCGTTGAGACCGGGATGGAAGTGATCAACAATCGCAAGCGCAACCATCACGTCATCGAGATGCTCGGCGGTCGCGGCATTCACCCCGTCGCCGGTTTGCCCGGAGGATGGAGTGCAGCCGTCACAGAAGAGATGCGCGAAGAGTTGATCGACATTGCCAAACAGAACATCGAATTTGGCCTCTTCAGCCTGGATCTGTTCAACGAGGTGGTTCTCGGCAATCAAGACTATGTTGACCTGATCGTCTCTGACGCCTTCACCCATAACACGTACTACATGGGTATGGTCGATGAAAACAATCATGTCAATTTCTACGATGGTCAGATCCGCGTCGCCGATCCTGAGGGCAAGGAATTCGTCAAGTACAAAGCCAAGGATTACGCCGAACACATCGCCGAACATGTCGAGCCCTGGTCGTATCTCAAATTCCCCTACCTGAAAGGCGTAGGCTGGAATGGATTCACCGACGGCAAAGACAGCGGCGTGTATTGCGCCACCCCGCTCTCCCGCCTGAACGCATCGGACGGCATGGCAACCCCCAAAGCCCAGGAGCACTATGAGAAATTCTACGAGACCCTGGGCAGCAAGAAAGTCGACGGCCACTACCAGCCCGTCCATCACCGCTTGGCGACCCACTGGGCCCGCTTGGTCGAGATGCTCTACGCCGCTGAACGGATGCTTGAATTGGCAGAGGATCCCGAACTGACCAACCCGGATGTCCGTCCCGTGGTCACCAACACGCCCAACGAGGGCATCGGCTGCGTAGAGGCGCCTCGCGGCACCCTGACGCACCACCTGAAGACGGACGAGAACGGCATCCTCACCGACGTCAACCTGGTCGTGGGAACCACCAACAACAACGCTCCCATCGCCATGTCGATCAAGAAGGCCGCCCAAGGCCTGATCCAGAAAGGCACCGACGTTACTGAGGGTATCCTCAACAAGATCGAAATGGCTTTCCGCAATTACGATCCTTGCCTGTCCTGCGCGACACACTCGCTGCCCGGACAGATGCCTCTGGAAGTAACCATCCGCGATGCGGACGGCGAAATCGTCGACGTGCTCAGCCAGCACATTGACTAACCAATAAAATCAGTATGCAATCGATCAGCCGTCGGCGGCTTTTGTCTGCCGATGGCTGATTGATTAACCATAAAGCATGAAAACTATCGTGATTGGTTTGGGCAACCCCATCTTGACAGACGACGGAGTCGGAGTCAAAGTGGCCCGCCAGGTAGAACAAGCCCTTTCCGAGGAACAGCGTCGGAAGATAAGTATCGCCGAAGCCAGCGTTGGGGGGCTCAGGCTGATGGAAATGATGCTGAATTATGATCGCGTCATCCTGATCGACGCCTATATGCAGCATCGCAGCGAGAATCCCGGCAGAATCCACCGGATGACGCTGGAAGACTTGCAAGAGGTCAGCCCCATCCAGCACAGCGGTTCCACGCATGACACCACCCTGGTCGAGGCCCTCGAGGCCGGAGAGCGGATGGGTGCCAAGCTGCCCAAGGAATTTATTATCTTCGCCGTCGAGGTGGAGACAATTCTCGATTTTGGCGAAGAACCCACCCCTGCGGTAGCCGCCGCAATTCCCAAAGTGACAGAAATGGTCTTAGACGAAATCAACGCATTCGAATCATAAAGCTCATTTGACAAAGGAGGCATCATGATTTCCCCCGAAGTTATCCGTCGATTCCCGATCTTCTCGAAGCTAGACAATGAACATATCGACACCCTGGCAAAATTGGCCGATCAGGTCCCTGCCGATCCAGGGGATGTGCTCTTCAAAGAGAGCGACAAACTGGAGAAGTTCTATCTTATTGCCAAAGGCGCTGTCGCCATTTTCATCGAAGTCCCTGCCGAGGAGGCCGGCGATGATATTGCCGGCCAACTGACCCGCGAGATGGCCATGGACGAGGTCGTCACCAGCACGGTCGGCACCGGAGATTTGTTCGGCACCTCAGCCTTGATCCCACCCTATGAGGCCACCGCCAGCGCCAAGGCATTGGACACAACTTGCTCGTTGATCGCTTTCGATGCGGCCAAGCTACTCGAAATGTTCGAGGATGATTGCCGTTTCGGCTACCTGATGACGCAGAAAGCGGCTCAGGTGTTGCGAGAACGAATGCGCGATCTGCGGATTGAATCCTTGGCTTGCATTGACCAATGAGCCTCAAAGAGAGCACAAAAGAAAAAACCACAGCCGAAAATAGCTGTGGTTTTTTCTTTGTGGCATAACTTAATCAAATCATCGTTTCTCGATAACGACCCAGGCAATATAGCCATCCTTTTCAACGTTCGGTTGAGCCCCGAAGCACTCGAACAGAGAGACGATCTCGGCAGGAGGGAGAAAATGGCTACGCATCAGGGCCAGTTTTTCAGCCAGAGCGACCAACTTGACTCCAAAGTGGCCCAAATCGGGCTCTTCGATGACGATCCTGCCCCCGGGCTTGAGCACCCGCCACAACGCCGCGGCGGTCTCGGCCTGGTCGCAGACGTGGTGCAAAGCATCGACCATGATAACCCGGTCGAAGGAAGCGTCGGGGAACGGGAGCCTCTCCGTGTGAGTATTGACCGTCCGCAAGCCCTCCTTTTGCCACGCCTGCTGGAGCATCTCAAAAGACAAATCGGCAACCACAATCTGATCGATCTTCCCATTCATGAACTGAGCCACGCGCCCAGTTCCCCCTCCGGCGTCCAGCAACGTTCCCGAAGCGGGCAAATCGGCCAGTTGCCAGAGCATCTCTGGCGGAGTAGGCTTGATGAAGAATTCGTAAAAGGGGGCTAAGATGCCAAAATGATCGAAAAGGGGCATAGCGATCGCTCCGTTTTAATAGAAAAGCGCCGAGACTCCTCGGGCAAACAAGGCTGTCACCGTCGCCACAACGACGGTGAGAGCGGCTATTCTGGCGGCATCTTTTCCGCCGAGCTCGCGGCGCAACGCCATCAGCGTGGCCACACAGGGCAGGTAAAAGACGATGAAAACGGTGAAGGTGATCATCTGCACGGGCGACAGGGCTTGAGAGAAATCGGTGACGTCGAGGGCCTGGCGGAGCATGATCATGGAGAGTTCTTTGCGGAGCACGCCGAAGATCAACGGGATTCCCACGGCGGAAGGTAACCCCAACAGCCAGGTAAAGGGCCGCAGCGCCAGGTTCAGCCGACGGGAGACGTTGAAACGGTTGAATACCTCCAGAAGGATGCTGCCGGCCACTAAAAGCGGCCAAGCGTCGACGATGAATTCGCGCGCCCGGAACCAGGTCTTGTGCACCACGGTGTTGAGGGTGGGCAAGCGGTAGACGGGGATCTCGATAATCAGTCCAGGGGTTTTCTCTTTCATCACCAAAGACATGAGACGACCAACCAGGGCGATGACGATGAGATTGAACAAATAGATCAAGGCAGCCAAGCGAGGCCCCAAATAAAAAGCTACCAGACCAAAAACGACCGAAATGCGGGCAGCACAAGGAACCAATGACGCAATCGTCGCGGCCAGAAAGCGATCCTGGCGCTCTTCAAGCACGCGGGTGCTCATCACGGCGGGCACATTGCAGCCATACCCCAGAATAAAGGGGACAATCGCTTTGCCATGCAAGCCCAAACGGTGCATCAGCGCATCCATCAAGAAGGCCAAACGGGAGAGATACCCGACATCCTCTAAAAACCCCATCCCCAACAAAAAGGGTACCAGGTAGGGCAGCACAATGGCAACACCGCCGGCAATGCCTTGCACCGTGCCGTTGAGCAATTCACCCCAAAAGGTGTCGAGACTGACATAATTGCTCAGCCACATGGCCAGCGTATCAAAAGCGGCTAATAACGGGCCTTCCAGCAAGCTACCGACGGAATAGACCAGCCGGAAAAAGGCCCACAGAATGGCAATCAGGGCGACATAGCCCCAAACAGGATGCAAAAGAATATCGTCAAGGCGGTCACGGAAAGTGACCCGGCGCTCCCCCTGGGTGACCACTTGATTGGTGAGACGAGAGGCCAATCCCTTGCGCTCGGCATCAAAAGCCCATAGCGGCGTGTGACCACGCTGTTCTTCGATGCTCCCTTGAGCCTGCTTGATCTCTGCGCGCAAATCGGGCAGGGAGTCGGCCTGGCGATCCCAGAGCCTTTCGCTGCCCTCCAGCAATTTGATCGCTACCGATTCAGGGCCCAACGAGCCCACCCCTGCCTCGATTTGTGCAGCCAGGCTGCCGATATGCCGCTCCAGGTCGCGGCTGTATTTTGGTCTCGGTGGAGTCTCACCCCGACGCGCTTGCTGAAAGGCAGTGGTGAAAACAGCCCGGACCCCACGACCGCGGCTGGCGATCAAGGGCAAGACAGGCACATCGAGCAATTCTTCCAGCTTGGGGCCGTCGATGGTCATGCCAAAACGGGCAGCCTCGTCCATCATATTCAAGGCCAACACGGTCGGGCGGCCCAACTCGAGCACTTCCATGGCCAAATTCAAGCTCTGAGCCAGATGAGAGGCGTCAAGCACGTTGATGATCACATCGACGGGATTGAAGCTGAGGTAACGCAGCACCTCTTGTTCGGCCGGGTTGGAGGCCATTAATGTATAGGTACCGGGCAAGTCGACCAACTCGACCACTTCGCCCAGCACGCGCACTTTGCTTTCGATATAGGTGACGGTTGTGCCGCTAAAATTCCCCGTTTCGGCTTTATATCCGGCTACCTGATTGAACAGCGTACTTTTGCCACAATTTGGTTGCCCAACCAAGGCGAAGCGCATCTACAACTCCTCGACGATGACCTTGGAAGCCACACCGCGCCCTAAGGCAATGGAACGCCCTTCTACTTCAATCAGGACAGGCCCGCCCAAAGGAGCATGCCGTAAAACCCGGGCGTTCTCTCCAGGGCAAAGACCAAGTTGGGATAGTTTTTGGTTCAAACCTCGCCCCCCTTGAAATCTTAACAGACGAACTGTTTTGCCATTTTCAACTTGTATTAGGGTCATTGAATGTCTCCAATGTCAGTAATGTTTTTATAAGCCTATTATATCGCAAACCAGGCAAACAAGCCAATTTTTTATCATTTTTTTCATACATATTACCTTGCACAACGTCAGACAGGTCTTTTGTGTCGAAAACTCGGGACGGTTCATTTTTCCAGTAAACCTAGTTGACACTTCGGCAACCCGCCGGGAGATCGCTCGCTCTGCGCGCCTTCGGCGTGCGTCCCTTCGGGAAATTCTCC
>CAZJBA010000098.1:0-11090 GCA_964544065.1 uncultured Anaerolineales bacterium | reverse complement strand
ATCTCGCGCGTGCGTTCCGTCACCGAGACCAGCATGATGTTCATGATGCCGATCCCGCCGACCAGCAGGCTGATGGCGGCAATCGCGCCCAGGAAGACGACCAGGATATCGGTCACCTGGCTGATGCTTTCGAGCAAATCCGCCTGGCTGACGACGCTGAAATCGCCGTCTTCGTCCGCCGCGAAGCCGTGCCGCCGCAGGAGCAGGGCAGTGATCTGGCTGGACACATCGTCCACGCGCTCGTCGCTGGCGGCTTCGACGTTCACCGAAGTGACAATGGTCTCTCCCCGCGCGTTGCGCCCGTCGAAGAGTCTGGTCTGGGCGGTGGTGATGGGGACGAGCACGGCGTTATCCGGGTCAGCGAAGCGCGAACCGCCCTGGGAAGCCAGCACCCCGATGACGGTCAGCGAGGCGCGCCCGCCCGAGGCACCTGGAAGCGATATTTTAATTTTTTGACCGAGCGGGTCGAATCCGCCAAACAGGTCGCGCGCCGCGTCGCTGCCCAGCACGGCCACCGTGTCACGCCCGCCCACGTCGCTTTCGCTGATGAAGCGCCCGCTTTCCACTTCCAACCCAAACGCTTTGAGATATTCGGGCGTAACGCCGGTGACCTTGGTGTTGATGTTGGCCGAGCCGAAGATGACCTGCGTGTTCATGCCAAACTCCGGAGCGACCAGGGCGGCATCGGGCACGTTGCGCGGGTCGGCGATGGCCAGGGCGTCAGCATAGGTCAGGCTAGCGGCGCTGCCGCTGGGGCTTTCCACGCCGCCCATCTGGAACGAGCCGGGCGCAACAAAGAGCAGGTTGGAGCCAGCCCCCGTGATCGACCCGGTGATGCTCTCCTGTACGCCCTGCCCAATGGACAACAGCGAAATGACCGCCGCCACGCCGATGATGACACCCAGCATGGTCAAGCCGGAGCGCATCTTGTTGGCGGTCAAACCGTTCCAGGCAGTGATCAAACTTTCCAGCCAGTCCATTATGCGTCTCCTTTCGGTTGAGTCTGGTCGTAACCTTGTTCGAAGTTATCCGGCGACTGGGCAACCAGCCCATCCTGCATGTAAATCACGCGCTGCGCCTGCGCGGCAATCCTGGGATCGTGCGTCACCATCACCACCGTCAGGCCCTGCTCGCGGTGCAGGCGGTGGAGAACTTCCATCACCTCCGCCCCGGATTTGGTGTCCAGGTTGCCGGTCGGTTCGTCTGCCAGCAAAATGGAGGGCTGCTGCGCCAGGGCACGGGCAATCGCCACGCGCTGCTGCTCCCCGCCCGAAAGTTCGGGGGGGCGGTGGTGGGCGCGGTCCCCCAGCCCAACCAGTTCCAGCATCTCGCGCGCCCGTTTCGAGCGTTCGCCGCGCGGCAGGCGCTTTTCGCCGCGCTGGTATTGCAGGGGCAGCATCACCTGTTGAAGGGCGTCCACGCGCGAGAGCAGGTTGAAAGTCTGGAAAACGAAACCAATCTCGCGGTTGCGTACCGTGGCGAGTTGGGCGTCATTCATGCTGCTCACTTCCACGTCATTCAGCCAGTACTCGCCGGAGGTGGGCAAATCCAGGCAGCCGATGATGTGCATCAGCGTGGATTTGCCTGAGCCAGAGGGTCCCTTAACGGCTACCCATTCGCCATTGGCGACCTCCAGCGAGACGCCAGCCAAGGCGTGGACGGCTATGTCGCCCGTCCCGTACACTTTGGTCATGTTTTGGATGGCGATCATCTTACTGCCCTCCGCCGAACATGGGGTTCTCCATCAACTCAGCATCCTGGACGGGGTTGGCGTAGACTGTCACCACGTCGCCCTCGTTCAGTCCGCTCAGGATTTCCACCTGCGTATCGGTGATCAAACCCAGCGTCACCGCCACGCGCTCGGACCCAGAGTCGGTCACCCGCGTCACGAAGGCTTGCCCGCCCTCGGTCTCCACGGCGCGGAACGGCACGATGAGAGTATCCGTCCGCTCCTCAATCGGGAAGGTGACATTGACGGTCATGCCGGAACGCAGGGGGAGGCTGCCCGCTTCGACGCGCACGGTGACGGGATACAAGACGACGCCGGACTGCACATCGGGCGAGAGTGCAATCTCAACCACCTCGCCGCTCAATTCCAAGTCCGGGAAGGCGTCCACGGTAACAGTCACCGCCATCCCAACCTGAATGCGGGATACATCGGTTTCGTCCAGGTTGACCTCCGCTTCCAGGGCAGTCAGATCGGTTAGTTCGATGACCGGCGCGCCAGGGTTGGCGAATTCGCCAACATGAACAGGCAGCGCCGTGATGACGCCATCCACAGGCGCTTCCAGCCAGGACTCGGCCAACGCCAGGGAGGCGCTCTCGACGGCCAGGCGGGCCTCACGAACCTGGATCAACTCAGGGCTAAGGTAGGTTTCGCTCTTTGGCGGCAGCGGTTCCTCTCGGAGTTCGGCCAGCAAAGCTTCTGCCGCCAGCACCCGGGCCTCAGCCACGGTCACGTCGGCATCCAGGATTTGCTGGTCGATTCCGGTAGGCGCACCAAGATACCAATTCAACTGTCGCACGATGGCGTCACGCGCCTCGATGGCTGCCGAGAGTTCGGATAGCGCCACAGCCCGCTGGTAATTGTCTCTTGGCTTATGCGCGACCTCGTCGAATTTTTCCTGCTTATCCTCTACTTTATCTTCCGCCAGGATCAAGTCGGCCTCAAGGCTCTCGATGTCACTGGCCGCGCCGCGATTGCCCTCCTGTTGGGCCCAATTGGCGTAATCGGCGTCATCCAATGCCTCGATGGCGTCCGCTAGCGCCTTTTCGGCTTCGGCGATAGCGTGAGGTGAGGTCAACGATTGCAGGTTCAACTCGGCTTGTTCCAGATTCAAACGCAAGTTTGCATCGTCCAGACGCGCCAATAGTTCGCCCTTATCCACCGTCTGTCCCTCGGCGACAAGGACCTCGGCGATCTTGCCTCCGGTGGAGAAGGCCAGTGTGTATCGAGCAGGCGGGAGAAGGCTGCCGGTGGCCTCGATGACCACGGACAAATCGCCGCGCTGTGCAAGAGCGGTTTCCACGCTTGGAACTGCAGCCGCGCTGCGACGTGCAGCAACGCGCTGGTAGCCATAGTACCCCGCCGCGGCGATCAGGGCAATTATTAACAGGGTTATCAACCACTTTTTCATCTTTTTCGTCTCCTTGATTATGCTCGGTTTCCGGCAGCATTAATGGCTTTTTCCAACATCTCCAGCAGGGTGCTGCGCTCTCCGGGGGTCAACCTCCCCAGCAATTTCTCGAATTTCTGACGGTGAAAACGGTGCGTACGCTGATGCAGTTCCTGGCCTGTAGGGGTCAGGAAAAGCTGCACGGCACGCCCATCCTGGGGATTGGGCCGGCGTTCTAACAATTCTGCCTCTTCCAACTGGCGTGTGCCAATACTCACCGTAGGTGTCGCCAGTCTCAGCCCTTTGGCCATTTCCTGGATGCCGCAGCCGGGGGATTCGGCCGCGTATTCCAGCAGGGACAATAGCGAAGGCGAGATTTTGGCTTCAAGCAGAGGCGGGGTGTCCGGCCCCAGGCGGCGAAGCCTGTTCATCAGGTGCAGAAACTTGTCTGCTGCTGGTTGGATGTTAGCCATAGTGCCTCCTTATTAATTAGTTTTCTAAACTAAATATATCGCGAGGCAAGGAACCTGTCAAGAGGAAAGAGAATCTCCAACAACTCCAGGTCGGACTGAGAAAGGAGGATAAAGATGACCTTTTTAGAAGAACGCACAAGTGCGATCCACTTATTACGTGCAGGGCATAGTGCCAAATAAGTGGCAGAGCGGTTAGGGAGAACGAGCCGCTGGGTACGAAAGTGGCGAAGGCGGTATCAAACCGAAGGTTGGGAAGGTTTGAAGGATCGCTCACGAAGACCTAATCGAATAGCAAATGAAACTCCAGAAGCGACGAAAAAAGCGATTCGAAAAGCCCGAAGCGAGCTAGAAGCAGAAGCTGCTGAAGGGAAATCGACGTTTTTTCGCCGAAGGCGTGCCTATGGCAACGGTATCCAACAGGGCAAGCCTATGCTCACCGTCGCTCTCAAGATGCGGAAGCCTTTCTTCTCCACGGCTGGCAAGAACTGGGGGTTGCTAAGGAATGGGAATTAAATAACTTTCCCATTCCTTAGCACATAATTCGGAGACTATGTCCTTTTTTCTATTCTTCGCGCCTGAAGACTTGGCATTCCGAACCGTCAGCTCTGCGTTTCGAGCAAACGCGCTAATCTACTACTCCCCCAACCCGCGACGGATGGCCAGAATGGCAGCCTGGGTGCGGTCTTCTACTTCCAATTTCGCCAGTATCGAACTGACGTAATTTCGCACGGTACCTTTGGCCAGGAAAAGCTCGCCGGCAATTTCTGCGTTGGTCATGCCCTGGGCTAACAAGCGCAACACATCCATCTCCCGATCGCTGAGGCTCTCGGTCATCGTCGTGTCACTCCGGACGGTGCTGCTGGCCACGTGAACCATCAACTTGCCGCCCACAGCCGGGTCGATATAGGCATCCCCGGCGACGGTTCCTTTGACGGCTTTGACCAATTCTTCCCGCGGGGTACCCTTGAGCAAATATCCCGCTGCGCCGCCACGAACAGCGTCAAAGACCCATTCGTCGTCGCCGAAAGTGGTCAAGACCAGGATTTTGATTTCAGGAAATTGGGTGTGGATACTGCGGGTAGCTTCAATCCCGTTGATACCGGGCATTTTCAAATCCATCAAGATTAGATCGGGGTGCATTGCGCTGGCCTTTTCGATGGCCTCAGCGCCGTCGTAGGCCAGATCGACGACCTCGATGTCGGGGTCGGCGTTTAGGATCATTCCCAGGCCTTCGGTCACGACAGCTTGATCATCGCAAATGAGCACACGGATCATGTCGGTTTCTCTATAATCAGCTTGATGGTGGTACCGGCTCCGAGGCTGCTCTCCACCTCGAGTTGCGCCCCGATCATCCTGGCTCGTTCACGCATCCCCTGAAGGCCTAATTGATCTGCCTCGATCCCCTTCCCCACATCAAACCCACAACCATCGTCGACGATCGTCATCACCAAATCTGTTTCATTCTGGCGAAGTGTAAGAGTCAATTGATCGCCCTGGGCATGGTTGACGACGTTCTTAAACGCTTCTTGCGCCACCCGGTAATAGCATTGCTCGACTTCGGGAGGGAGGTCATCCAAGCTATCCGATAAATCTAAGTGCACAGAAATCGGATTTCGTTTGGCAAGATCATCGGCCAGTTCTTTGATGGCTAAACTGAGGCCCAACTCTTCTAGCGGCGAGGCGCGCAGAGCGCGCAAGGCCCGGCGGGTTTCATCCAGGCCGATACGCGTGGTGGCCTGCATCTGCTCGATGAGTTGGCGCGCTTTGTCAGGAATCGTTTCCCAGACGGTTGCCAATGCATCGAATTGAACCGCTAGAGCGCTGAGGGTGTGCGCCAGCGTGTCGTGCAGTTCGCGGGAGAGACGGTTGCGCTCCCGACTGATGGACAATTGCTCAACGGTAGCCGCGTGTTGGACCAGTTTCAGGTTGGCGTCGGCCAGCGCCTGACGCTGTTCGCGCTGGGCCTGAACTAGACGATTGACAACATACCCCAAGACGAGATACGAAGCCAAGCTGGCCGCCAGACGGCCATAGGTCACAATCTTGTCTGGCTCGAAGGGAGGGGGCCCCCAACGTTTGGGGGGAAAGAAGCGGGCCAGAGCTATTTCAAGGGCGGAGGCACTGACCCCAAAAATCAGAACCGCCGAAAAACGGTATTGCCAGGCCGTCAGGATCAATAGAATATATAAAAAGGGCAACGGTTGCCAGTTACGGTGGAAACCCGAAAACGTATATTGCTCGAAGATCAACCCCGCAGCAGCGAAGGCCAACCCAAGGGGGAGAAAGAACTTCCCAAGTTTATCTCTCAACCAGGGCCATGAGAGGTAAGAGAACAACAGGACAAGCTCAATGGTGGTCACCAAAGTAAAAAAACCAGTATCGTGCTGAACCGCCGCTTCCGGTCTTCTATTCCAAACTTCACCCAAGAAAAAATTTCCCAACGTATTGATCGCTAGAAACACCCCTCTCACAATCACATACCAGCGAAATATATTCAACAGGCCTGGTTCGAGTTTCGCTTCTTTCATAACTTCATCATATCATAATTTCTCCTCCGGACGTTATGCACCTTTGTCATCGTCAGTATATGACCGTAGTCATTATTCTATGAAGTTATATTTGACCGCGCTCACTACCTGGATTTTGGCAAACTTGTTATCGTTTATGCAACGTAAACATAAAAAACCTTGCGAGGAGCGAAGAGTATGGCATGGTCGAAAATCAAAGAAAGATTCTGGAATAAAAAAGGGGTCGTTATCATCATCCTAGTTCTCGGCGTTTTGGGTGCTGGAAGCTATTACTGGCTCACAACCAACAAAAGAGTCGATCAAGCAGAAAACGAGGCCGAATTGCAAACCGCAGTGGCGCGCCGCGGCGATCTGATTATTTACGCCAGCGCATCAGGCGCAATTGTCGCTTCATCCGAAGTCACACTGGGTTTTGAAGAATATGGCACGCTGAGCGAGTTGTTGGTGGAACTGGGTGATGAGGTCCAGACCGGCGATGTATTAGCCCGCCTTGAGACCGACGATACGCCCGAAGCCATCGCTGCTGAAGTTGCTCAAGCCCAATTAGATGTACTTGAAGCTCAAAAAGAACTCGATGATCTCTACAAAAATGCAAAAAAAGAAGCTGCAACGGCTATGATCGCAATGGAAGATGCGCAAGCTGCACTGGATAATCTAATCAGCTCTGATCTTCAAGTTGCGCAAGCCTGGGAGGCTGTCACCACGGCGCAAGATGCAGTAGATGATGCAGAGTACGACTACCAGATCACCCTATCCACAGCCAATCAAGCCCATATCGACGCCGCCTGGGCGCAGGTTCTCTTGGCAGAGGATGCCCTGGAGCGCGCCCAAGAAAACTTTGAGCCTTATGAGGACAAGCCTAGCGACAACCTGACCAAAGCCAATCTTCAAGCCCAACTCTCGGCAGCTCAAGATGAATACGATGAGGCCGTGCGCGATTACAACGCGATGATATCCACCGGAAGTGAAACAGATCAAGCCAGTGCTGAAGCGGCGCTGGCTACGGCCGAGGCAGCACTAGAAGATGCCTTGCGTGAATGGGAACGCGCCAAGGAAGGCCCGTCCGAGGGGGAGATTGCGCTGGCCGAAGCGGAAGTGGCTCTGGCCGAAGCAGAATGTGAGCGTCTCAAAGACGGCCCCGACCCGGAAGACGTTGCTTTTGCCGAGGCTGAACTCGCCAATGCCCAGGCCAATCTGGATCTAGCGCTTGAAAAACAGGCTGTAGTTGAATTAGCCGCTCCCATGGATGGCACCATCGTAGAAATTTCCGCCGAGGTTGGCGAAACGCTCAACGATGAAACGAAATTCATCACTGTGGCCGATTTGAACCACCCCCGCTTAGAAGTCTATCTGGATGAAACGGATATTGAAAATGTAGAAGTAGGGTACGAAGTTGAAGTGGTCTTCGATGCCTTCCCTGATGATGTGTATACCGGGCAAGTTATCGAGGTTGACCCCACGCTCTACGAATCTGGCAATATCACCACCATCAAGACGCTGGTCAAACTGAATCCGGAATCTTTCTCCAAGCCGCGTGAACTACCCATCGGGTTGAATGCCGCTGTGGATGTTATCGGCGGGCGAGCCGAAGATGCGGTACTGATCCCAGTGGAAGCGCTGCAAGAACTCGGTCCGGATGAGTATGCTGTCTTCGTTGTCGGTGATGATGGTGAACCAAAATTACGCACGGTGGAAGTCGGCATTATGGATTTCACGTCTGTTGAAATCATCTCTGGGTTAGAGGCGGGCGAAGAAGTAACGACGGGGATTGTGGAGACAGAATAAGTATCAGGTAAGTAGTCCGAACAATAGAGAAAAAACATGAATGAAACCCAAACGATCATCCAAACCAGCAATGTAACCAAAGTCTATGGCATGGGAAATGCCGAGGTACGGGCCTTGGATGGCGTCGATCTGGAAATTGGCCAAAATGAGTTTGTAGCCATTATGGGGCCGTCCGGTTCCGGGAAAAGCACGATGATGAATATCCTGGGCTGTCTCGACCGCCCCACGTCCGGGCAATATTGTCTGGCCGGGGAAGATGTCAGCCAGTTCGATAAGACGCAATTAGCCATCATACGGAATGAACGGATTGGCTTTGTCTTCCAGAGTTTCAACTTGTTGGCGCGCACCAGTGCCATCGACAATGTGCTGCTGCCAACTTTATACAACCGTGATGATGGAGCGCACAGCGAAGGAGACTACGAAGAACGAGGTATCGAAGTCCTCGAAGCGGTGGGCTTGGGAGATCGTATTGATCACCAGCCACATGAATTATCTGGCGGGGAGCAGCAGCGCGTGGCGATTGCTCGTGCTCTGATCAACGTTCCGGTCATCATTCTGGTCGATGAACCCACCGGCAACCTGGATACCCAATCGGGCGAGGAAATTATGGAGCTTTTGACCGATTTGCACCACAAAGGTAGCACCATCGTCTTGGTAACGCACGAAGACGAAATTGCCGCTTTTGCTCAACGCGTCATCCATTTCCGAGATGGTGTCATCGAAGCCGATAAGTTGAATGGGAAGGGGACAGGAGGCCGATGACCGAAGACCGATTTTTCTGTCACCTGTCCCCGGCCTCCCGTCTCACCACAGGTAAACCATGAAAGCATCCAAAGTCGTCACCATCGCCTGGAAAGGCCTAGTCAAAAACAAGTTTCGCTCTCTGCTGACCATGCTGGGCGTGATCATCGGTGTGGCGGCGGTGATTATCATGATCGCCATCAGCGCTGGAGCCGAAGCCACTATCGAGGAACAGATCACCAGCCTGGGTTCCAACCTGATCTTCGTGCAACGCAACATGGCCCGCGGCGGCCCCATGGGCGGGGACAACAGCGGCGGGTTGGTCTATGAAGATGCTTTCGCCATTGCCGATGAAGTCAACGGTGTGGTGGGTGTGGTTGTCGAGCAAGGAAGCACTACGCCCGTCAAGGCTGGCAATGTCAGCCTTGACAGCATCGACCTGTTGGGCTCTACGGCAGATTTTCCATCGGTGCGGGATATGGAAATGGCCCAGGGGCGCTATTTTTCTCAAGAAGAAATCGACCGCACCCAAAAAGTAGTCGTGTTGGGTGCCAGCCTGGCCGAAGAACTATTTGGCGAGGACACGCCCCCAGTGGGACAACTGGTCACCGTGGGCACATCCAAATTCACCGTTGTCGGCGTTTTTGCCGAGAAAGGACTGGTGGGCGAGGTCGATTACGATGCCCGCATTTACATGCCTATCACGGTGGTCTTCCAAAAATTCACCCCAACGCAGTTCGCCCGCATGCTCGGCGACCGGGTGCGGTTGATTTATGTCGAGATTGCCGAAGATGCCGACCAGGAAGACATTATCCTGCAAATCGAGTTGCTGCTGGCAAAACGTCATAATGCCAGCCTGGATGAACCCGATTTCTCCATCACTACCCAACAGGATATTATCAGCACCCAGGAAGCTACTACGGCAGCTTTCCGCGACCTGCTGGCCTGGGTGGCGGCGGTATCGTTGATTGTGGGGGGGATCGGCATCATGAATATCATGATGGTCAGCGTCACCGAACGCACCCGGGAAATAGGCATCCGGCAATCGGTGGGAGCCAGCCCAAACGACATCCGGATGCAATTCCTGGCCGAGGCGTTGCTGCTCAGCTTGGTCGGAGGGTTGATCGGTGTTTTCGTCGGCGTAGGCGGATCCTGGCTCTTCAATCTAACCGGCGAGATGCGCACTGTCATCGTCCCCAGTTCGATCTTATTAGCCTTCGGATCGTCCGCGGCAGTAGGCATCTTTTTTGGCTATTACCCGGCCAATAACGCCGCACAGCTTGATCCCATTGAAGCGTTGAGACATGAGTAAATAGTGATCGATATTTGAATTCCCATTCCCACTTACCAATCTACCAATGTACCTATTTTAGGAGCAAACCATGAAAACCAAAAATCTTATCCCAATCTTCCTCAGTTTGATACTGATACTCACAGCTTGTGGTGGTTCCGCCTCTGAGGAAAGTGCGCCGCAAACCGGCGACGCTGTCCAGGAGCGCTTGCCTCTTGAGACGACGCTGATGATCGGCACGGTCAAATTGGATGAGACCGAACACGCCATCGACTCGGCTCAGGCCGCAGAGTTGCTGCCCCTATGGAAGGCGCTAAAAAGCCTTAGTGAGAGTGAAACTGCGGCCTCGGCGGAAACCGAAGCCATCATCAACCAGATCGAAAAGACCATGACCAGTGAACAGATGGAGACCATCACCGCCATGGAATTGAGTACGGAAGACATGGCAGCCGTGCAAGAACAACTTGGTATTGAAGACATGAGCCCCGAAATGCAGGCCACCATGCAAGCAGCGCAAGAAAGCGGTGAAATGCCGGCAGGTGGCCCAGGTGGTGATAAGCCTGCCGGTATGGGGGCTGGTGGAGGGAAGAATTCTGGTGGCGGTACTGAAATAGATCCATCCGCTCGGGAGACAGCAAGGGCTGAGCGCGGTTTTAACCGCGGCGGTATGCGCGTCAATATGGCCTTGTTGGACGGCATTATCGAGTTTCTGGCGACCAAAACGCAATAAAAAATATACCTCATCCCCCTCGCGGACACCAAGGGTTTGTGCTCATAATCCTTGGTGTCCCTCCAGAGGGAACGAGTATTCCCTCACTTCTATTGGAATCTATCTGATTGAAATTGATGACATATCCACCGAAACGAGAAACTATGTTCAAGAATTGCATTATCTTAATAATTGCCTTCCTGTTGCTCAGTGCCTGCAATATCAATCAAGCTACAGAAGAGCCTATAGAAATAAACGAGCAAATAGCGACCTCCGTTGCCTTGACCTTGGCAGCATCTGTTCCAGAAACCCAAACGCCGGTGGTCGAAGTCGTTGAGGCGATGGATACAGCTACCCCATCCCCATTCCCTACAGGTGACCCAACTTTGCTCAATACAGACTATGAAAATGCTTTGTCGATTGAAATGCAGGTTGTCATCGGTACCT
>CAZJBA010000097.1:5615-11436 GCA_964544065.1 uncultured Anaerolineales bacterium | reverse complement strand
CTCAATCGGCGGCTCTGCTGTGGTCTATACGAAAATATGACATTGTCAAGTTAGTTAGCCACATAGCGTGTTTGGCTGAGTGGCTTTATAGACGGTACTCCGCTCCGCTGCGTACCTGACTACGAACTGATTTTTTCTGCAACCAACGTGGTCACATCGCGAACGTCGATGTCAAGTCTCTCGCTCAAAACGGGATCGTCCTGGGCGCAAAGAAAGTGAATTTGACATTTCAGGCAGGCTGTGGCCAATGTTTGCGCGCCCGTGGCTTTGGCCTCTTCGAGTCGGTCAACCTGGATTTGCTTGCTGACCTGGCCGCATTCGGTCCAGCAACTCGTGCCACAGCACAGGCTGGCGGCGCGGTTGTGGGCCATCTCTTCCACTTGGAAGCCCGCTGACTTGAGCGCCCGGCGGGGCGGCTCGTACACGTCGAGGTGCCGTCCCAGGCGGCAGGGGTCCTGGTAGGTGACCGTTTCTCGTTTCTGTGCCTCGATTTGAAGACCTTCTTCTGCGATCAATTCGGTCAGGTGGAGAACTTCGAGACCGTGATCGCCAATAAATCGCGGATAGTCAATCTTGAGGGTGCGGGCGCACTCGGGGCAGGTGGTCACCACCCGCCGCGCTCCCGTGGCTTGGAGCATTTCCAGATTAAGTTCGGCCAGCCGTTGAAAGGTGTCCCGCTCCCCTTGCCA
Organism: uncultured Anaerolineales bacterium; assembly: GCA_964544065.1. Classification (GTDB taxonomy): domain Bacteria; phylum Chloroflexota; class Anaerolineae; order Anaerolineales; family UBA11858; genus JAYELX01. The sequence goes on along the minus strand of CAZJBA010000097.1, from coordinate 10,747 downwards.
GAGCTGGTCGTGTCCGCAGCAGCGCTCATCGGCCATCACGATCGGTTCGATTCCCAGATGATTGAGAATCTTCACCGCCGCCTGAGCAATGGCAATCCCTTCGAAGCCCAGGTTTTCGAACGCGACATCATAATAGGGCAGGCAGCCGACGAAGTAGACCGTGTCGGAATCGTCTGAGATGCGCAAATCATCATCGAGCCAATCTAACCGTTTTTGCTCCATGTCCGGAGCGGTCATCATCCGCGCCCAGGTGTGGATCATGTCGCTGTGTGTGCAGGCTCCGGAGCGGCCTTCGTCGCGTCCCATCGCGCGGGCATCGCGCAGGAATTCGGAGAAATGCACGTTGGAAGGGCAAAGCTGGCTGCATCGCTGGCAGGTCAGGCACGACCAGAAGAGGGGATCGTCGAGCAGGTCGAACGTCTGGCCCCCCATAGCGGTTTCGACCAGCAGGCGTGGGCTGGTGTAGCGCCGCGTTTCCCGGATGGTGATCGGGCAAACCGCGCTGCACTTGCCGCAATCGAGGCAATACCAAACCCGGTTTTTTTGGATAATGGTTTCTAAGCTGCTAGTACGGTTGGGCATAGGTTTCTTACAAAGCCTTGCTATAGAGGTTTAACGCAGAGGCGCAGAGTGGGCGTAAAAAACACGCCTGGGGAGACGCGGACGCTCGCTGTGCGTGCTTCGCATGCGTGCCTACGGCAAAAAACAATTAAAAAACTCTGCGACTTTGCTCCTCTGCGGCTCTGCGTTTATGTTTTTGTTGGGATGTTCTACTCATGATCAAGTTGTTTCGTGGCTAATCCGGCGATGAAGTCTTGAACGGTTTTCACAAATCCGTCGCCATCATCGGCCTCGAGCCAGGAGAGTTGCAGTTGTTCTTCTCGGTAGCCAAGCATCTTGAGCAAGCCTTGGCTTTCGGCGTAGACATCCTCGGCGCGGGCGTTGCCGAACCCGTAGTGGCACTCGCCGGGAGGGCAACCGATCATCAGGACTCCGTCGGCGCCTTTTTCGAAAGCTTTCAGGATGATGCCGGGGCTGATCTGCCCCAGGCAAGTGACCCGCAAGGGATGGACTGTGGGTGAATAGGATTGCTGCTGTTTGCCCGCCGCTTCTAAGCCGCTGTAAGCGTTCCAGTTGCAGGTCAGGACGATCACCTTGAGATCATTCATCGGGATTTCCTCATGTCAAGATGGCGGTGAGCATCGCTTCAAGTTGGGCGTCGCTGGATTCAGCCGCCGTGATCGCGCCCGAGGGGCAGTGTACCGCGCAGGTACCGCAACCCGAACAGATCACAGGGTCGATCCAGGAATGGCGTTGGCCGTCCCGCTCGATCAGATTGGGGGCGCCAACTTCGCACAACTCCACACAGGTGCTGCAAGCCCGGCAGCGGGTCGAGTCTACCAGGGCGTTGGTCCTGGTGACTCGGCTGGCGGCGCGTCCCAGCCAGGAATTAACCCGGGCAGCGATGGCGGCGCCGGCCTCTTCGGGAGCGAGATCAAAGCTACAATAGAAAAGACCAGGCCGGAGGGAGTCCAGGGGTTCCCACACAGGGGGCGCGGAGGGCAGGGCGGCGAAAAGTCGTTCCCTCTCCGCTTCGTCTTCGGGGGTCAATACCATTGCTGAGGCTCGCCCGGAGACATCTTCTCCCGTTGCAACGTATCCTCCCCTCAGGCGTTGAATGGTTTTAATCCGATCCGAAATATGCTCGACATCGATCTGTTGTTGGCTCAGAATCGCTCGGCATGTACGACCAGCCTGCCCGTTTCCGAGGATCAAAACAGAGCGTTCCAACGGTTCGGTCTGGGCGAGGCGAACTTCAGCGGCTCTGATTTTCGCCACGGCCGCTTTGACCAGTTGCGCCGCCTTGCGTGTAGCGATGAAGGGATGCTGGCGGTGGATCCAGGCGCATTGCTCGCGAATATTGACGAACTCGAACCGCTCGGCGTGTTCGGGGTGATCGAAAACGCCCAGGTTGGTTTTGCAGCGGACGCGTTGGTAGGTGCAGCTATAACAAATTTGATCCAGCGAGCAGCAAGCGCACCCGGCCAGGACGAGTTTGTCCAGTTGGTGATGTTCAATCATCCGGGTGATGCCCTCGGCGGCCTCCGGCGAGCAGGAGAAGTTGAACGCCTGGGTGTGAACGACGGAAGGCCAGTGTTCAGCCTGGTCGAGGATTGTTTGGGTATCTACTATATTCGAGATTTCCCCGCCGCATTGGCAGATGACCACGCCGATGCGGGGGTCTCCGGCGGTCTCGCTCCGTTGGGACAGGATCGGTGTGGCCGGAGCTCGACTGAATAACGCTGCCATCACCCGGGCTGCTGCCGCCGATGCCAGTTGTTCGTTCTCGGGGGGAAGATGAAAGACCCCCTTGTGTGAGCAGAAATCTGAGGGCTGATCGGCATAGATCACCGCCCCGATGTCTAATTGCGTCTGTGAGTCTGTCTGCGTGTGGATGATCGCCCCTGGCTGGCAGGCCTGTACGCAGGCCATGCATTCGCTGCACGGGCCGCAGACCAGGCAGCGTTGGGCTTCGGCGACGGCTTGCTCGGCGTTGTAGCCCAGTTCGACCTCCTCGAAGCTGCTAACGCGTTGCTCTAGGGGTAGGGTTTTCACGGGGATGGACGGTTTGGGAGCCAGTTCCTCGCTCGTCATCGGGCGGTGGGCGATTTCCCGCTCTTCAATCGAGGCTAACTCTTCGGCAGGGTCGCCGCCTTGCAAATAGATGTCGATCGCCTCGGCGGCGCGTTTGCCCATCCCGATGGCCTCGATGATGGCCATGTTCGCCCCGCTGACCGCGTCGCCGACGGCAAAGACGCCAGGGCGGTTGGTCGTGAAACAGTTCTGGTCTACGGCAATCCGTTCGGCGGGGGAGACGGCGATGTCATCCTCCGCGCAGAGACACCCCAAATCGGGGCGTTGCCCGATGGCGAGGACGACCAGATCGACGTCGACGATGAATTTGCTCCCCTCGATGGGGATCGGCCGCGGACGCCCACTGGCATCCGGTTCGCCCAGTTTCATCCGCACGCATTCCAGGTCGGTGACGCCGTTTTGCTCGTCGCCCAAGACGCGGACGGGTGAGACCAGGAAATCGAAGGCGACGCCTTCCTCTTCGGCTTGGTGGACTTCTTCGGGCAGGGCGGGCATCTCGGCACGGCTGCGGCGGTAGAGCACGCCTACCTCTTTGAGCCCCAAGCGTTTGAGCGAGCGGGACGCGTCCATGGCCGTGTTGCCGCCGCCGAGCACCAAGGCGAGGGTCCTCTCTCCGTGAGGAAGCAGTTCTTCTAATTTGTCTTCGTAGTCAACCTGGTCACATCGCTCTGCCAGATTGATCGCTTTGAGCAATTCGATTCCATCGACCACGCCGGGCAGGTCGTTGCCGGGGATCGGCAGCGTGCGTCCCTTGTGGGCGCCGATGGCCAGACAGACCGCTTCGTAGCCACTCTTGTATAGATCGGCGAGGGTGTAATCTCCCTCCGGGCCGATGGCCGTGTTCAGGCGGATGTCCACGCCCAAGGAGCGGACCCGTTCATAAGCGCGGGCGATGATCTCCCGCGGCAAGCGATACGAGGGGATCCCGGCCGCCATCATCCCGCCGATGACGGGGAGTTTTTCGAATACGGTCACCGAGTAACCGCGCCGGGCCAGCCGATCGGCGACGGCCATGCCGCCGGGCCCCGCGCCGACGACGGCTACGCGTTGCGATTTGGATAAGTCCGTTTTCTGGGGGCTGCGCTCGAGGCCGTGTTCCTTTTCCCAGTCGGCCAGGAATCGTTTGATCAAGCGGATGCCGACGGGATCGTCGCCTTCCTCCGTGCGGCGGCAATTGAATTCGCAGGGATGGGTGCACACCCGGCCGCAGATTCCGGGAAAGGGAAGCTGGTCGCGGATCAGGTCGATAGCCTCTTGGAAGCGGCCTTGAGCGGTCAAGGCGACGTAACCTTGCACGTGCACTCCGCCGGGGCAGGCATTGGCGCAGGGGGGCTGGCCCAGCTTGTCGATCACGGCGCAATGAGGTTGGCCCTCCAGCAGATGGATCACTTTGTGATCGCTTCCTGGCGTGTTGATCGGGCACACCTCGACGCATTCGCCGCAGGCTGTGCAGACGCTCAAGTCAATGTGCCGGGGGTGCTGGTGCAGGCTTGCCTGGAAGCGGCCCTCTTCACCCTCGATGTGCTCAACCTGAGTGTTGGTCCAAATTTGTATACGCGGATGCTTGGCCGTTTCCAGCATTCTGGCGCGCAGGATATGCCCGGGGACCGTGGCGGCGCCGCGTTTGCCCAAGAAGGGCGTTGTTTCGACAAGGTGTACCCGGACGCCCGCGTCGGCGAGGTCCAAGGCGGCCTGGAGTCCGGCGGGGCTGCCTCCGATGATCAGAGCGGGTTTAGCCACGGGCCTTTTCCTCCTCGAGCAGAGTCAGGCCGCGCTGGTAGCCATCGTCGAATACGCTCAAGTTCAAATCGACGGTCTTGGGCGGGACGGATTCGGCCACCGCCTGACGCATCGCATCCCGGCTGAGCACGCCGAGCATCGCCGTCCACAACCCCAGCATGGCGGTGTTGGCGGCGCGATTATTGCCCGCGTCTTCGGCCATCTTCGTGGCCGGGATGCCATAGGTGTTGATGTCCGTGCGGTGATCGTCCGGCAGGGCGACCAGTTCTTCGTCGATGAGCAGCGTGCCGCCCGGCGCCAAGGTGGATACATACTTGTTGTAAGCGCCCTGCGACATGATGATCATGCTGGCCGGCTCGATCAGGTGGGGATGGTGGATCGGATCGCTGGCGAAGACGACCTGGGAACCGGCCGCACCGCCGCGCGCTTCCGGCCCGTAGCTTTGGGTGAAACAGGCTTCCAATTTGTCGTAGAGGGCTGCGGCCCGCCCGATGATCTTTCCGGCGCTCATGATGCCCTGACCCCCGAAGCCGCCCAGTTGCACCTCGGTGCGGGGGATGTGCTCCTTCTGGGCCGGAAGTTGGGGCCGTTGTTGCAGCGCTTGATTGGCCCGCGACCAGGCTTGTTCCGCTTTTGCATCGCGTTGTTGGATAGCATCGCGAAGATTGGGGCGCGCTTCGTCCAGGAAGTTGCCCTCCACAATTTCGAGCAGCTCTCCCTGCGGGCTCACCTTGATG
>CAZJBA010000097.1:0-5515 GCA_964544065.1 uncultured Anaerolineales bacterium | reverse complement strand
CAGGAAGTTGCCCTCCACAATTTCGAGCAGCTCTCCCTGCGGGCTCACCTTGATGTGAGCGTCCTTGGGATGGAGGCCGTGTTCCGTCCGCCCCACTTTTTGATAATGTTTCATCAACTCTAGCCCGCGCCGGTGTAGATTCTGGGGGTCGAGGCCGCGGCCATCGCGATTCCAGCGGGCGTAGGCTGTCGAGCAGGGTGCGATCACCTCCACAAAACTAAATCCCGAATGTGCCAAAGCGTCACGCAAAGACCAGGCCAACTGGCGAGCGTGCAGCACAGTCCAACGGGAAACGAACGATGCCCCGCTGGCGGCGGCCAGATAGGGAAGGTTGAAGGGGAATTCATAATTGCCGTATTGAGCCGTGACGGCGCGGGCTTCGTGCGGCGTGGTTGGGCCCATTTGTCCGCCGGTCATCCCGTAAATGAAATTGTTGATGCAGACCACGGTGATGTCCAGGTTGCGGCGGGCGGCGTGGATGAGGTGGTTGCCGCCGATCCCGGCGATGTCGCCATCCCCGGACAAGACGACGACATGTAGGTCAGGGTTGGCGACTTTGAGTCCCGTGGCGAAGGGAATCGCCCGCCCGTGGGTGGTGTGGAAGGAATCCAGGCGCAGGTAACCGGCGATGCGACCGGTGCAACCGATGCCCGAGACAACGGCTACCTTGTCCAGGTCCCAGTCGCGGTTTTTCTCCAGCCATTGTAGCGCACCGATGAAGGTGGCCATGCTGGTGCCCAGGCCGCAGCCCTGGCACCAAATGTGGGGCAACCGCTCGCCGCGCAGGAGATCGTCCATGGGATGCTGGCCGGTTTCCCAATCGCTTTTGTCCAGGGGTTCGTAGCCCAATATTCTCAATCGTTCGCTGCGGTTCATGCTTTCGTCAGACATGATCTATTCCTCCCCCGATTGCTTCGATGCGATTGATCTGATTATCTCTTTGGTCGGGCGCCCGGCGCCTTGGAGGATGGCGTCTAGCACCTTCTGGGGCGATAGGATTTCGCCGCCGGGCCGGTTGACGCCCAGCACCTGCGCCTGTCCCGCCGCGCAGCGTTCCACCTCCAGGCGGATTTGGCCCATGTTCAATTCGGGCACCACAAAAGCGTCGACGCGCCGGGCCAATTGGCGGATGCGCTCTTCGGGGAAGGGCCACACCGTGATCAGGCGCAGATACCCAACTCGGATGCCCTGCTCGCGGGCCTGTTCGATCGGCCATAGGGCCGTCCGCGCCGATATGCCGTAGGAGACGACCACCACGTCGGCGTCTTCCAGGTTCCGTTCTTCCAACTGAATGATCTCATCGCGGTGGGCGTCGATTTTGTCCGTGATCCGGGCGACGTTCCACTCGTTGGCTTCGGCGTACATGGCCGGGTAGCCCCGTTCGTCGTGGGTCAGGCCGGTGACGTGGATGCGGTACCCTTCTCCCACCTTGATCATGGGGGAGACGTAGCCCTTTTCGCCGTTGGGGCTGTCCCGGTAAATGCGAAAGAGATCGGGTTCGACATCGCCTTGCCGAATCTGCGGGCGGTGAGCGATCTCGATCTCCTCCGGCGGTGGGATGACCACCTTTTCGGTCATGTGGCCGACCTCCGCATCGCTCATCACCAGGACGGGGACGCGGTACTTTTCCGACAGGTTGAAGGCGCGGATAGTCAGGTCGAAGAGTTCCTGAGGCGAGGTCGGGCTGAGGGCGATGATGGCATAATCCCCGTGCGAGCCCCAGCGGGCTTGCATCATGTCTTGCTGGCCGACCAGGGTGGGCAGCCCGGTGGAGGGGCCGCCGCGTTGGATGTTGACCAGCACACAAGGGGTTTCCAGCATAATCCCCAGGCCAAGATTCTCCATCATCAGGGAGAAGCCGGGGCCGCTGGTCGCCGTCATTGATTTGATGCCCGCCCATGAGCCGCCCAAGATGGCGTTCATCGAGGCCAACTCGTCTTCCATTTGGATATAGACACCATCCACCTGAGGCAGCCGCGTCGACATCCGCTCGGCGATCTCGGTAGCGGGGGTGATCGGGTATCCGGCGAAGAAGCGGCATCCGGCCAGAATCGCGCCCTCAGCGCAGGCGTGGTCGCCCAGCAAAAAATGTTCACCCGTCAAGTGGCCTTTCTCTTCATTCGTCATCGCGGTACCTCATTTTGATTGACAGGGACGATTTTCTCCGGCGCTTTCGTGCCCGCGTCTTCGATGTAAATGGCAAAGTCGGGGCAGAGCAGCGAACACAGGCCGCAATTGATGCAATCCGTGTCCGGGAGCACCTCGGGAGGATGGTATCCTTTCGAGTTGATCCGCTCGGAGATGATCAGTAAATTCTGGGGGCAAAATTCAATACAGAATCCACATCCCTTGCAACGTTCGTCGACGATGTGGACGGTGCCTTTCGGTATGCGAATACGATCTCGATCAAGAGGTTGTCGCCAATAGGGCATGGGTTCTCCTACCTGCTATGAAATTCTGAAATCTTCGTCGGATAAATGCTTTTAGATGAAATTTTCTAGTTCTAACGGAATTTGTGGTCTGCCTAAAAAGGTGGTGAAATGAGTTTTTTGTACACGGAATTCGCGGAGTTTCACGGAAAAAGCTTTGAAGTTACGGTACTCTTTCCGTAGTTTTAAAGAAAAATCCGTGTGCTCCGTGCTATCCGTGTACGAAACCACAAAAAACGGTAGAAGCAGGAATTTTCAGTATACCAAGCAGCAATGGGTTTGTAAGATGCCATATGTCACATCCAATGGGTGCTTTAGGCATTCTTTGGTCGTCTCCCTCGCGCTGTTTGTGATACAATTTTGGGCGGTCTGCGGCTTCCCTTGAAAACGATCGATCGAACGCTCAGTCGAACGGACGCTCACGGAAGCGCTCTGAACGGAATGAAATGCAGTTGAAGAGCGCTTCCGTTCGCTCGCATTGGGAAGTGATAGGTTGCTAGTTCAAACGATTGAAAAGAGACGAAGGAGAGAGACATGAGTAGAGAATCCCACCCTGATCTGGCCCGTGTCATTTTGACCCCGGAACAGATTCAGGCGCGTGTGAAAGCGTTGGCAAGAGAAATCGAGCACGATTATACCGACGTTTCGCGTTTATATTTGATTGGAATCTTGAAAGGGGCGTTCATTTTTTTGGCCGATTTATCCCGATCCCTGGAGATTCCTCACGTGGTTGATTTCATGTCTGTCTCGAGCTATGGTGATTCCGCTGTTTCAACCGGGGCAGTACGCTTGATGCTGGACTTGCGCGCCCCCATCCGCGGGGAGCACGTCATCATCGTGGAGGATATCGTCGACACCGGCCACACCCTGGCCTATCTGTACAAAACGCTGGAGGGACGCGGCCCGGCCTCGTTGCGCACCTGCACCCTGCTGCAAAAGGAGCGCGACAGCCTGGACGTGCCCATCGATTACCTCGGCTTCACCATCCCCGACGTGTGGGTGGTCGGCTATGGGCTGGATTATGCCGACACCCATCGCACGCTCCCCTTCGTGGCCGAACTCAAACCGGAGGTGTATCAGGAATAATGCTTAGGGGGGTGATTGTCCGCTGCTGGTTCAGTATTTGATGCTTCCTTAAGGTATAGTACGAAAGTGCTATACCTTAAAGGTTTAATTTGGCTGTTGAATATCGTTCTGAATTGTTGTATGCTTAGTATGCCTCTTTAATGTTTTGGGTTGGAACATTGATAGTGATGGGGGAAAACATTTTACGCTCCGTTAGGCTGTAAAACGCGCATAGGAAAATCATTCATCCGCCCGCATGGATGAGGAAGGAGGTTGCCTCGGTTAAATTGAAAGCTGGTCAATTAATTACTTCGTTTGTATCATCTCAAAAAGTTGGGGGCTTGAGACATGTCACTCTCGCCGTAGGCGTGCCGCTGGCAAGGAAGTGTTCTTTACGACCGAAGAGTCTCCCTCTATGAAAGTGGGAGATTCTTCGGGCAAAAAACGCCCTCAGAATAACACGCTTGAGGCTTTGCCCCGTTTTATTGAGAAGATACCTTCGTTTGACTACCGGGAGGAGGAAGTATGTATTTGCAAGAGATTTTAGAAGTTGGAATCGGGCTGGTGTTTGTCTGGCTAGTCTTAGCGATAGCTTGTATGGCCGTTCAGGAATGGCTTTCTGGACTTTTGAAGATGCGCGCAAAAGATCTAGAAAAATCGATTCAAGGGATTTTAGACGATCCGGAATTAGCCAAAGAGTTTTATAGGCACCCATTAATTAAGGGATTGTCAAAACCTGCCAAAGAAATAATCCTGGCTGAGGATGTTGGTAATAAGCTCCGTCGCTGGGCTGTAAATTGGCTCAATAAAAGGCGCAAGTCGAGAGCAAAACCATCTTATATCCCCAAAGATACGTTTGCTCGGGTTATTTTTGATATGGCCATGACCGCTGGTACCGATACCTCTACTCTGACGGAAACAATAGAGGGGATGAGAAAACAAATTTCGGAGGAGGCAGAGGAAAAACTTGATCAAATCTTGGAAGAGATTAAGGATACCTCTTACCAGGTAGCTAAAAACAAGCTTGAGAAGCTTGCTTCAGAAAATCCGACGTTATCCCCCTACGTTGATGCCATCCTTCTCTTGGCCTCGACCATAGATGATGAAGCCTTAAAACAACTCAGAAGAGGGATCACCACGTGGGCAATCCATAAACCACAAGTAGCTCGAGCTCTCCATAGTTTAACAGTAGGGATTGAGACTTCTGTCAAGAAGGGAGAAAATGCTCTCGCCAAGGCCAGGACCAACCTCGAGGAATATTTTGATCAGGCGATGGATCGTCTCACCGGTGTATACAAACGGCGATCGCAGTTATGGGGCTTGATTATCGGGATTGTGCTTGCGGTGGCCTTCAATGTGGACTCTGTTATGATCGGAACGATCTTGTGGAAGGAACCGACAATCCGGGCGGTGTTTATAGAAAAAGCTGAAAAGATCGAAATGCCCAAGGAGATTGAGTCAGAGGATCCTGAGAGTGCCTGGCAAGATTTCGAGGCCCAATTCCAGGGGTTAGATCTTCCCTTAGGGTGGGATATAGAGGGTAAGTTCAAGCCCATGGATCTTTCGGAAAGTGAGGTTGAGTGGGGGTGGGGAGTGGGTTTGTCTAAATGTATGGGTTGGATTATCAGTGGTGCTGCTGCAGCCCAAGGTGCCCCCTTCTGGTTTGATATCCTCAAGAATCTTACGAACATCCGCTCGGCAGGCATTAAACCCGGTGAAAAAGAAGACAGAGAAAAAAGAGAAGGCTGAATAGAGAGATATGTATCTTTTCGAAAAAACAGGGGAGACAGCTTGCGGCTTGGAACTTTTTCTGCACTAACCCGCACATTTTACCTGGGCTTCCGAAAAGTTAAACTTCTGAACCCCGAAATATTGAGAAGATACAAGCCTACATTTAAAAAGCTCCCACATTGATATCTGGATGTGGGAGCTTTTACAGTGAGATACGCCCGAGGATCGCTAGGGAGTACGGGCTTACGAGCGAGCCGCGTTAAACTAAAGTTTACATAACAGCCAGGATT
>CAZJBA010000096.1:0-11946 GCA_964544065.1 uncultured Anaerolineales bacterium | reverse complement strand
AACCCATCAGTTCAGACAAAATCGCTTCAATCAAAGCTGGAACAGCGGCCTTTACAGCCGGGCTTAGGCCTTCTCCCCAATCCATTTGGGCCGGCTGCACGCCGAAAATGACGATCTCGGGAAGGGGCTGATCCAGGGCCCGGGCCAGAGTCAGGGCTTCTGCCAGGCCGGTCTCATGGAAGGAAAAATCGTCAGAACGTTGAGCTAGCTCGGCCTGGTCCGGTCGAAAGCGGATAAATTGACCGGGCTCCCGACCGATATCAGCGGAATCGACCACCAGTACCCGATCCCAACCTTCCATAACTTGTAAGAGCTCCAGGCCACCGGTCCCTCCATCGAGTGCGTCCACCCCCTCAGGCAACTCCCCATCAAGTAGCGCCTTAACCACAAAAGGGCCAACACCGTCGTCCCCCCGCAACGGGTTGCCCAATCCTAGAATAAGCGTGGCGGGCTGCGAAGAGTCACAACCCGCCTCGCGTGCTTGGATCATACAAATTCTACGTCGAGATAGTGAGTCGAGCAGGAGATGCAGGGGTCATAAGCTCGCACCAGCATTTCCATGGCCAGGCGAATATCGTCTTGGGGCTGGTCAATGATCTGAGGCGCAAGCTTTTTCATGTCCAAATCGAGGTTGGCATAGTTCTGATTGGTGGGGATGATGCAGTTGGCTTCGGTGCAAACGCCATCCTCATATTTGTAGTGGTGGAATAGAATGCCACGGGGCACGTCGCAAGAGGCGACCGCCTCCCCAGAGGTGCGTGTGATTTCAGCAGGCTCCTCCGGCTCGACGCCACGCTCGAGCAACTCGTCGATGAGTTCGATGCCATCTTCGACACAGTGAACCATCTCTACAACTTGAGCGGCACTGTTGAGATAGGTATTGGTCACCAGCGGTTTCATGCCCAGATGCTCGGCGGCTTCTTTGGCTTTGGGATGAAGTTGGTCGGAGTTGTTGTTGAAGCGGGCCAAAGCGCCGACCATGTAGGCATCGCGATTGTGATGGGTCCATTTAGCCGTTGATGTCGGTACACAGCGCTCATTGGTGACTTTTAAGTAGTCTTCGACAGGATACTCAAAACCGTCGGTCGTCTTAATGCGGCCACCGACGAAGGCGTATTCATCGTCTTTGGTCAAGGAGATGTATTCGGTCTCGCGTTCGAACTGGGGCCAATCCAGCGAGCCAAACAGTTCTACCGAAGCATCCATATCTTCCCGAGCAGCGACGAACCGTTCGCGCATAGCCACAAGCTCTTCTTCGGTGGGGGTATAGGTAAAGCCGCCCACGACCAAAGCGCAGGGATGGGTATGGCGTCCACCGACCATGGCGGATAAGTCGCCCGATAGTTTCTTGATTCGTAAAGCTCTTTCAACGACCGGGCGGTTGACCTCAATCAGAGGAATCACCGAACCGGCGCCAAAGAAGTCCGGTGCAACCAGATAGTAGGTGTGTAGCACGTGGCTGTCGATGATCTCAGCGTGGAAGAGCAGTTTGCGCAGCAATGTCGCTTGTTCTGTGAGTTCGACGCCCAATGCTTTCTCGGTAGCCATAGCGCTGGTCGTGGAGTGGCCGACCGAACAAATCCCACAGATTCGCGAAGTGATATGATTGATTTCGGTATAAGGTCGACCGCGCACAAAGGCCTCGAAGAAACGCGGCGCTTCGACAACATCGAAACGGCATTCATTGATCTCACCGTTCTCGGCATTGACGACGATGTTGCCATGCCCTTCGACACGGGTAAGGTGGTGTACGTTAACATTTACTGAACTCATTGTGTCTCCTCTGCAGCCTCTCGTTCCTGTGCCTGATAAGCGTTGAACATGGTGAAACGAGCCATAATTTCTTCTACTGTCAATCCTGCTTCATCGAGAACGTCTTTCATAGCATTTTCGTTGGGGTGGGGGATCAGGCCGCGGCAACCTTCACAACCATCGCCGTAGGTGGGGCAGATGGCGTCACAGCCAGCGCGAGCGACGGGCCCGAGGCAGGGTTTGCCTTCGAGCAGCAAGCAGACGTTTTCCTTCAGCTTGCACTCAACGCAGACAGGATAATCGGGAATGCCGGGGCGTTTGCCCAGGAGGACATTCTTGACGACTTTGACGAACTCTTCCTGATCGATGGGGCAGCCGGGGATGAAAGCATCGATGTCGATGACTGCGCCAATGGGGCGGGCGGGATAGGTCTCGTACCACTCGGCTTTGTCTCCGTAAACGTACTCACGCACCTCCTGCAAAGAAGGCTGGATGTTTTTGAGGGCGTTAACACAGCCGGTATGGGCACAAGCGCCCAGGGCGACGACCAAATCCGCTTGCTGGCGAATTTTGAAAAGACGTCCTTCGTCTTGCTTGCGGGTGCAAGATCCTTCCACGAAAGCAATTTGATAATCTTGCCCTTTCTCGGTCATGGCCTCGCGGAACTGGACGATTTCGACCATCTCAAGCAAATCGAGATGAGTCTGAAGCGAGTCAACAACAGTTAGTTGGCATCCCTCGCATGAAGCGAAATCAAAGAAGGCAATTTTGGGCTTGCCGTTTGTGTTTTGAGATTGTTCATTTGTCATCTTAGAGTGCCTCCTCGAAGTCCTTAATTTCAGCGTAATTGAAAACAGGACCTTCTTGACAGCAATATAGACTTTCAATTTGGCAGTGACCGCATTTGCCGACGCCGCACTTCATCCGGCGTTCCAGCGAAAGGTAGATTTGATCCTCAGGTATATTTTTGCTCAACATTTCCTGAAGAACGAAGCGGTACATGATCGGAGGCCCGCAGGTGGCTGCGATGGTGTTTTCCGCGTCGATGGAGACATCCGGGAAGAGGGTGGTGATGACACCAATGTTACAGTCAAACTGTTTGCCTGGATGCCAATCTTCGGTAGTATCTTCGCAGTCAACGGTCAGGTAACATTCGACATCATCGCGCTCAAGCCACTCGGCGACCTCATCACAGAAGAGCAATTCGCTACGTTTTTTGGCACCATAGAGAATGATGACACGTCCGTAGGCATCGCGATCGTCAATTACCTCGTTGATCAAGGAGCGCAACGGAGCCATGCCCAGGCCGCCGGGAGCAAAGAGAACATCCTTGCCGCGAAATTTCTCCACCGGGAAGCTGGCGCCAAAGGGACCACGAATGCCGAGGGTGTCCCCGGCCTTCATCTTGTGCACCGCTTTGGTCACATTGCCGACCTCGCGGACGCAGAGTTCAAACTCTCCGTCCGTTCGGCTGGGGGAAGAACTGATGGAAATAGGCGCTTCGCCCACACCAGGGGCGGTTACCATCACAAATTGACCAGGCTCATGGCCCAAACTGCCATTCGGCGCCTTAATCGTGAAGAGCTTTTCCAGATCGGTCATCTCTTCGACGTTGATCAGTTGTGTCATCTGTGGTGTATAGATAGATTCTTTCATCGTTATCCTTCTCCTATTTCCCGTTGTGGATAGCATTGAAGCTTTCGACAATGCTAATTTTCGCTGTACACGTGCGGATGCAGCGGCCACAACCCACGCAGCCAAGTTCGTCGAATTTTTCGTAAAGGTATTTCCCTTTACGCATCAAGCGATGGCGTTGGCGAGCAGCGCGAGTCTCCCGGAAATTCTCGCCGCCGGCCACCCGGGCAAATTCATCCAACTGACAAGAGTCCCAACTGCGCACTCGCTCCCCGTCTGTCAAAATCATATTGACTTCATCTTCGACGTTGAAGCAATAACAGGTGGGGCAAACGTTGGTGCACGACCCGCAGGCAAAGCAGCGGTCGCCCATGTCTTGCCAAACCGGATGTTCGAAAGCAGCTCCCAACATAGCCGGAAGCTCCGCAGCATCAAAATCAAGTCGATGTTCAAAACGATCCTGTTTATCGCTGCGGACCTGTTCTAATTCGGCCCGGTGAGTGTCTGGTGCCGAACGAACGTCAGCGTATTTTGCCAACAGTTCTTCACCAGCTTCGGAGCCAACCTCAACGAGGTAGCCGGACTCAGTCTCGGTCAAATGGAGGTCATAACCGCCGTTGGGGTTCAGTGTGCCCATATCCTTACAGAAAGAAAGCTCATCGCAGGGCTCTAAGCACTCTATACTAACAAGCAGGGTCTGCTCTCTCCTGGCTAAATAATGTGCATCGGGGTAATCATCCGAGAAGGCTTCATCCAAAAGCCGGATAGCCTTCAAATCGCAGGTGTGTACACCGAACAAGACCGTCGGTTCCGCTTTGATAACCGAGGTAGCGGCGGGTTCACCCTCCAGATTAAACGTTGCCAGCCGCTCATGTTGCGGCTGAAGCACTTTCTTGGGGGGCAAGATGGTCGTATCGTAATCAAGCCGTAAATCAGCCGGGTCGGCGATGGGGCCAAAGGCAAATTTAGGGCCCTTCGCCTTGGGACCGACGACCCGATAATCCGCCATCAACGCCTCGACCAGCGGAGCAATAGCCCCTTTCTCTAAAATTTGTAGGCTCATACTTTTCTCCTTGCACTATGGTAACGAAAATCTGTTTCTCCCTTGCTAAGCGAGACCCATCCGCCAGCGGGAGATACAATCTCACGGCATCAGCGTAAGCCAAATTGGAATGATGCCGCTGTGCGGAATCGTTTTGTGAGGACAGCGATCTTTGGCCAGCCTCTTAAGAGACCCGAGAAGAACGCTCCCTCGTAGGTTAATGGACGCAAGAGTATTCCGACATGGAAGTATAACAAATCAAAATGAGTCGGACAATATGACAATAGACACTTATATATCTAAAATATGTCAGAAGTGTACTTGGGATGATTTCTTTTCCGGGTGATGTTTGAAATCCTCGCCGTGTGCGGGCCTTCGCGGATCCACACGCAGCTAAGAGAGAGTTTTGACCAAAATATTCAAGGCCGCTTGGACAGATTTCTCTTTATTATCAAGCCGATTGCCATCCCAAACAAATCGGTGCGCTTCTTCGTGGTGGGGGGTGCTTATCCCAATCCAGGTCAGGCCGACCGGCTTTTCGGCTGTCCCGCCGCTTGGCCCGGCGATGCCGGTGATCGAGACGCCCACCTCGGTCGCAAGGGCGCGCCGGACGCCGCGCACCATTTCCAGGGCGACTGCTTCACTGACAGCGCCGTGTTGTTCCAACGTGGTCCACTTGACGCCCAACAGGCGAACCTTGGCTTCGTAGGAGTAGGCAATGATGCTACCTTCGAAATAATCGGAGGCTCCTGGGACCTTGGTGATGCGGTCGCCCAATCGCCCGCCGGTGCAAGATTCGGCCACGGCAATACACCAACCGCGCCGGCGGAGCAGGTTTCCGATCATGATTTCCAGCGGTTTATCGTTCATATGACGGGATGGTTTAGAAATATGGAGACACTCTCGCAACCCCTCGTTCTCGTTGTGCCATGCTTTGATCACCTCTCTTGGCTATTTTTTGTAGGAGCGTTCGATTGCCCCAGCGTTGAACTTTTATGCCGTCGTACTTGCTGTAAGAAACCTGGTGAGTTGAGCCGACGTTCCAAGATGTAGGTGAGATAGTAGTACATCAGAGCCTCAAGTTCTCCCTCGGTGGCGCTACCGATATTGGCGCGAGTCGCGTCTCGATAGCTGCTGCGCTGAAAGTGGCGCAGGTACTTGAGTGCCTGCATCGAGATGGGACGGGCCTCACCGGCGCGCGCCCCGCAGGAGGGACATAACGCGCCTCCCTGCTGCGGGGAGAGAAATTGGTCTTGGGGCTGAATCGTTTGCTCACAATCGGCGCATCGAAAAAGTTGAGGCCGGAATCCAACCTGGTCGAGCAATCGAATCTCATAATAACGGCTGACCAGATCGGCATCATCGCCCCGGTTCAAGCGATTCAAAGAATCCCTTAACAAACGATACAAAGCCCGATTTTCTTCCTCATCGTAAATGAATCGGTCGAGCAATTCGACCAGGTAGGAAGCCATGCTCAAAAGGGTCAGGTCTTCGCGCAGGTTGGGGTAGTTGTCGATCGCCTCTGCCTGGGTGAGGATGTAAAACGTTCGCCCGCGGGCGACCAGCAGGCTGGAACGCATGAACGGTTCCAGGTGGCCGCCCTTGCGAGAGCGCGGTTTGCGCACCCCTTTGGCAATCGCCGGGATTTTCCCCAGCTCGCGGGTATAGATGGTCAGGAGGCGGTCAGCCTCGCCCCATTCTCGATGGCGCAGGATGATCCCTTCAACACGTAGCGAGCGCGGTTTGGATGGCATGACAGAAATCGTTAGCGGACGTAAATGGGGTTGCTGTAAATCCAGCCTCGGCGTTTGCCTCGGTAGGGGAGATAGCACTCGACCCGATACGCGCCTGGTTTTGTGGTGATGTGGGTGCACGTGTCATTATGTTGGGCAGATTTAATCACTTCGCCGTCGTGAAGCAGGCGGTATTCCGCTCGTTGCGGCAGGCGCATTTGCAAGGTGACGCCGTTTTTGGCGCTGATCTCGTCGCCCATCCAGGCGTTTTGGCCGAGCCCTTGCGCCTTGAAGCGGAATCCGCGCGTCGAGGCAGGTAGATCGTATCCCACGAAAGCGTGTCCTCGGCCTAGCGCCTCCAAGACAAGCTCACGGTCCTTGCGGGCATCCCCGCTGAAGGGTTTGGATGTGAAGATGTGCGTGTTGACGGCCCGGAAGAGAAACTCGTACGGGAACAGCGTCTGTTGAAGCAGCCCTAGTCTGCCAACCATGGCATGCGCGTCCGACCCGCCAATGGCGACGACTCGCTGTCCGTTCTTGAGTAGCGTATCCCACTTTTGGAGCGTTTTCTCAAAAGGTTTCTGCGCAAATGCTTTGGGGTTATAGGCATAGTAAATGGCCTGTAGTTTGCCTTTGAGCAGCGATTTGAATTCGGTCATGGCGTTCCAAAGTTCGATACCCGTGTAGCCGTGCACGTCCCAATCGACCCAAGAGAGATCGATTTTGCCAAAAACGGGGGCAGCAGGATCGTAAGGATGAGCCAGAAAGGTCAGGCCGCCGGCCTCTTTGGCGCTGTTGATCAAGCGTTGGGGGTCTTGTGCCAGGGGAGCGAGTTCGCGGTCGGCGCCAAAGACCAATAAATGGTTTTTTTGAGGTTGGCGGGCTGGATCATGAATTTCTTCGCCGATGAGCATGAGAACGCGCTGATCGTCTTGGCCATAATAGCCTTCTGGCCCTTGCACCCAGACATTGTGGTCTGTGACGATCACAGCATCTAGGCCAGCTTGGATGGCCGCCTGAGCGATTTGCTCGTGCGTGCCGTGCCCATCGGAATAGGGCGTGTGCATGTGTAAATTGATAACGTATTCGTGCATACTGTTTGACGATCTGTTCATCGAAAGGTATAATCCGCGTTTGCTGGAAATATTGAGTTCCTCTTCCTTGAAAAACACAAAGGAGTCTTGTTGTGGAAGTTTATTTAGACATAGCGTTGATTATAACGTCAATTGCACTGATTGCCAGTGTGATTTTGCAAAGTAAGGGCGCCGGGTTAGGCGGCCTGACCGGCGGCGATATGGGCGGCGTTTTCACAGCCCGTCGCGGCGTCGAAAAGTTGCTCTTCCGGGTCACCATCGGTTTGAGCATTCTGTTTTTCGTGCTTGCTACCTTGACGGTTATTGTCGCCGGATAATTCATTCAAAGGACCGCCGTGCTTTGAGTCTTGTTAGAGCATTGTGGCGCGTCCTTTTTTCTTGTCTGATTTGTATCTTCTCAAAATTTCGGGGGTCAGAAGTTGAACTTTTCGAAGGCCAAGGTAGAATGAGTAGGTAGCGCTGGAAAAGTTCAACTTCTCCGCTGTTTTAGAAGAAGATACTCTGATTTTTCTAATGAAACGATTACGTTGGCAAGTACTGGTCGTGGTTCTCGCTTTGGTGGCCATTGGCATTCTATTGCTCGGCCAGCAGCCGGTTGATGTGCAACCCTTGGAGCCTGAACCCGTCACCGGGGGCAGTTACACCGAGGGCTTGATTGGCGAATTCTCTCGCCTCAATCCTGTCTTGGCTTTCTATAATTCTCCTGACCGAGACATCAATCGTTTGCTTTACAGCCGTTTGGTTTCTTTCGACGATCGCGGTCTGCCCCAGCCTGAATTGGCCGAATCATGGGGTATTTCGCTGGATGCCACGGTCTATAATTTTTCCATCCGCACGGATGCGGTTTGGCATGATGGCCAGCCGGTCACCAGTGACGACGTTATTTTCACCATTGATTTGCTCAAGAATCCGGACCTGCCCATCCCGGATGATTTGCGCGCTTTTTGGGAGCAAATCGAGGTGGAAGCCCTTGATGAGCACACGTTCCAATTCCGGCTTCCAGAACCATTTGCGCCTTTCTTGGATTATTTATCCTTCGGGATTTTACCAGCTCATTTGCTGGAGGGAATCCCTCCCGACGCATTACTCAACGACCCTTTCAACAAAGCGCCTGTTGGGAGCGGCCCCTACCGGTTTGATCGCTTGCTCGTGGAGAATGGCATCATCGTCGGTGTCGCTTTGACTGCTTTCGATGACTATTACGGCGGTCGCCCTTTCATCGACCAGATGATTTTCCGTTATTACGACAATTCCGATCAGGCTTTTCGCGCCTACCAACAAGGGGAAATTCAAGGCGTCGCCCGAGTTGCGCCGGAGGTTCTTCCTCAGGCGCTCAAAGAGCCTACCCTGAACATCTACACCGGTCGATTACCGCAACTCTGCTTGATTTTGTTAAACCTTGATAACGCCGAGACGCCCTATTTCGGCGAGGCTTCTTTCCGACGAGCGCTGTTGATGGGCCTCAACCGCCAATGGATGGTCGATCATATTTTTGATAGCCAGGCCACCATCGCCGATGGCCCCATTTTCCCGCACACGTGGGCCTATTATGAGGATATCCCTCGGGTTGGCTACAACCCCGAAGAAGCCGTTGAGATGATCAAAACAGCCGGTTATACCATCCCCGCGGAGGGCGGCGAGGTGCGCGCCAACGAAGAAGGGGAGTTCCTCTCCTTTACCTTGATTCATCCAGCAGAGGAGACATACACCGCCTTGGCCGCAGCCATTCAAGAGCATTGGGCCGCGCTGGGCATTGAGGTGGAGCTTCAAGCGATCCCCTATCAAGAATTAATCAACGACCATCTCGAGCCGCGCAGCTACGACGCTGCCTTGATCGATTTAGACCTGTTCCGTTCCCCCGACCCCGACCCATATCCCTTCTGGCATCAGACCCAGATGACGGGCGGGCAAAACTACGCCATGTGGGATGATCGCCAGGCCAGCGAATACCTGGAACAGGCCCGCATTCTCGTCGATCCCTCCGAACGGACGCGCCTGTACCGAAATTTCCAGGTCCGCTTTGTCAACGAGATGCCCGCTTTGCCGCTTTTTTACCCCATGTATACTTACGGCGTCGATGCCGAAGTCCAAAACGTGCAAATGGGCCCATTTTTTGATACCCCGGACCGTTTTGCCACGGCTACCGATTGGTTCTTATTCTCCGAGAGCACCGGAAGCACAGTCGAGGAGATCACACCGACGCCCGAGGAGTAAGACGACACATAACACATACCACCAAAGCAACAAGCCCCGTCAAGAAAAGGACGGGGCTTTTCTGTTTTCATCGCGCCCTCTGTCGAAGGAAGCAGGGCGGGATTCCATTCCCGCCACGAGTTCCCTCTCCCTGAGGGAGAGGGTTAGGGTGAGGGCAAGAGACTAAGGCGACCCAAAGAGAGAATCGTCTAGTTGCAGCAAGTTGGTCGCCAGCACATCAAGATCAGAGTCAGCCGCGTAGGGATCGTCTTCGATCTCGGAGAGAGCCAATTCCAGGCGGTTTTCCATCGTGGTGAGGACGTCGCCTTGGGCAGCGGGCAACAGAGCCTTGATCCTCGCCAGGGTTTCGCCCGTGTTCTTTAGCGCCAATTGAGCCTGAGCTATGTCATCTTCGGCCAGCGCCAGGCGAGCGTTGGTTACATCAACGCGAGCATCCAATACGGCGATATGTAATTCGTACTCGTCTTGAGCAGCAAGCAGGGCCTCATTCTTCGTTTCCATAGGTTGGAGTTCGTCAATGCGGCTCTCCAGGGTAGCAATTTGGCCCTTGGCCTCGTTGAGTTGGCCGTTAACCTGTTGGTATTTCTGCACTTCGGGGCGGTACAACGCGAAAATCGCTGCCAAGCACCCTAATCCAAACACAATCAAAACGCCTAGAACCCAGCGTAAAACCTGACGGAAAAAGCGCCGCGCTTTGCTTTCCTGTTCGGGTTCTACCACTTCCGGTTCAACGATTTTTGGTTGCTCACCTTCTTCCTCTGGGATGCTTTCGGGGGGGAGTTCATCCGTCTCACTCTCGTCGGAACTTTCTAGGGGTAAAACTGGTCCCACTGTTTGTTCCTCTTCTGCTGCCAGACTCTCTTTTTCTCGATCGTTGTTTTTTTCGTTCATGATTTTCTCCGGTTGGGTTAGGGGGTTTCGGTTGCGAACAAGGAGTCGAGCAGCTCGTTCAATCCCTCGAAGAAGCTTTGATGCTGCTCGGTTTCCGCTTGCAAGGTTTCAAGCTCGCTGGCCAAGGTTTCGGTTTGCTCGGCGATATCCGACACTTCCGTCTCGAGTTGGTCAACGCGCTCGCCGAAGCTTTCCAGGTTGCCGATCCGCGTCCGCAGCCCTTCCACATCCTGGACGAGAATGTCCGCCTGGGCGTTGAGACCCTCGATTTGTCGATTGAGCGCTTGCAATTGGCTTGGATTGGCAAAGCGCAAGCCCCCGTTGACTCCGGCGAGGATTCCCAGCGTCAGGGCGACGGCCAGCACGAAGGCGAAAAAACTGCTTGCCACGGCGATCAAGGCGGTTTGTCGGAGGCTGACACGTTCTTCTGAGGGAGACGACGGCTCTTCGGTTTCATTTTCGAGTGGGATGATGGATACATTGGGGCGGGATTCTGCCTCAGGTGCGGAATCCGGCTCGAGCGAGTCTGATTCTCCCTCTGGGGGCGCGGAATCGACCTCGGAGGGGGCTTCCGTTGTTGCCACCTCTTCTTCCTCCGGCAGAGCAACGGTCACCAACGATGCAAGTCGCTCCAGCGTGGAAGGGCCGATTCCCTTGACGCGCTGCAACTCATCCACCGATTCAAACGGGCGCGCCGCGATGATGCGATCAGCGGTTGTCGGCCCAATTTCAGGCAGGCTGGTCAACGAATCTGTTGTAGCCGTGTTCAGATTCAATAATGATTCCATGCAATCCCTCCGGGTTTATGTATGAATGAAGGTCATCGCTTATAGTATAGCTGAAATCTGCGAAAAGCACAAAAAAACAAGGGCCAGGCTGAAGCCTGGCCCTTCTTCTATAGAGGAGTTTAACTTGTTACTTGGTCTTGACTTCGATCTTCTTGGGCTGTTCCTCGGGCACTTTGGGGATGCGCAAGGTCAAAATGCCGTTGTCGAGGGAAGCTTCTGCCTGGTCTGATTCCAGCTTGGTGGCGAAGCGAAGGCGTCGACGGAACTCACCCGTGGGGCGCTCGCGCCGCAGATAGTTGTCCTCCTCTTCGCTTTCTTCACGCTTGAATTCGCCGCGGATCTCAACGACGTTCTTGATGATTTCAATGTTCAGATCTTCGACGTCCAGTCCGGGCACGGTGGCGTA
This sequence comes from uncultured Anaerolineales bacterium, assembly GCA_964544065.1. Classification (GTDB taxonomy): domain Bacteria; phylum Chloroflexota; class Anaerolineae; order Anaerolineales; family UBA11858; genus JAYELX01. The sequence goes on along the minus strand of CAZJBA010000096.1, from coordinate 391 downwards.
GATCACGAAGGCGTCTTCTTCGTCTTTAATGTCCAGAGGGATGTTTACGTCACAGTTGTGATTGACATAACGGGCGATCTGATCGCTTGTGGGAGAGCGACGAATGCGTCTGCGAGCTCGAGGGGTCATATAATAGGTTGTCATGATTTGTTCTCCTTATAAGGGTACAAGTAAATTTTTACTTTTCTTACGCTCTGCATTGTACAAACTGATTGTTAGAATAGTACAAACAAAGTATTAGAGTCTTGCTAGAATCGGACTGATTCCCATAAGAGATATCTTAACGTCGGACAGCCCACCTGAAATTGATCTACTGAAGTGTGTTGCCCCAACCCCTGATACCTGATCCCTGATACCTGATCCCTAATTCCTGATCCCTGATCTTCGTGCG
>CAZJBA010000095.1:7766-12237 GCA_964544065.1 uncultured Anaerolineales bacterium | reverse complement strand
GAAATGAATAAGCGTTATCCGTTACTTTTTGCGGCTGTTTTAGTGTTGTCGCTTTTGCTCACCGCTTGTGGCGGTGGAGCGGACGAAGCAGCTGAAGGTCCAATTCCTCTAGAATTTCGCCTCAACTGGACACTCTACGGAGAGCACGCGCCCTTTTTCCTTGGCGTTGACAACGGCTTCTACCTCGAGGAGGGCCTGGATGTGACCATCTTGGAAGGCAGTGGCTCCTCCACGACTGTGAAATTGCTCGGCAACGGTACCAACAATATCGGTTATGCCGACTCTGCTACGATGATGCGCGGCGTCACCGCTGGTGTCCCCGTTTCCGCGGTTGCGGTCATCTTCCAGTCCAGCCCGATGTCCTTCATCTATCGAGCTGATTCTGCCCGACCCACGACTATCGATGAATTGCCCGGCACCAAAGTTGCCATCACGGCTGGCGATGCTTCTCTCTCCATCTTCGAAGCTTGCTTGGGCGCCAATGGCATGACCATGGAAGACATCGAACTGATCCAGGTTTCCAACCCGCAGGCCAAGGAAACCGCCGTTCTGGAAGGTAAAGCTGATACCTTCTTGGGTTACTTCGTTGACCAGCCCATGCGTATGGAAAAAGTCACCGGCGTTGATATGGGCTGGACCAAGCTGGTTGATATTTGTAATGTCAACACGTTGAGCAGCGCTATCGTTGTGAACAACTTCTGGGCCGAAGAAAATCCCGAAATTGTTGAGAAATTCGTGCGCGCTTCCCAGCGAGCCTGGGCTTACACCCAAGAACACCCCGAAGAAGCAGCCGAGATTTTCGCCAAGCATGCCGAAGCGTTCGATGCTCCCTTGTCTCTAGCGGAGATCGAGGGCTCACTGACCCTGCTCCATACCCCCAACAGTGAGGGCAAACCGATTGGTTGGGCGGCTAAAGAAGACTGGCAAGCTACCCAGCAAGTTTTGGAAGAGTATGCCTCCTTCAAGCCGGAGGAAGATGTAACCATTTTCTTCAATAATGAGTTCATCTCCGAGCCTCCTTACATGCCCGAAGAGTGACCGTCCCTTCTCCTGATCTGGGTTTCCCGTGGGTTCACCTCGCGGGAAACCCATCTTCCAAGCTGTGATCAAGGATTGACGATTACCTAGAGAAGAGAAACATCGAGAGATAATTATGAGTGATGCTTATATTCAATTGAAAAACGTCGATAAAATCTACACAACGAAGACAGATGCCATTACTGCTTGTCAGTGTGTTGATTTCGATATCGCTGAATCCGAATTCATTGCTATTGTTGGCCCCAGTGGTTGTGGGAAGACGACCATTCTCAAGATGATCGCTGGTTTGGTCCCCTACACCAACGGGACGATCACCATTGGTGGCAAGAAAGTTACCGGACCACAGACCAACCTTGGGATCATCTTCCAGGATTCGGTCTTGCTTGATTGGCGCGATGTCTTGTCCAACGTGCTCATGCAGATCGTGATCCGCAAGATGAAAGTCAACGAATATCGCGATGTCGCTATGGAATTGCTCCAGGATGTTGGCTTAGAAGGTTTTGAACACAAGAAACCTTATGAGTTATCCGGCGGTATGAAACAGCGCGTCTCGATTTGTCGCGCCCTGGTACACGATCCGCCCCTCCTGCTCATGGATGAGCCCTTTGGCGCCCTCGATGCGCTCACCCGCGAACAGATTTCGATGGATATTCAACTTCTTTGGATGGAAAAGCGCAAGACGGCCTTGCTGATCACCCATAGTATTCCCGAAGCGGTTCTGCTGGCCGACCGTGTCCTGGTGATGAGCCCGCGGCCCGGCTGCATCGTCGAAGACATCCAGGTTGATTTGCCTCGCCCCCGACGCCTGGACCGCCTGCCCAAAGAATACAACCAACTGACCGGCCACATTCGTGACATCTTCAAGGATGCTGGCGTTTTAGCACTGGACTGATTATGAACGCAAAAAAGAAATATCAAGTCGCCCGCCTAGATCAAATCCCAACGATCGATTGTCCTTGCGGATTCACCCGGCGTGCTTTCACCGAAGACGAAGACCAACTTGCCACCTTGCATCTTCTCGATGTGCAGGAAGATGCTCGCATCCATTATCACAAAGAGATCACCGAGATTTACTTCATCCTCAAGGGGGAAGGGCAGATGTATCTGGATGGGGACATGGTTCCGGTCGAACCGATGACCGGAATCTTGATCAAGCCGGGCTGCCGTCATCGGGCCGTGGGGGAACTGCAAATAGCGATCGTCGCCATCCCCGCTTTTGATCCCGAGGATGAATATTTTGATGACTGATGCCGATGAGGTTGTCGCCAGCAAACCGTTTGCTTCTCCACAACAGGAGAGCAAAAACCGCTGGAGGCTGACCGCGGGCGCATGGTTGGGAGTTGGCACCTCGCCGGGTGCGCTTTTATTGGGGGTTGGCATTGCCGCTCGTTACGGGGGCGCAGTACCGCTATTTTCGCTGGTACTCAGCTTTCTGGTCATGTTCTTGATTCTTTGGTTTCAAGGCCTGATTGGATTGGCCCCGCCGATTGGCGAGGGCAAGAATCTAACCCAATTGGCTCCACTTTACCTTGGGGCGACCATGCAGCGGGTCTTGGGCGCGGTGATCGCCATTGGCATGATCGGTTGGTTTGGTTTCAATGTCGGCCTAGGTGCTGCCGCTTTCGGCGCCCTGGCAAATTTGCCCCAATGGGCAACCACCTTGATGTTGGGTGTACCCGTACTCATTTTAGCCTTGCTGGGCATCCGGAGTTGGAATTGGTTGGCCGCGGTGACGACGGTATCCGTGCTCGTTTTAGTCGCCCTGGTCACGCTTGAACTCTCAGACCGAACCTCACCGCTGACCCTTCGAATCGGCTCACCCGCCAATTTCGTTGCCGATGTGGCCGTTTTTCTCGGCTATGTCTCTGTGTTTAGTTTGCGCACGCCCGATTTCACCTCCCGTTTGAAGACGCGCAAAGATTTGTTCATTTCGATCCTTTTATTGATCGTTCCTCTGATCGCCATCGCCCTCGCTGGCGTGGGCATGCAGCAAGGCACCGGTTCGACTGAACTGGTTGAGACTCTCGCTGGCCCCGAAGGGATGGCCATCGGCAACTTGTTGATCACGTTGTCGGTGATAGCGCCTACCTTTACGACCTTTTTCTCGGGCGCTCCCGGTTTGAAAGCCGCCGTCGGGATGGATGAAAAGGTTGCCATGTTCGTGATTGGCATCACCGGGATGGCCCTTTCCGCGGCCCGCTTTGATCTTTACTTGCTCCCCTGGCTATCCATCCTTGGATCGGTTTTGCCCCCTTTTGTCGTCCCCCTCGCTGTGGAAGCGACGATGCGCCGCCGGAACCACCCTCCCTGCCTGATTCCCTGGTGGGTGTGGTTGCCCGGTGCCGTCGCCGCTGTGATTCTCACCGTTGGCGGACAATCCTTGGCCCCGATGATTGGGATGCTCGTCGCCGCTTTGCTGACCGCCTTGTGGCAATGGCAGGAACGTTAGGAGACCTATGAAACTCGAACAGTGGAACACCTTGCAACGCTGCGCCCAGATGGAAGCCGTTGATCCACTTCCGCTCAGCTTGATCGTCGACAGCCCCTGGATCCCCGGCTATCTCGATATCTCCATGCTCGATTATTTCACCATGCCCGATGTTTGGCTGGATGCCAATCTGCGCGTTATGGAAGCGTATCCGGAGATCATTTTCCTGCCCGGCTTTTGGGTCGAATACGGCATGGGGATCGAACCGAGCGGATTTGGCAGCAAAGTTAAATTCCCTGTCAAGTCGACGCCGATGGTTCATACCGTCATCGATTCGGTCGAAGATGTTGATCGTTTGAAGACCCCCAACCCGCGCACCGACGGCCTGATGCCCTTTGCCCTCAACCTATACGCCAACCTGGAGCCGCGCGTCAATGATGCCGGGCGGGTGATCAAAATCGTCGCCGCTCGCGGCCCGATGGCCACGGCCTCGCACCTGATGGGAGTGACCGAGTTCATGCTCGCGCTGGGTGACGACCCCGAAAACATTCACAAGCTCATGCGCATGGCCACCGATACGACCAAACATTGGCTCGAGGCCCAGGCGGACGCGCTCAGCGATGTGGAAGGTGTTCTCGTTTTGGACGATATTGTCGGCTTCCTCGGCCCCGATGATTTTCTCGAATTCGGCCACCCCTATTTTAGCGAGATCTTCAGCGCCTTTCCCGAGGCACTCAAAATCTTCCATAATGACATGGATAACCCGATCAGCTTCGAGTATTTACACCAGTGGCCGATCGACATCTTCAATTTTTCCCATAAGATTCTTCTATCTGAGGCCAGAAAACTGGTCGGCCCGGACATCTGTTTGATGGGCAATGTCCCTCCGCTGGAGGTGATGGCCCACGGCAGCCCCGAAGACGTTCGCCATGCCACGCGGGCTTGTTTGCAGGATCATCCTGGACGTGAGGGCTTGCTGCTCTCCGTGGGGGGCGGCACCTCGCC
>CAZJBA010000095.1:0-7666 GCA_964544065.1 uncultured Anaerolineales bacterium | reverse complement strand
CCGATTGTGACGAGGGCAAAGCGCAGGGCAAAATCGACCGCTTTGAGCTTGATGCGGTTGCCTACGACGATCACAAAGACATGTTAGACAAGCATGATCTTGATCTCGTTTCCATTTGCACACCCCCCTTTGCCCACGCCCAACCGACGATCGATGCCCTCAATGCAGGCGTCAATGTTTTGTTAGAGAAACCGATGGCCACCTCCCTGGCGGAGTGCGACGCGATGATCGCCGCCGCGGAACAGAAGGATAAATTCATCTCCATTGTGGCCCAGAACCGCTTCAAGAACCCGATGATCAAGCTCAAGCAAATCTTGGAGTCCGGTCTGGCGGGCAAAATCGTCCACGCCCAGGTCGAATCCTTCTGGTGGCGGGGCGGCAATTACTATGATCTCTGGTGGCGCGGCACCTGGGAGAAAGAGGGCGGCGGCTGCACCATGAATCACGCCGTGCACCACATCGATCTCTACCAATGGATGATGGGCATGCCCACCGAGATTCAAGCCTTCATGACCAACATTAGCCACACCAACTCGGAGGTCGAAGATTTCTCCACCGCTGTGATGATCTACCCTGACGGCAAAGTCGGACAACTGACTGCTTCGCTGGTCCATCACGGTGAGAACCAGAAATTGTTGTTCCAGGGCGAGGCTGCTTCTGTTTCGGCGCCCTGGCGGGTTCAGGCCTCCCTGGCGATGGACAACGGCTTTCCCAAAGGGAATCCTGACCTTGAAGCCGAGATCGAAGATTATTACCAGGAATTACCCGATCTAGAGTACCAGGGCCATGACGGCCAGATTGCCAACGTGCTCGCTGCGCTGGCGGGGGAAGAAGAACTCCTCATCGATGGAGTCGCCGGGCGCAAGACCCTGGAGTTGGTCTTCGCCATCTATCAATCCAGCACCACGGGCGAGCGGGTCAACCTGCCGGTGAAGCCGGATGCTCCCTTCTACACCCGAGAGGGTATCATGGCTAATGCCCCGCGCTTCTACGAGAAAACCAAGAGCGTCGAAACCGCTTCCGAAGATATTACCTACGGATCGGATTATGAGGAGGAAGCATGAGCCGCGGCGACGGCATGACCTACGCACCGACAGGAAAATCGAAGCCCGTCGTCGAGAAGGGCGAGTTCCGCTTTGCCGCCGTCGGATTGGATCACGGCCACATCTACGGAATGTCGACCGGCTTGTTGGAGGCGGGCGCCGAACTGGTTTGGGTCTATGACCCTGATTCGGCCAAGGTCGAAGCCTTTCAGGAGCGGTTCCCTCAGGCCCAGGCGGCCTCATCCGAGGAGCAGGTTTTGGAAGATGAATCCATTCACATGGTCGCCGGGGCCAAAATTCCCTCCGAGCGTTGTGATCTCGGCTTGCGCGTCATGGAACACGGCAAGGATTATTTCTCTGACAAGCCTCCCCTGACGACCCTGGAACAACTCGACGCTGCCCGCGACAAGGTCGCCGAGACCGGCCAGAAATATGCCGTCTACTATTCCGAGCGGCTCCATGTCGAGGCCGCTATTTACGCCGGGGACTTGATCCAGGCTGGGGCGATCGGCAAGATCGTCCAGGTAGTCAATTTAGCCCCCCACCGGATGAGCCCGGAAAAACGGCCCGAATGGTTCTTCGACAACCGCAAATATGGCGGCATCTTATGTGACATTGGCAGTCATCAGATTGAGCAATTCTTGTTCTACACCGATGCCAAAGACGCCCAGGTGCTGCACAGCAAGGTCGGCAATTACACCATGCCCGAGTACCCCAACTTCGAGGACTTCGGTGATGCTACACTGCTGGCCGACAACGGTGCTACGATGTATTTCCGCGTCGATTGGTTCAACCCCGATGCCCTCCCCGTCTGGGGCGATGGCCGTACCTTCGTCCTGGGCACGGACGGCTACATCGAGCTGCGCAAATATATCGACGTTGGCCGCGACACCAAGAGCGATCACGTCTATCTGGTTAACCAGGACACCGAGCGCCACTTCCCTGTCTACGGCCAGGTCGGATTTCCCTTCTTTGGTGAATTGATTTTGGATTGCCTCAACCGCACCGAGAAAGCCCAAACTCAGGCGCACGCTTTCAAAGCGATCGAATTGGCCATCCAAGCCCAGAATCAAGCCCGGCGGATAACTTAGCTCACTTACGCTCCTGCTCACTTACGCTCTAGGCGGCGTCCCCGCCGCCGAGGACGGCGCCTAGAGCAGCTTTATCGAGGTGCCTACGATGACATCATCCCATCCTACCCTGGACCGAGACCGTTACTTTAGCCCTGATCCTGCCCGGCGGAGGGTCGCCCGGGAATTGTATGCTGCTGCCGTTGATCTTCCCATCATCAGCCCCCATGGACACGTCGATCCCAGCCTGTTCGCCGACGAGCATGCTACCTGGGGCACGCCGGCCGATTTGCTGATTATCCCTGACCACTATGTCTTTCGGATGCTCTATTCCCAGGGCATTCCCCTGGAGTCGCTCGGCATTCCCCGCCGCGATGGTGAGTCGGTCGATGTCGATCACCGCGAGATCTGGCAAATCTTCGCCGAGAACTTCTATCTTTTCCGCGGCACGCCCAGCGGCATCTGGCTGACCCAGGAGCTGGCGCAGGTTTTCGACGTCGATGAGCCGCTCAATGGCGAGACCGCCGAGAGCATCTACGATCACATCGCCGCCAAACTGGCCCAGCCCGAATACCAGCCTCGGGCCCTGTTCGATCGCTTCAACATCGAGGTGCTTTGCACCACCGACGCGGCCCAGGACCGACTCGATCATCATCGGGCGATTCGGGCCTCCGATTGGGACGGTGACATTCGTCCGACCTTCCGGCCCGATGGCGTCATCCATTTGCTCGCCCCGGATTGGCGGGGAAATATCGACGCCCTCAGCGAGGTCAGCGGAGTGGCTGTCGACTCCTATGCCAGCTTTATCGAAGCCCTCGAGCGGCAGCGCCAACACTTCAAATCGATGGGCGCCACGGCCACCGACCAGGCCGCCGTATCGGCCTACACCGCGGAACTCAGCCCAAAGCAGGCCGAAGAGATTTTCCAGCGGGCATTACAGGGCCAGGCCACAAAAGAGGATGCTCATCGTTTCACCGCTCATATGATCATGGAAAGCGCCCGGATGAGCCTGGAGGACGGCCTCGTCATGCAGCTTCACATTGGATCGGTGCGCAATCACAACCAAACCCTCTTCGAGCGCTTCGACGCCGATATGGGCGCCGACATCCCTGAACGGTCTGAATTCACCCACAACCTGCGCCCGTTGTTGAACAAGTATGGCGTTGACCCCACCTTGACCTTGATCGTTTTCACCCTGGATGAATCCGCCTACGCTCGAGAATTAGCCCCTTTGGCCGGACATTATCCGGCGATGAAACTGGGGCCGCCGTGGTGGTTCCACGACAGTCTCAACGGCATCCGCCGCTACTTTGACCGCGTTATGGAGACGGCGGGTTTGTATAACACGGTCGGTTTCAACGACGATACCCGCGCCTTCCCCTCCATCCCCGCACGGCACGATGTCTGGCGGCGGGTGAGCGCTGATTGGGTCGCCGGCTTGGTCGTGCGCGGCATCATCGACCGCCAGGCTGCCGAAGAGATGATCGTCGATTTGGCCTATAACTTGGCGAAATCGGCCTATCAGTTCGATTGAGTTCTTCCCGAAGGAGTCCCTTTGACACAAGATACAGACATTCGCCCCGTTGCTGCGGAACTCTATTTCATCCCTGTCGAGACGCGCGTGCCACTCAAATTTGGTCCGGAAATCCTCACTCACGTCACCTGTGCCCGTGTTCGGTTGACCGTTCGCCGCCGAGATGGACAACTTTTCGACGGCTGGGGTGAGACCCCCTTGAGTGTCCAATGGGTCTGGCCGAGTGAATTGTCGTATCAGACGCGTTTTGAAGCTTTGAAAGCTTTTTGTCTGCTTCTCAACGACACCTGGGCCGCTTTTTCTAGCAGCGGTCATCCTATGGAAGTTGGTCACGCTTTTCAACAGCAGGTTTTGCCCTGGCTCTTGGAAGATTTCAACGCCAAGCGTGAAGATGCTCAGCCGATGCCCTGGCTGGCAGCGTTGGTCTGCTGTTCGGCTTTTGATCTTGCCCTCCACGATGCTTATGGCAAAGCCAACGGTCTGCCCGTGTATCAAACCTATGGGCCGCCTTACCTGGAGAAGGATTTGTCCCATTATCTGGAACCTGCTGCGGACACATCCGTCTCGTTTCAGGGCAAGTATCCCCGCGATTTCCTGGACATCCCCGCACCGGAGCGGATCCCGGTCTGGCATCTCGTCGGCGGCGTCGACCCTCTCACCCCCGATGAACTCACCGGAGACGAACCCGATGACGGCTATCCGGTCTTGTTATCCGATTGGATCGGGCGTGACGGCCTCAATTGTCTCAAGGTCAAGCTGCGCGGCGATGACTACGAGTGGGATTATGATCGCCTGGTCGATGTCGGCGAAATTGCCATTGCTGGCGGCGTCGACTGGCTGACCAGCGACTTCAATTGCACGGTCGAGCATCCCGATTATGTCAACGCCATCCTGGATCAATTGGTCCGGGAGCACCCTCGTATTTATGGCATGATTCTGTATGTCGAGCAGCCCTTTCCCTACGATCTTGCCGCCAATCGCACCGACGTGCACAGCGTCTCGGCGCGCAAGCCGCTCTTCATGGACGAAAGCGCCCACGATTGGGAAGTGGTCAAGCTGGGGCGCGAACTTGGTTGGACCGGAGTCGCCCTGAAAACCTGCAAGACCCAAACTGGCGCTTTGCTCAGCTTGTGTTGGGCCAAAGCCCACGGCATGACCTTGATGGTCCAGGATTTGACCAACCCGATGTTGGCCCAAATCCCGCATGTCTTGCTGGGCGCCCACGCGGGCACGATCATGGGCGTGGAATCTAACGCGATGCAATTCTATCCCGACGCCTCGGAAGCCGAAGAGCATGTCCACCCCGGGCTCTATCGCCGCCGGGAGGGGCACCTGGATCTTTCCACGATCAAGGGGCCGGGTTTTGGTTACCGCCTCGATGAGATCAATCGCGAACTACCGGAGCCAGCAGCTTGACCGATTCGCTGTTGGCGCTGGCAGCACTTATTGAAATGTAGAAGGGAGAGAAAGAATATGGATTTGGATAGAATACATCAACTCTATGATTTTACCGGTCGCACGGTTGTAGTTACGGGAGGCGCCGGGGTATTAGGTGGTGAAATGGCCTGCGCCTTGGCCGGTTGCGGTGCCAATGTCGTCATCATCGACCGGGACGAAGACCGCGCCGAGGGACTGGTCGATCGCTTGGGTTGCTGGCCGGGGTGTTCCATCGCCGTCTATGCCGATGTGCTCGAAAAAGAGACCCTCGAGAAAGCACTGGAGGTCATCCTGGATGAATATGGCCGCGTCGACGCCTTGATCAATGCCGCGGGAGGCAATCGCAGCGCGGCGACGACGAGCGAAGACCTGTCTTTTTTCGACATCCCCGAAGAGGCCTTTCAAAGCGTTTTGAATTTGAACATGGTCGGAACCGTTTTGCCTAGCCAGATTATTGGCCGCCACATGGCCGAGAACGACGCCGGGGTGATCTTGAACATCTCTTCGATGAACGCCTATCGCCCCCTCACCCGTGTGCCCGCGTATTCGGCGGGCAAGGCCGCGGTGAGCAACTTCACCCGTTGGCTGGCCGTGCACATGGCGCAGGAATATTCGACCGACATCCGCGTCAACGCCATCGCCCCCGGTTTCTTCCACACCAAACAAAATCATTATCTGCTCTACGATGAGGAGACCGAAGAACTGACGCCGCGGGGACAGAAGATCATCGACCATACCCCGATGGGCCGATTTGGTGACCCGGAGGATCTACTTGGGGTCGTCTTGTGGCTGTTGTCGCCTGCCTCCGAGTTTGTCTCCGGTGTGGTCATCCCCATCGATGGCGGCTTCTCGGCCTATAGTGGAGTCTAGCGATGAAACAGGAAGACCTTGTCGGCCTGGGCCAGGTGGATTCGCTGTTGTCACGGGACCAAGTCCGTGACACGCTCGTCCGCGCCTTCGACGCCCACGACCTCTCTGATCAGCGCGTCCTGGTGATCATTCCCGACGGCACCCGCACCGCGCCGATCCCGCTCTTATTCCAACTCTTGAATCAAATTCTGCGATCCCGCGTCGCCAAGCTCGATTATCTCATCGCCCTGGGCACCCATCCCCCGATGAGTGACGCGGCCATCGACCGTTTGGTCGGGGTCACCTCCGAGCAACGCGCCGTCGAGTATCCCGATGTGAACATCTACAACCACCGCTGGGAACATGAAGACACCTTTGTCACCCTGGGGTCGATTTCAGCGGAACAAACCGAGGCCTTGAGCAATGGCATGCTCTCGTTGGAGGTGCCTGTCAAGATCAATCGAATGGCCTTGGAGTATGATCGCCTCTTGATCTGTGGCCCCGTTTTCCCGCACGAAGTGGTCGGATTCTCCGGGGGCAACAAGTATTTCTTCCCCGGCATCAGCGGCCCCGAGTTGATCGATTTCACCCATTGGCTCGGCGCCTTGATCACCAGCTACGAGATCATCGGCACCAAAGACACCCCCGTGCGGGAGGCCATCAATCAGGCCGCGGCGATGATTCCCACCGACAGGCTTTCCTGTTGCCTGGTCGCCAAGGAGGAGGGCTTGTCAGGCCTGTACATTGGTACTCCCGAACAAGCCTGGTCTGCGGCCGCGGATTTGTCCTCCCAACTGCACATCGAGTATGTCGACCATCCCTTCGAGCGGGTGCTCTCGGTGATGCCGGAGATGTACGATGATATCTGGACCGCGGCCAAAGGGATGTACAAGCTCGAACCGGTCATCGCCGATGGCGGCGAGGTGATCGTCTACGCCCCGCACATCGACGAAATCTCTTACACGCACGGCGATCTGATTAGGCAGGTCGGCTATCATGTCCGGGATTATTTCCTCGCTCAATGGGATCGATTCAAAGACATCCCTTGGGGCGTGTTGGCTCACTCCACGCATTTGCGCGGGATGGGCGCGTACGAGCATGGCGTCGAGAAACCACGCATCCGTGTGACGCTGGCCACTCAGATTCCGCCGGAGATTTGTGAGCAGGTCAATCTCGGCTATCGCGACCCTGACAGCATCGATCCCCAACGCTGGGCCAATCGCGAGGATGACGGGCTTTTACTCGTCCCTCACGCTGGTGAAGTGCTCTATCGGCTCAAAGATCGGTAGCGATATTCACATCGATTATAAATTGTAACCGTTCAGGGTCTTAGTAAAAGATCCCGAAATGGAACACGGATCGCTGTGCGTGCCCATGGCAACACGGATTAGGCAGATTTCCACAGATTTTAATTTTTTGCCAACGGCACGCAGAGCGATCCGCGGAAATCAGCTATATTCGCGTTGCCGAAGGCACGCCTTTGGCGATCCGCGTTCTATTTAGCGAGGGGCGTGAACGCTTACTATAAATTTACTGATCCGGACATATTTTCCTGAACTTTTGGATGCTGGACGAAGGTCTTCGCGAAGCATGCCCCAGGGGTACCTGACCGAGCCCCACCCCAGTGGCTGCGGTCTACACGGTGTGCACCCATTTGGTGTGCCCGAAGGGGTACCAAATCTCGCTCCCACGGGGTCACTGTGTGCGCCTTCGGTGTGAGACTTCGGCGTGAG
>CAZJBA010000094.1:0-12313 GCA_964544065.1 uncultured Anaerolineales bacterium | reverse complement strand
CAAAAATGAAAAGAAAGAGAGAAGCATGAAAATTCCCCATTGGTTACGAGTAACCTTGATTCTGTTTGTCAGTCTGGGGGTTTTCGCCCTCGTGATGGGATTCACCCTGTGGGTCAGTGACGTCCAGGAACCGATGGCCGAAGCCGAGGTCAGCCTGGAATCAGACGCTCACATTCAGGTGGCTACCGAACCCTGGATCAGCTTCCGGCCCCGGGGCAAAACGGCCACCACGGGTTTGATCCTCTATCCCGGCGGGCGGGTCGCCCCGGAGGCTTACGCGCCTCCGGCCCGCGCCATCGCCGAGGAAGGCTACCTGGTCGTGATCCCGCCGATGCCGCTCAACCTGGCCGTTCTCGACCTCGACAAAGCCGCAGAGATCACCGATGCCTATGCGCAAATCATTACATGGGCGATCGGCGGCCACTCGCTCGGCGGGGCGATGGCGGCACAATATGCCGGGCAGCATCCCGATCAAATCGATGGCCTGATTCTGTGGGCCTCCTACCCCGCCGAGAGCAACGATCTCTCCAACCGAGACCTGGCCGTCGTCTCTATCTACGCGACCCGCGACGGACTCGCCGACCCCGATGCGGTCTTAGCCGCCAAAGACAACCTGCCTCCCTCGACCAAATGGGTGGGCATCGAGGGCGGCAACCACGCCGGATTCGGCTGGTACGGAGAGCAAGACGGCGACCTGGCCGCGACGATCAACCGTGAAGAACAACAAGAGCAAGTCGTGGCAGCGACGCTGGCGCTCCTGGAGAAGATCGAGAATTCTTCTCAATAAACTCGGCCAATCTTTGATGTATAATCAAAATAGAAACCCAAAAAGAAGAAATGATATCTACCGATGACTGAAAAAATCTTAATTGTAGAAGACGACCCCACCCTGCTCGACACGCTCAGTTACACCTTCGAGAATGAAGGCTACGAAGTCGAAACCGCCGAAGATGGCCTCGAAGCTGTTGAGCTGGCCCGCGCCTCCGATCCCGATCTGATCATCCTGGACATCATGCTGCCGGGAATCGATGGCCGCGAGGTAACCCGCATCCTGCGGCAAGAGATGACCACCCCGATCCTGATGCTCACCGCCCGAGACGATGAGATTGACCGCGTCCTCGGCCTGGAGATCGGCGCCGACGATTACATCACCAAACCCTTCTCGATGCGCGAGCTGGTCTCCCGGGTCAAGGCCCACCTGCGCCGCATCCGCTTGATTCAAAACGAGATGGGCAAAACCGGTGCAGAGAAACCAGGCTCAGACAAAATCCTGACCTTCGGAGACCTGCGGATCAACGATACTCGCCGGGAAGTCTATCGAGACGACCAAGTCCTGGAGCTCAAGCCCAAGGAATATGAATTGCTGCTATTCCTGGGAACCCACAAAGGCCAGGCAATTACGCGCCAACGCCTGATGGAATATGTTTGGGGATGGGATTTCAGCGGGGACAGCCGCACCGTGGACGTCCACATCCACTGGTTGCGCGAAAAAATTGAGGCCGACCCCAAAAATCCCAGCCGAATCATCACGGTCCGCGGCGTGGGCTATCGTTTTGACGGCTAGTTGATCCCCTTATGCTCCGGCAAATCCGTTGGCAAATTGCTCTTTCCGTCAGTGTCGTCATCGTCTTGACCTTGATCTTAGGGGGCTATCTGCTCGACCAACCCGATACCGGCAGGGAACAAATCGGAACGTTGTTGAGCGCTCTCGGCATCCTCGCCTTTTTGATGACAACCCTAAGCGCTCATCTGATCGCAAACCGGCTCAAATCCAACGCTCGAAGAATGGCGGAGAATGTCGAAGATTTGGCTTCGGGAAAAATCGAATACGGCCTCAACGCAGCCAATCCGAGCGAGCTTCAATTTCTACAAGATACCATTCGAGCCACGGTTCCGGCTCTGGCATCCCAAATCGAGACACTCCAACAAGAACAAACCACCCTGGCCTCGATCATCAAGCAAATGACGGATGGGGTCATCATCGCTGACGAAAACAATCACATCTCTTTGATCAACCCGGCCGCTGAGGCAATTTTCAACATCAGCGCAAAACACGTCAAAGGAAAGACGCTCGCAGAAGCGATTCGCTATCACCAATTGCTTGAAATCTGCGAGGCATGCCGGCGAACCGGTCAGGAGCAACACATCTCGTTGGAATTACCTCACACCAACACCTTCATCCACGGTATTGCCACCGTCTTCGGGCAGACTCCCTCCGGTCATATTCTGCTCATCATCCAGGATTTGACCCGGGTAAGACGCCTAGAAACCGTGCGGCGCGATTTCATCAGCAACATCTCGCATGAACTGCGCACGCCGCTGGCCTCCATCCGGGCGCTGGCGGAGACGCTACGAAGCACGGCCCTGGACGATCCCTCCGCGGCGCGGCGCTTTCTCGGGCGCATGGAGACGGAAGTAGACGCCTTGACCCACATGGTTTCAGAATTGCTGGAATTGTCCCGGATTGAATCAGGCCAGGTTCCTCTAGAGATGCAATCTATCTCTCCCAAAACGCTGCTGCAAAGCGCGAAAAGTCGGCTCGGCATGCAAGCTGAGCGAGACAACATCGATATCCTCTTACAATATCAGGAAGATCTTCCTGTCATTCATGCTGACATCCCCCGCATGGAACAAGTCTTTGTCAACTTGCTTCACAACGCGATCAAATTTTCGCAGCCTGGCGACGAGATCAACTTAACTGCCGACCGAATCGATGACATGATCGTTTTTTCGATCCAGGATGAGGGGCTGGGCATTCCCGCAGATGACTTGCCCCGCATATTTGAACGCTTCTACAAAACCGACCGCGCCCGCACCGGGGGAGGCACCGGGCTAGGCCTATCGATTGCCCGCCATTTGGTCGAATCCCATGGGGGAAAGATTTGGGCCGAAAGTGTCGAGGGTCAAGGAAGCACGTTCTTTTTCACGATTCCGATCGCCAAATAAAATCACATCCTAAACCGCCTCTGTTAACTTGCTGTTAACAATGCCTTGACAAGCCGTTAAGTGGGCATTTTTGGTGCGTTAACCATAGGGTGCTAAACTTTTTTCGTCTGAATGAAACAAAGACGAAAATCTTTTATCCATCTACTTACTACTTAGGAGGTTTAGTACATGAAACGCCGATTTACCACTGTTTTTGCGCTGCTGATCTTGGCAGCCCTCGCCCTCACTGCTTGTGGCGGACAAGAAACTGTTGCTGCCCCACAGACAGAACCTACCGAGGCGCCCCAAATGGAGGCCGAAGAGGTTGAAGAGGCTGAAGTTGAAGAAGAAGCGGAGGAAGAGACCGCCGAAGAAGCCGAGGGCGTCTCGCTCCCCGCTGTTGATCCGCTCGCCGTTGAAGGCGATGTGGTCACCGCCGGAAGCTCCACCGTCTTCCCACTGGCCGAAGTGATGGCCGCCCGTTTCCAGGATGAAGGCTTTGCCGGTCAGATCACCATCGATTCCATCGGCTCTGGCGGTGGCTACGAACGCTTCTGCGTCGCCGGTGAGACCGATGTCTCCAACGCAAGCCGCCCCATCAAGGACAGCGAAGTTGAATCCTGCGCCGAGATCGGCCGCACCCCCATCCAGTTCCGCGTCGGAACCGATGCTTTGGCCGTCACCGTCAGCCAGGAAAATGACTTCGTCGACAGTGTCACCTTCGAAGAACTCGCTATGATCTTTAGCGAAGCCGAAACCTGGGCCGATGTCAACCCCGAATGGCCCGATGAGCCCATCGTGCGCTACATCCCCGGCACCGACTCCGGCACTTTCGACTACTTCGTTGAAGAGGTCTTCGACAAAAACGAAGAACCCGTCCTCAACGCTTCTGAGTTGAACCTGTCTGAAGACGACAACGTCCTCGTACAAGGGATCCTGGGAAGCCCTTACGCTGTGGGCTTCTTCGGCTACGCTTACTACGCTGAAAATGAAGACACCCTCAAGGTGCTCTCCATCGAAGACGTAGAACCTTCTGGCGCAACCGTCGACAGCAACGAATACCCGCTGGCTCGACCGCTGTTCATCTACTCTGATGCCAAGATCATGCAGGAAAAACCGCAAGTTGCCGCTTACATCAACTTCTTCCTGACCTATGTCAACGAAGAGATCGTCGATGTTGGCTACTTCCCCGCCAGCGATACCGCTCTGGATACTTCCAAGCAAAACTGGCTGGATGCCATGGGCACTGAAGTTACAGTGGAAGAAACAACTGCTGAAGAAGAAACCGCCATGGAAAGTGTTGACGGTATTTTGCCCGCTGTTGATCCGCTCGCCGTTGAAGGCGATGTGGTCACCGCCGGAAGCTCCACCGTCTTCCCACTGGCCGAAGTGATGGCCGCCCGTTTCCAGGATGAAGGCTTTGCCGGTCAGATCACCATCGATTCCATCGGCTCTGGCGGTGGCTACGAACGCTTCTGCGTCGCCGGTGAGACCGATGTCTCCAACGCAAGCCGCCCCATCAAGGACAGCGAAGTTGAATCCTGCGCCGAGATCGGCCGCACCCCCATCCAGTTCCGCGTCGGAACCGATGCTTTGGCCGTCACCGTCAGCCAGGAAAATGACTTCGTCGACAGTGTCACCTTCGAAGAACTCGCTATGATCTTTAGCGAAGCCGAAACCTGGGCCGATGTCAACCCCGAATGGCCCGATGAGCCCATCGTGCGCTACATCCCCGGCACCGACTCCGGCACTTTCGACTACTTCGTTGAAGAGGTCTTCGACAAAAACGAAGAACCCGTCCTCAACGCTTCTGAGTTGAACCTGTCTGAAGACGACAACGTCCTCGTACAAGGGATCCTGGGAAGCCCTTACGCTGTGGGCTTCTTCGGCTACGCTTACTACGCTGAAAATGAAGACACCCTCAAGGTGCTCTCCATCGAAGACGTAGAACCTTCTGGCGCAACCGTCGACAGCAACGAATACCCGCTGGCTCGACCGCTGTTCATCTACTCTGATGCCAAGATCATGCAGGAAAAACCGCAAGTTGCCGCTTACATCAACTTCTTCCTGACCTATGTCAACGAAGAGATCGTCGATGTTGGCTACTTCCCCGCCAGCGATGCCGCTTTAGGTCTTGCTAAACTATCCTGGCTTGACGCTATGAAATAGCGCTGTCTGATTGAACAAACACGAGAAAAAAAACGCCCCTTCTTCCCTTCCAAGGGGAGAAGGGGTAAATGTCTACAAAACAAATTAGATCAATCGGAAAATACATATCTTTTATAAAAATTATTTTTACTATAATGATTTACCTAACAAAACAGACTATGTTTTTTATCCCAAGCATAACCGCAATTATCGAACGACGCTTTATAAATATTGAACGGAAAGGACAGTAGAAGATGGGTCAACATATGAAAACGTCCTCATCGCAACAAGGGACAAGCGATGTGATTGATGCCAAGTATGAACGTTCCTTCGATTTGCAAAAACGCCCTCAATGGGGAGAGTTTCTGATCAGAATCTTGCTGTTTTTGAGTGGCGCTATCTCTATTCTCACGACCATCGGAATTGTCTATGAACTGGGTAAGGAATCGGCTAGTTTCTTTACCACACAGCTCTGGGAACAGACCAACCGAACGCTCCAGGTTTCGATCAATGAAACCAAAACCGTTTTTGACATTGGCACGATGGGCTTGACCATCGAAGAAGGCGACGTCATCAAAATCGACAATGAAAAGATGGAGATTCTCAACATCGATGTTGGCGTATTGACAGTCAACCGGGGCATTCAAAACACAAATGTTGCCGCCCACCGTAAAGGAACAGAGATTTTCACATCTCGGCGGGTGTCGTTGGTGGAATTCTTTACCAAAACCCAGTGGAATCCACAAATTGGTCACTTTGGCATCTGGCCTTTGCTGAACGCCACTTTGATGACTTCATCCATTGCTATGCTGGTGGCGCTTCCTCTAGGCTTAAGCATTGCAATTTATCTAAGTGAATATGCATCAGAACAAGCGCGAGGCACCCTAAAGCCTATTCTTGAGATTCTGGCCGGCATACCCACCGTGGTATATGGCTATTTTGCACTGACATTTATGACGCCACTACTCAGAGTAATTTTCGGAAAAGGTGTGGTGGAAATTTACAATACGGCATCTGCGGGGATTGTCATTGGGATCTTAATTATCCCCATGGTTAGTTCGATGAGTGAAGATGCGCTAAGTGCCGTTCCGCAAGCGTTGCGCCAGGCTTCCTATGGTTTAGGGGCCACCAAGCTGGAGACAGCCGTCAAGGTCGTCGTCCCGGCAGCAATCTCAGGGATTATGGCAGCCTTCATTGTGGCCATCTCACGAGCGATTGGTGAAACCATGATTGTTGCCATTGCAGCAGGAGCAGGGTCTAATTTCACTTTCAACCCTTTCAGACCGGCCGAAACGATGACGGGGCATATTGTACGCATCAGCAGTGGTGACTTGAGCTACGACTCAATCGACTATAACAGCATCTTCGCCATCGGATTATTCTTGTTTTTCATCACCCTGTCCCTGAATGTCATCAGCCAGCGGATTGTGCGCCGCTTCCGAGAGGTGTACGAATGAGCAGAAACACTTTTGAAGACAACTACGAGCAAAAAAGCAAATTTAAGTCCAACCTAGTATCCCGGCATCGTATTGGCCGTGTGTGGCGGACAGTTTTTCGGGCATCGACATTGATCGGTATCGTCGCTCTGACTGTTTTGTTGCTCAACGTGGTTAACTCAGCGTTTGGATACATCGCCATAGAGAACGCTATCGATCCCGAAGATTTAGCCATCAACGGGATTCCCATCGAACAATTGCATCAAACAGATTTGGTGTGGATTCTCAAGCAGAATGTTTCGGCGGGACTTTTCAAACGTTTCGAAAGCGAAATGCCCTGGGAAGAGCGAAGCCGGGAAGAAATATATGACTTAGTCGTTGAGCGTGTAATTGAGCCAACCACCATGGATACCTGGAGTCTTTACGAATCAATTTTTTCTCGCGACCAAGTATTCGCAGAAGCTGCCGAAAAATACCCAAATGCTGAGGTTCAATTCAAGTCATGGCTTAGTGGAGATTTCTTGGTTACACCCCAATCTCCTAACCCACAACGAGCAGGAGTACGCACTGCCATTCTGGGATCTTTGTGGACAATTGCCATCACAATTCTATTTGCTTTGCCGCTTGGCGTTGGCGCGGCGATTTATCTAGAGGAATATGCCACCGACACGCCCGTTAACCGTTTGATTCAGACCAATATCAACAATCTGGCCGGAGTTCCATCGATCATTTACGGTATTTTAGGGTTAGCTATCTTTGTCCGAGCGATGGAACAATTCACCAGCGGTGCTGTATTTGGCGTGGTAAATCCCACGACAGCAAACGGACGCACGATCATATCAGCAGGGATGACGCTTGGCTTGTTGATTTTGCCGTTGATTATCATCAACGCGCAAGAAGCGATCAAGGCAGTACCAAACTCCCTACGGCAGGCCAGCTATGGAATGGGGGCAACCCGCTGGCAAACGGTTTGGCACCATGTGCTTCCAAACGCCATCCCCGGCATTTTGACAGGGGCAATTTTGGCTGTATCCCGCGCCATTGGCGAAACAGCTCCAGTGGTTGTTGTCGGCGCGTCCACTTTCATCACCTTCGATCCCAAAGGTCCGTTCTCGAAGTTTACAACGTTGCCGATCCAAATTTATCAATGGACCGCCCGCCCGCAGGATGTGTTCCGGAATATCGCGGCGGCAGGTATTCTTGTGCTGTTAGTGATGCTCTTATCTCTCAACGCGATTGCCATCCTTTTACGCAATCGTTACAGCAAAAAACTATAAATCAAGCGGAATCATTGTTCAGGAGTAAAAAAATATGACAACGAATCAAACGATAAACGGCCAATGCGCCATCGAAGCTCGTAATTTGAACGTTTACTACGATGATTTTCTAGCTGTAAAAAGTGTCAACCTTCAGATCGAGCAAAACAAGATCACGGCTATTATTGGCCCCTCCGGCTGTGGAAAAAGCACCATGTTGCGGGCGTTCAATCGCATGAATGAACTTGTACCGAGTGCCTGGGCAGAAGGAGAAGTACTCTATCACGGCAAGAATATCTACGATGTAGATGTAGATCCCGTGCAAGTTCGCCGCCATATTGGCATGGTTTTTCAAAAACCTAACCCTTTCCCCAAGAGCATTTACGATAATGTGGCCTGGGGAGCGCGCATCAACGGGTTTAGTGGCAATATGGATGAACTTGTAGAACAGTCGCTGCGCGCCGCTGCCCTCTGGAGTGAGGTTAAAGATAAACTCGACCAAAATGGACTCTCCCTTTCAGGCGGCCAGCAACAACGATTGTGCATTGCTCGCACAATCGCGATCAAGCCGGATATTATCTTGATGGACGAGCCTGCTTCGGCCCTGGACCCGATTGCCACCTTGAAGATCGAAGAATTAATGCGTGAATTGGCCAAAGAATATACAATTATTGTGGTTACGCACAACATGCAACAGGCGGCGCGTGTTTCAGACTTCACTGCTTTCTTCAATTTGGGCGAGAAACGCGCTGGTGTGCTAGAAGAATATGACACAACGGATAGGATCTTCACCAATCCGGAGAAACAAGCTACCGAGGATTACATCACCGGGCGCTTCGGCTAGCAGTGAGGATCATTAATAGGAGTGAGGATCATTAAGATGAATGCTACTGAAAAGAAGAAGGTCTTAATCTTATGCACGGGCAACTCCTGCCGCTCTCAAATGGCGGAGGCGATCATCAACGAGCGTTATGGCGATCGATGGGAAGCTTACAGCGCGGGCACGGAGCCATCCGGCTATGTCCACCCCAAGGCGATCCAGGCGCTCGCCGAGATAGGTATTCAGCATCAGGGGCGTTCCAAGCACACTGACGAGTTTCGAGACCTCGATTTCGATCTGGTCATCACGGTGTGTGACGATGCCCATGAGAGTTGTCCCCTGTGGCTGGGGAAAGGGAAACGCGTCCACAGCGGCTTCCAGGATCCGGCCAAAGCGACGGGCACGGAAGAAGAAATCACTGCTGTTTTTCGGCAGGTGCGCGACCAAATCAGGGAAACAATCCCTGGTATACTTAAAGAAAATGACGAAAGAGAAGATTGACGCTCCCTGAGCGTATCATCCAACAAATCGGATTTTTTTACTATCTGTATGAGGGTACTTATGACGATTATAGAAGATAAAATTCAAGAACTGCACGACGATATCCTTGTTCTAGGGAGTATGGTCGAACAAGCGCTACTCAATTCTGTTGAGGCGTTGAAGAAAAGAGATATAGAAAAGGCACAAGAAATCTACGACGCTGATCAAGAGGTCAACAGGCGCCGTTACGAGATCGAGAACACGGCTGTGACTGTCTTGGCGACACAACAACCCATGGCCAAAGATATGCGTGCTTTGGCGTCGATTCTCGATGTTGCCGGGGAATTAGAGCGCATCGGCGATTACGCCAAGGGCATTGCCTTGATCACCATCAAGATGGGCAATGAACCCCCAATCAAGCCGCTGATCGATGTCCCCAAAATGGCAGAGATCACCGCCGATATGCTTCACCGCGCCCTGGGCGCCTTTGTGGAAGCGGATAAAAACCTGGCTTTTGCTATCCCCAAAGACGACGATAAAGTCGATGATCTCTACAATCAAGTTTATCGAGAGTTGCTCACCTACATGATGAACGACCCGAGCACAATCGACCGGGCCACCTATCTGCTTTGGGTTGCCCACAACCTGGAGCGCAGCGCGGACCGGGTCAACAATATTTGCGAACGCACGTATTACATCGCCACAGGTGAACTCCGAGAGATCAAAGCGTCCGACGACGAGTCTCAAATCAAGTAGCACCATCCAACCAAAGAGAAAGCTGGTCCCGTCACAAGGCGGGTACCAGCTTTTTTGTTTTAAAATCGTATCTTCTCAATATTTTGGGGAAACGGTTGCGTAGCCGGGGTTTCTACGCCGCGCTTCGCTGTGCGCACCTTCGGTGTTGCGGGCCTGCGGCCAGGCGCACACAGTGACCCCGCAGAAGCGAGATTTGGCCCTCCTTCGAGGATGCTGCGCGAAAATCTCGGCTACATATTCCCTGATTTTTTGAGAAGATACTTAAAATCTTTCCCAAAGGCAGTCCACACGCAGCAAACGATGGGCTTATCCCATCCGGCCTGTGATATAGGCCTCGGTAAGTTCGTGATCGGGATTGGTAAACAATTTTTCGGTAGGATTGAATTCAATCAACTCGCCCAACCAAAACAGCCCGGTGAAATCGGAGACCCGGGCGGCTTGCTGCATATTGTGGGTCACAATCACAATGGTGTATCGCTCTTTCAATTCGTGGATAAGATCTTCGATCTTGCCGGTAGCAATAGGATCCAGGGCAGAGGCGGGCTCGTCCATCAGAATCACTTCAGCATCGACGGCCAACACACGAGCAATACATAAGCGCTGTTGTTCTCCCAAAGAGAGACTTAAGGCATCCTGACTTAAGTCATCTTTTACACCCTCCCAAACGGCCGCCCGTCGCAAACTGCGCTCAACAATCTCATCCAATTCGGCATGATTTTGGGTCAGTCCCAGGATGCGCGGCCCAAAGGCAACATTATCATAGACAGACTGCGGGAACGGATTCGGCTTCTGAAAGACCATCCCAACCCGTTGACGAAGATAAACCGGGTCCACATCGGGGGCATAAATATCTTCCCCTTCCAGCAAAACCTGACCCATCATGCGCGTTCCCGAAATGGTATCGTTCATCCGGTTCAGGCAGCGCAAAAAGGTCGATTTGCCGCATCCGGAGGGGCCAATCAAAGCGGTAACATGTTGAGGCAAAACGTCCATATTGATCTGGCTCAAGGCTTTGCTTTCACCGTAGAAAAAGTCTAGACCACGAATTTTGAAAACAAGTTCTTGATCATTCATAGTAGGGATTATACCTTACAACCAAACCACTTTTTAGTTATTTTTTGCGGTAACTACTATGACAGCGCAAAGTTGACGTTTTACCAACCCTTTTTCGCTCATAAGCCTGTCCTCGGGCGCCCCGGGGACGGGGCTAGAGAGCGGTTTTAGGGTGACCTTGCGCTGTAATACTACTCAGCCATCGAATGGAATTCCATGCTACGTGCCAGCCGCTGACTTGCAAAATCCACCTTCGTGGATTAGATCATCAACTGACGCAGGTCGGTTTTGCTACACAATTCGATGAGTCAGGATTGGCTGAGTAGTTACTTTTTGTGAAAGTTTATTGTACTCTTGCCGAGGTGATTATTTGCGACTATAATCACATTCCAATGAGACGCCTTTGGATATTTCCCCTCCTGATTTTATTCCTGTTCCTAGCCGGGTGTGGACAATCAGAAACAGCCGCGGAAAACCCCTTAACTATCTCGGATACAATCGAAAATAAAGGTTCCGACACAATTGTCAACTTGGCCTTAGCCTGGGCTGAACGCTATCAAAAACTCCATCCGGACGTGAAATTATCCGTCACAGGCGGAGGGTCTGGAACGGGAATCGCTGCTTTGATCAACGGGACGGTCGATATCGCCAACGCTTCCCGCCAGATCAAACCTGAGGAAAGGGAAGCAGCTCAGGATAATGGAACCAACCCTGTGGAATTCGTCATCGCTCGTGATGCTATCGCCGTGATTATCAATCCAAATAATCCCGTTGATGAGCTAACCTTGGAACAAATTTCAGCTATTTACAGTGGGGAGATCAAGAACTGGGGCGAGGTTGGCGGTGAAGATAGGCCCATTGTGCGGCTCTCTCGGGAGACAAACTCCGGTACGCATGTTTATTTCCTTGAAGAAGTCATCCGATTGGGTGACAAAGATAGCCAAACCTTGTTCTCGTCCGACACATTGCTTTTGCCATCTTCTGAGGGAATCGGAGTAGAAATCCGCCAAAACCCTAATGCCATTGGCTATGATGGGCTCGGTTACGTCACCGAGGATATGAAAGTCGTCGCTGTGGCGCGCGAATCGGACGCTGACTTTTTCATGCCATCGGCACGAACTGTCAACAACGGTGAATACCCGATTGCTCGCGACCTCTATATGTATACCAACGGTGAACCGACCGGCGCGGTCGAGGAATACATTAATTGGATTCAATCCAAAGAAGCGCAACAAATCGTCACCGAACTTGGTTTTGTTCCCATCACCCCATAACTCACCACCTGGTGCGTTATAATTATTTTTAGTTTTTTTGGGATGGTTCAGAAATATGTAGACACTCTCGCAACCCCGCACGGGGATCAATCCCCGTGCTACCAAACAGCGCCCAGCAATTCCCGCTGTTTGGTAACTTCTCTTATCGCGCCGTTCTGACGGAGG
>CAZJBA010000093.1:4107-12381 GCA_964544065.1 uncultured Anaerolineales bacterium | reverse complement strand
TTTTTTGATTCTACAAACGTGTTTTGAACACGTTTTTCGTGTCAGACACCGAATTCATTCGGTGGTCTAATGATTGCATCATCATCATGAAGAAAATCGACATTCCCAGATTCCTCATCGCTGCTCCGGCCAGCGGAAGCGGCAAAAGCACCATCGCCACCGGCTTGATGGCCGCGCTGGCCCGCGGCCAGACGGTACAAGGCTTCAAAGTCGGGCCCGACTACATCGACCCGATGTATCACAGCGCGGCGACAGGGCGAGCTTCGCGCAACCTGGATACCTGGATGACATCCCCAGAGACGGTCAAAACGATCTTTGGAAACGCGGTTTCAGGCGCGGATATCGCCATCATCGAGGGCGTGATGGGGCTTTTCGATGGGCACAGCAGCGACACCGAAAGCGGAAGCAGCGCTGAGGTGGCCAAGCTGCTCGGCGCACCGGTGATCCTGGTGCTCGATGTGGCCAGGATGGCCCGCAGTGCCGGAGCGATGGCCTTGGGCTACCGCGACTTTGATCCAGACTTGGATGTGGCCGGGGTGATTTGTAACCGGGTCGCCAGCGAGGCGCACGCCCACTGGGTCACCAGCACGGTGGAAAGCGTCGGCCTGCCCGTGCTCGGCTGCATCCCTCAGCGGGAAGAATTGAGCATCCCGGAGCGGCATCTAGGCCTGCACACCGCCGTGGAACGAGAGGCTGAGGTGGCATCTTTCTTGCGAGACGCCGCCGAGATCGTATCGGAGCATATTGACCTGGAACGATTAAGCGGCATCGCCGGGAAAACACAGCCCGTCAAGTTTGAGACAGCCATCTATAGGTCACAGCAAGCAAAGTCCGTTCGGATCGCCGTCGCTCGCGATGAAGCTTTTTGCTTCTACTACCAGGACAATTTAGACCGTCTCGAAGCAGCAGGCGCGGAGATTGTGCCCTTCAGCCCGCTACATGACAAGGGGCAGCCCGCCGACATCGACGGGCTCTATCTCGGCGGCGGCTACCCGGAGCTCTACGCCGAGCGGTTGTCTCAAGACGAGACTCTGCGCCGGGACCTGCGGGCCGCTCACCACCAAGAGATGCCCATTTACGCCGAATGCGGCGGCCTGATGATGCTGACGGAAAGCATCACCACCTTGGAGGGCGTCCGCTATTCCTTGACCGGGATCATCCCTGGACATCTAGCAATGCAAAACCGCTTACGGATGGGCTACCGGCAAATCAGCGCCCGGCAAGACTCCATCTTGCTAAACCATGGAGAGCAAACACGTGGGCACGAGTTCCACTATTCCGATTGGGTAGAAACACCAGAGGATCTGCCCATTGCCTACGAGATTCGCTCTCGACGCGGGGAAGCTTCCCGAACAGAGGGCTTCGCCCAGGGAAATTTGCTGGCATCCTACGTTCATTTACATTTCGGCGCCCACCCGCACCTGGCGGAGAACTTCGTCCAGGCTTGCGCACGATGGCACTCGTCGAACAAAAAAGGACAAACCTAATCAACCATTCACAGAAAGGAATTCCATGAACAAGAAACGCTTCTTCACCTTGATGATTTTCACGCTCCTTTTCGCCCTTTTGATCGGGGCTTGCAAGCCAGCCCCACCTCCTGAGACAAAAGAGCCCACTGAAGCTGTCGAAGAGCCAACAAAAGAACCCACCGAAGCGCCCCCGACGCCAGAACCTGAAGACCCTGCCGGGGAGACGCTCGAGTTGGAAGACGGCCTGGGACGAACCGTTTCGATCGAAATGCCCGTGGAACGGATCATCTCGCTGGCCCCCTCCAACACGGAGTATCTCTTCGCCGTTGGAGCCGGGGATCTGGTCGTGGGACGGGATTCGTTCTCCGACTACCCCGAAACGGCCCTGGATGTCACTGACATTGGCGGTGGCTTCAGCGAATTGGACACCGAAACGATCCTGACCCTGGAAACCGATCTGGTCTTGGCCGCCGAGCTGACCGCTCCCGAGCAAATTCAAACCCTGGAAGATCTCGGCTTGACCGTCTTCGTTGTGCCCAACCCTCTCGAGTTTGAAGATATGTACGCAAATTTGCGCTTGATCGCCCAGATGACGGGCAACCAAGAGACAGCCGAGGCGATGATCGAGGATTTCAAAACCCGCGTCGCCGCGGTGGAAGAGCGAGTCGCCGACGTGGAAGAACGCCCGTTGGTGTTCTACGAATTAGACGCTACCGAACCAAGCGCGCCTTGGACCCCTGGACCCGGCTCCTTCCATGAGACGCTGATCGAACAAGCCGGGGGCGAGAACCTGGGCAGCATCCTCGATTCTGCCTGGGCGCAAATCAGCCTGGAAGAATTGATCGCTCAAGACCCGGACATGATCTTGCTTGGCCACGCCCAATATACCGGGGCTACCCCTGAATCCGTGGCCGCCCGTCCCGGCTGGGAAGATCTGACCGCCGTGCAAATGGGTCAAGTCTTCGCTATCAACGACAACCTGATCAGCCGTCCCGGGCCGCGGCTCGTCGAAGGACTGGAAATGCTAGCAGCGCTGCTCCATCCCGAGCCCCAAAGCGTCGAAATCGAAGACGAACTTGGCCGCATCGTCAACCTGGAAGTCCCCGTTCAACGGATTGTCTCCCTGGCCCCCTCCAATACCGAGATACTGTTTGCTGTTGGCGCTGGCGACAATGTCGTCGGCGTGACCGAGTATTGCGACTACCCCGAAGCTGCTCAGACAGTCGAAAAAATCGGCGGCTTCTCCTCGGACACGATCAGCGTTGAGGCTATCGTCGCTCTGGAACCGGACCTGGTGATCGCCTATACATCCAGGCACCAACCGATCATCGAGGCCTTGGACAAAGTCAACCTGCCCGTCCTAGCCCTAGCGCCCGAAACGGTTGAGGACGTTTACGCTAATATCACCTTGATCGGCCAACTGACCGGCAACGAGGAACAGGCGGCCGAAACCGTCGCCGATATGCAAACTCGCATCGCCGCGGTGGAAGAAAAAGTAGCCCAGATTCCTGAAGAGGAACGCCTACAAGTTTTCTGGGAAATCTTTGATGAGCCACTGATGACAGCCGGACCTTCCACCTTCACGGGCCAGATGATCGAGCTGGCAGGCGGCGTGAACATCTTCGCCGACCTGGAAGAGGACTATCCTCAGATCAACGCTGAGGAAGTGGTCTCACGCAATCCGGAGGTAATGATGGGGTCGGACAGCCACGGGGACAAGCTAACGCCCGAACAGGTTGCCGCCCGCCCGGGCTGGGATCAAATCGCTGCGGTGCAAAACGAACGCATCCATCTTATTGACGGCAACATCGTCTCTCGACCGGGGCCGCGTATCGCCGATGCCGTCGAGGCAATGGCCCAAGCGCTTTACCCAGATCTATTTGAGTAAAAAGTAACATGGACGAAAACGAGGCCTCACTCTCCTCTTTTTCATCCTCCTAGATTCCCCTCCCTCTCATTGATGGCCCAGCCCCGAGCTGGGAGAGGGAGGGGAAGAGCGTAGAAAGGAATTTGTCCATCTTTATCCCCAATTACATCGACGCAACTGAGATCGACAAGATCAGCCAATTCATCGCCTCTGTCGATCCTGCTATCCCTTACCGGCTGGACGCTTACATCCCTGTACCAGAGACACCTTGGAAACGGCCTACACCTGAGCAAGTTGAAACGGGCGCACGGGCTGCGCGCTGTCACTTAAAATATGTCACCACCCTACATGGAAAGTCCGAAAACGCACACAAGATGATTCGTTTAATATGAACAATCGCAGCTTTGCTATCATCCTGATGTTATTAACCGCCGCACTGCTGGGGATTATGACCGTAAGCCTGGGCATGGGTGCGGTTTTCATCCCGCCTGGCCGGGTACTCGAAACCCTCATCCACCCACCTGCAGCAGGCGCCACATCCACCGACGCCACCATCGTGCGCGAGCTACGGCTGCCCCGCATCATTCTAGCTGCGACCATCGGCGCCGGGTTAGCCGTAGCCGGTGCCGCCTTTCAGGGACTTTTCCGCAACCCGCTGGCCGACCCCTTTGTCGTTGGTGCCTCCAGCGGGGCATCCCTGGGAGCAACACTGGCGATCATTTCAGGGATCAACTGGCGCATCGCCGGATTTGGCCCCGTACCCCTGGCAGCCTTCATCGGCGCGCTGCTGGCCGTTTTCACGGTCTACAGCATTGCCGAGATGGGTGGCACGGCCCCGGCCATCTCTCTTTTGCTCGCCGGGGCAGCGTTGAGCACGCTGCTCTCGGCGCTGGTCTCGCTGTTGATGCTGATCAGCGACGACACCCTGCACGAGGTGTTTAGCTGGACCATGGGCGGGCTCTCGGGGCGAAGTTGGCCTCACTTACGCAGCAGTGGCCCCTACATGATTCTCGGCCTGGCTGCCTTGTGGCTGATGGCCCGTCCCCTGGATGCCCTGGCATCGGGAGAGGAAACGGCCCAAAGTCTGGGATTACCCATCCGCAAGGCGCGCGGCATCATTGTGGCCGCAGCCAGTTTAGCCACCGCCGCCGCCGTGGCCGCGGGCGGGGTGATTGGCTTTGTCGGCTTGATCGCCCCCCACCTGGCCCGGATGATGTTCGGATCGCAGCATCACCGCGTGCTGCCGGCCAGCATGCTCATCGGCGCCATGCTGCTGCTCCTGGCCGACGATCTCGCCCGCACCGTCGTGGCCCCACTCGAACTGCCCGTCGGCATCGTCACCTCCCTGCTGGGGGGCACGTTCTTCCTTTATCTGTTAAAATCTCGAGGTAACTCTCTACGAGGCTGATGATGAAAACACTCGCTGCCCAAAACCTGACCTGTGCTTATGAAGACGTGAACGTCCTGGAACATCTCTGCCTGGAGGCTCACCCTGGCGAAGTATTGGCCTTGATCGGCCCTAACGGGGTGGGCAAAAGCACCTTGCTGCGGGCGATGTCACGCCTGTTGCGTCCCTGCCACGGCAGCGTTCATTTGGCCGATGCCGATGTTTGGAGTCAATCACCACGCCAAGTTGCCCAGCAATTGGCGCTGGCCCCTCAATCCAATGGAGATCATTGGGCTATCACTGTAGGCGACATGATCGCCCTGGGACGGGCCCCTCACCGCGGCTGGCTGCTGCCGCTCTCCAAGCAAGACCGAGACGTGATAGATGATGTCATCGCTCAAACCGGCCTGGCCGCCCTTCAAGATCGACCCGTCAACGAGCTCTCCGGCGGGGAAAAACGACGCGTCATCCTGGCCCGGGTGTTGGCCCAGGAACCCGAAGTGCTCTTGCTGGATGAACCCACCTCCCACCTTGACCTGAAATACCAGGCCGAGATTATGAATCTGATCAAAAAGCTGGCTCACGAAGACGGCCTGACGATCATTGCCAGCCTGCACGACCTGAATCTGGCCGCGCTATACGCCGACCGCCTGGCTTTGCTCAGCGGCAAACGGCTGGTCAATGTTGGCTCACCGAGCGAGGTGCTGCAACCGAACTGCATCTCGGAAGTCTACGGCCTGCCGGTTGTGGTTACTCAGCATCCGCTTTACAGCACGCCGATGGTGACGCCGACTTTGCAAACCTAGAGGTATCAGAAGAGCCAAAGGAGCCAGATGTGTTAAAGTATCAAAGGAAACGGAGGCTTGTCGGGGGTCTCCTGACCCCGACAGCAGGTTGACCGTAGGTCTCCACGTGAAAGATGCCAAGTTGACCAAGCCTCCCAAGGGAGACCTACGGTCACTTCAAGTGTGCGGTCAGGAGACCTGCACACATCAGCAGAAAGCCTCCACGAGGAGCAAGTATTATGTCGAAAACAAAAGGACTTCTCATCGTTCATACCGGCAAAGGCAAAGGCAAAACCACGGCGGCGCTGGGTTTGTTGATGCGCGCCTGCGGTCACGGCTTCAAACCTTGCGTGATCCAATTCATCAAATCCGAAACCGGGCGCTGGGGCGAGATCAAAACCGCCGAAAAAATGGGTATCGAGTGGCACAAAACGGGCAGCGGATTTACAACCACACCTGAAGAGGAACAAGAGGCGATCGCCAAAGCGCACCAGGGCTGGAAGCTGGCTCAAGAAAAAATCGCCTCCGGTCAATATGACCTTGTCCTGTTAGACGAATTCACTTACCCGCTGCACTACGGCTGGATCGACACCGACGCGATGATCGCCTGGCTCAAGGAACACAAACCGGACGATGTGCACGTGATCATTACAGGGCGTTCCGCGCCTGCCGCGCTGATTGAGTTCGCCGATCTGGTCACCGAGATGCGGGCAATCAAACACCCCTTCGAGCAGGGCATCAAGGCACAACGGGGGATCGAGTTCTAGGATGAGAGAAGCAACCGTCGGCATCCCCCTGACCTGCGGGGAATTCGTTCAAGGTTTATGGGAGGGGGCTCCCGCGCTGGTCTCCTGCCCCATCGACCGGTATCACCGCGCTCATGTTCGTTTGGATGGGGATGGATTCTGGGAACTGCCCACCGAAGCACCCAAAGCTGTTGCCGCGCTTGAAACAGGATTTGCACGACTCAGGGGCCAGGTGGGAGGCGTTTTGGAACTGGATTCCGCAGCCCCGCGCGGCCGCGGTTACGGCACCAGCACCGCCGACATCGCCGCCAGCCTGTACGCCTTTGGAGAGGCTCTGGGGCAGCCTTTCACCCCAGCAGAAGTCGCCCAGATGGCCGTAGGAGTCGAACCCAGCGACAGCACCATCTTCCCGGAGCTGACTCTGTTCACCCACCGCGATGGGACGAATCACCAGGTTTGGGGAACGGCACCACCCTTGAGTGTGATCCTGCTCGACCCCGGCGGGGAGGTGGACACGCTGGCCTTCAATCAACGCGATATGGGCACAGCTTTGTCCCACCTGGAGTCCATCCATCAAGAAGCATTTCATTTGCTCCAAAGGGGGCTCAGGGGTCAGGACTGGGAAGCGGTAGGAAAAGCAGCCAGCCTGAGCGCCATCGCCCACCAGAGCATTTTATTCTCTCCCTTGCTCGAAACAGCCGTGAGACTGACCAATCAAATCGATGCCCTGGGCGTCTGCCGGGCGCACAGCGGCACGATCCTGGGGCTGATTCTAGACCCAAAACAAATCGATATCGTCTCAGCGACAACATACGTTCAAAAAAACGTGCATCCCGCGGTATCCGTGAATCATCATCGTATCGTGGAGGGAGGGCCGCGCTATGTCATCCAGCGGCCAGATTACCAAAATCAACAAGACTATTCAATAAAGGAATCAGCATGTTACAAAAGCTACTCGCACAAATCCAGCCTTTAGACCAAAACGCCATGGAAGCGGCACGCGCCCGCCAGGACGACCTGACCAAACCGCGCGGCAGCCTGGGCCAACTGGAAGCGATCTCGATTCGCATGGCCGGGATCACCGGTGAAGCTACCCCCACCCTCAAAGATAAGGTCGTCACCACCATGGCTGGCGATCACGGCGTGGTGGCCGAAGGGGTCAGCGCCTACCCCTCGGAAGTGACCCCGCAAATGGTCTACAACTTCCTGGCCGGTGGCGCGGCGATCAATGTGCTCGGAGAGCACGTCGGCGCTCGGGTGGTCATCGTTGATATGGGCGTAGCCGCCGATTTTGAAGACCATCCCAACTTGATCGACAAAAAAATCGCTCCCGGCACCTGCAACATCGCCCAAGGCCCGGCCATGACCCGGGAAGAGGCCGTGGAGGCGATTGAGGCCGGGATCGCCGTCGCCGAAACCGAGTTGGAAAAAGGGCTCGACATCCTGGCGACCGGCGACATGGGCATCGGCAACACCACGCCTTCCGCTGCCATCGCCGCCGCGTTGACCGGGTGCGCCCCTCGGGAGATCGTCGGACGCGGTACCGGTGTCGACGATGAAGGGTTGGAACGTAAAATCAAGGCCGTCCAACGAGCGTTAGACGTCAATCAGCCGGATACCGACGACGCTATCGACGTGTTGGCCAACGTGGGCGGTTTTGAAATCGGCGGTCTCACCGGCGCAATTTTGGCTGCCGTGGCCCACCGCAAGCCCGTCGTGGTGGACGGCTTCATCTCTACCGCCGCGGCGATGCTGGCGGTGAAGCTGGCCCCACAGGTGCGCGAGTACCTCTTCAGCGCCCACCGTTCGCAAGAAACAGGCCATCAAATTATGTTAGAATGGTTGGAGTTGGAGCCGATGCTCGACCTGGGTCTGCGTCTGGGTGAGGGCACCGGTGCCGTGCTGGCGATGTCGCTGGTCGAAGCAGCCTGCAAGATTCTCTCGGATATGGCCACATTTAGCGAAGCTGGCGTCTCGGATAAGGAATAACAAGAATTTAGCGCAGAGCCGCGGAGAGGCG
>CAZJBA010000093.1:0-4007 GCA_964544065.1 uncultured Anaerolineales bacterium | reverse complement strand
AGGGTTCGCAGCCCCATTTCAATCGTTGTGGTCACATCAATTCCATGACGACGTAACGCCCGAGCGATGTCGGGATCAACGCGTTCATCCAGGTGAAATCTGATCCGTTTAGTCACTGTGCGGTGAGGTCAATTTATCCTGAAGTTGTGATGGATTGTTCTGTCGAAACGACTCGGCAAAATTATCTTGGACATCTATGCTTTCATCAATCTCGGACCGATGGTCGTAATAGTAAGCAATAGCAGCATAGACACTGGCAAAATCCAATTCGTACTTACCGGCGATCTCCTCCAGAGACAGGCCCATACGCAGGTGCATGATGACCACATCAGCAACCGTGATGCGAGTCCCCGCAAGGCGCGGCCGTCCACCCCGGACTTCAGGTGTAATCTCTATGTGACGATCTAAAACAATCTCCATAAAAAACTCCCGTGAAGATTTATTTGGTCGATCTTAATTATACAGTACATTTTTGCCAAACTACAGACGAAAATACCTTTCACGACAACAAAATTAAAAGAAAGCCCATTAATATGTTCATCCCGTTCCTCGCCGCCCTGCAATTTTTAACCCTGATTCCACCGATTGTCAAACGCCCCTTCACCACCAAGGAGTTGGGCCAAGCGGTGGGATTCTATCCCTTGGTTGGCCTGGTAATCGGCGCGATGCTGGCCGGGGCCCATTACGGCTTAAGTTTCGTCGCGCCCGCCTCCTTAACCGCCGCGCTGACCCTGGCGCTGTGGGTGCTCGCCACCGGCGCGCTGCACCTGGATGGCTTTCTGGATAGCTGGGACGGCATTTTTGGCGGCTTCACGCCAGAAAAGCGGCTGGAGATTATGCGGGACGAACGGATTGGCGCCTTTGGGCTGGCCAGCGGAATCGTGCTGATGCTGCTAAAATTCAGCGCATTGTGTGATCTTCCCCAAGCCCCCACCGCGTTGATTCTGATTCCGACGCTGAGCCGCTGGGGAGTCTCGTTGGCCTTGTTTGGCTTTCCCTATGCGCGTTCCCAAGGCCTGGGCCGGGACATCAAAGACAACGTCACCTGGCAAGAGATGGCGCTGGCAACTCTGATTGCCGCTGTCACAGCCTGGCTCTCTGCGCAATGGTTGGGGTTGATCGCCCTGGCGTTCACTGCGCTGATCGTTTGGGCAGCGAGCCGTTTCATTCTCAGCCGCATTCCCGGCCTGACCGGCGACATTTACGGCGCGCTAAACGAATTGGTCGAAATGGTTTTGCTGGTTGGCTTCGTAATTATAACCAACATGAATACATGATCAAGCCAGGTGATCAATCACCAGGCTGATAGCTGAAGCCGGATGAATCCGGCTCTGACTGGAAAAAGGATCTTACAAATCGGCAAGAATAGCCTAAAACGTTTTCAAATTGGAGGTAAAGATGGTAGCAATTGGCGGTAAAGCTCCAGATTTTACGCTCTTGGATCAAGAAGATCAAGAGGTGTCCCTGCATGATTTTGCCGGGCAGTGGTTGGTACTCTACTTTTATCCCAAAGATGATACTCCTGGCTGCACCAAAGAGGCCTGCGATTTCAGTCACGCGCTGGATGATTTTGTCGATATGAACGCCAACGTGGTGGGGATCAGCACCGACAGCACGAAATCGCACCGCAAATTCATCACCAAGCACGACATCACCATCACGCTGCTCAGCGACCCCGACAAAGTTGCCCACAAAGCCTATGGCACCTGGGGCACGAAGAAAAATTTCGGGCGCGAATATGAGGGTACGATTCGGTCGACTTTCCTGATCTCGCCCAAAGGAGAGATCGCCGCGGCCTGGCGGAATGTGCGCGTACGCAGCAAGCGTAAGGGCGAGGAGATCACCCACACCGACATCGTCCAAGAAAAATTGACCCAGTTGCAAGCCTGAAAAACACCGTGTCATCAGACCGCAAAACCGCGCTACTCCTAGCCCTGGGCATTGACCAGATTTTTGGTGATCCACCCAACCAATTCCATCCCGTTGCCTGGATGGGCAAGTTAATCGCGGCGGGGAGGCAGTATGCGCCCCAAAAAGGCAATCAAGCTCAATTCGCTTATGGCGCTTTTCTAACGCTGGCCGGATGCTCTCTTTTTGCCGCGATCGGCGCGCTATTGGAAAGATTAATTGAACGGATGCCTGCTCCATTACGTTGGCTGGTGCAGGCCTTGACGCTTAAAGCCACCTTTTCGCTGAGCGGGCTTGACCGCGCTGCCAGGGATGTGCAAGCCGCACTCGAAGAGGAGAACCTCGATGGGGCCCGCCAAGCGGTGAGCTGGCACCTGGTCAGCCGGGACACATCGACGTTGAACGTATCTCGAGTAGCAGCGGCAACGATCGAATCCGTTGCCGAAAACGCCTCTGACGGGGTGATTGCCCCGCTATTGTTTTACACCCTGGGAGGCTTGCCCGCGGCGCTGGCATACCGCTTTGCCAACACGGCGGATTCCATGCTGGGGTACCGGGACCCTGCCCGCGAGTGGCTGGGCAAATTCCCCGCCCGGTTTGACGATCTGCTCAACTTCGTCCCGGCCCGTTTGACCGGCCTGTTGATCGTCCTGGTTTCCCCCTTCCAAGGCGGCAGCATGGCCAAAAGCTGGCGTATCATGCAGCGCGACGCGCCCACCACCGACAGCCCCAATGCCGGCTATCCGATGAGCGCCATGGCTGGGGCACTGAACGTCGAGTTGGAAAAAGTGGGCCAGTATAAATTGGGCCGAGGCCAACGGCAGCCCCGCACAGAAGACATCAAAAAAGCCCGGAGATTGCTGGCGTTCGCATCCGGGCTGGCACTTGTTTTTTTATTTCTCTTGTTGCCCAATAACAGGAATACTTCCCCTGATTAAGCAGTCCTTCAATGATGAGCGTGATCTCAGATGTGGGATCTCCGCCTCACTGAGCAGAGCCTTCAGCCTTTATAATCTCTCTGATCACTGGCTTCAACGTCGGAATCTTGTTTGTCACTACATCCCATACAATTTCGTAATCTATGCCAAAGTAGGCGTGAATCAATCGGTCACGCATACCAGCCATAGCCCGCCACTCTACACGTTTGTACTTCTGTTTCAAATCGTCCGGTATCTGCTTCGCCGCCTCACCGATAATTTCAATGCTGCGTACAAAAGCACGCTGCAAGGTAGCATCTTCCATAAACTCATCATAGGATAGCTCTTGAGTGTGTTCTACCAAATACTCACACTCATCAAAAATATGTTGTAGGTATTCAATCATCGAGAGAGACATACTCTACCTCCCTCAGGATATGTGGCCCAATATATGGGCTAAGTGCTGCTGGTGTGACCAATTCTACCTGTCTACCAAACAATTCCTCGAGGAGAAATACAGTTTGCATAAAACGATCAAAAGACTTACGGCCTCGTTCATATTCTACTAGCATGTCCACATCACTCTCTGCAATCTGTTGTTCGCGCCCGAATGAGCCAAACAAGCCCAATCGCCTCACACCTAATTCTTTGAGTTGATTTTGATGTTCTTGGATAAGCGCCAAGATTTCCTCTTTTGTTTGTACGCTCATAATACTTACTCCACTTATGCTTGATCGTCTTTAAGCTCTACGCCTTCAGGCAGCGTCTACAAGCGCTTTGGCGATGCCGTATGTGCCGCCAATTACCATCCCCGTACCTATCAGGAGCCAATACCCGTATTGGTCAACGAGATTTATTAACATGGAGAAGGCACTATCAGGCTCGGCGTTCCGGCTGTTGAGCAACGCCATTTCCTGCCATCCCAATTGGCCAACGTAAAATAAGAGCGCCGCTCCTCCAATCAATATGGCAAAGCCAAGAGGAATCACAATCCAATTTTTGTGGCGGGATAACTGGCGATGATAGGTCAGTTGCACATCTTGCACGAACTGCTTTCCCTGTTTCCAAGGCCAGCCGGTACGCTCACAGACTTCCAGCACAATATCATCGATGTTCTTGAATTTCACTGAATTCTCAAGCACGTAAGCGGTCAGTGCGTCGAGATCCACTTCCTCATGTCGT
>CAZJBA010000092.1:0-12382 GCA_964544065.1 uncultured Anaerolineales bacterium | reverse complement strand
TAAGCATTTGGCCGTTTTTGCTTAACAAGGAGTGAACGATGAGCCATAATCAATCTGTAAAAGTTAGCAGCCGTTATCAAATTGCCATTCCCAGCGCTGTCCGCAAAAGACTCGATATCCAAGCCGGTGACCGTCTGCTTGTAGATGTCCAAGATGATGTCATCGTCCTTGTACCAAAGCCGTCAGACTATACCGAACAAATGTCAGGCTTGTATAAGGAAATTTGGGAAAAACCAGATAGTGACCAATACATAAGTGACGAGAGAGATACAGCGGATTCGCTTCACGTAGCAACAGCAATCGCCAGCGGAGCGACCGCTTGGATCAGCAACGATAAACAACACCGGCGGCTATCGGAATGGATCGATATTGTGATCCTTGATCAGTTCATCCAAACATGAGAGAACCAAAAAGAGCCCGCTTCTCACGAAGCGGGCTCTTTTTCTTAATATGGCGGTTCGTCAGAGGCTATTTCTCCACACATACCTACGCGAGGAGAATTTAGCAAAGCGTGTAAGCCATAATCTTCGTGCGGATGGTTTTCGGCGTGTTCGTCACAAAGCCAGCCGTTCTCATCGTGCTCGTAGATACACTCCAGACATAACCATTTTGCCGGAGCATCACATACCTTGCATTGCACTTCTGGCAACTTGTTACGCGCCATCAAGAAGATTGGCCGTTTGCTAAGCGGTTTTCCCTTGCGAACAGCGACTACTTTGACAGTTGACTCCGATGTTGTGCCATAATCATAGACATGCGTCAGGTCAAG
The DNA here is from genome assembly GCA_964544065.1 of uncultured Anaerolineales bacterium. Classification (GTDB taxonomy): domain Bacteria; phylum Chloroflexota; class Anaerolineae; order Anaerolineales; family UBA11858; genus JAYELX01. The sequence goes on along the minus strand of CAZJBA010000092.1, from coordinate 11,613 downwards.
ACCAGGTTGAAAGAGCGAATCAACCGTTGAATTCATGGGCAACTCCTGATCTGTCCAGGCGCCGCCAATGGAAAAGTGGCTCATGTGGCCGCAACATTCCAGCCAGATGGCCCTCAGGTAATAATCCAAATCCTCCAATTTGGCGGAACCGCGCATTTCCAGATGAAGCCAGAAATTGCCTCCCCAAGCTTCCAAAACTTGCAAGTGATAGATATTTTCAGTTTTACCTTTGCCTGCATCCGCCTCGGCAATCGCTTCTTTCCGTTCGGGACAGGCCTTTATGTGACGCGAGATGCCGCCCTTTGTCATCTCACGGCCACAAAATTTACAAGTACCTCGAGATTGTTTTCGGTTTGCCATTTTCAAAGCCTCCTAACTTTATTTTACGACAAGAGCATCAGAACGCCTCTTGCCACGAACCAACACCCCTTCAAGAGAGTAGATCAACAACGCCACCCAGATGATGCTGAAACCGATCACCCGGGCCCGGGAGAAATCTTCGCCGTAGATCAAAACGCCAACCAGGAATTGCAGCGTCGGGGCCATGTACTGCAAAAATCCCAGCGTGGACAGATGGATCAAGCGGGCCGCGTTCCCAAACCAGAGCAGGGGGACACCGGTGATGACGCCGCCCAGGGCCAGGAGCCCGGTCACATGAACGGGACCATGCCCAAAAGCGCCCTGCCCGGCCGTCTCCAAATAGAGCAGATAGGCCAGAGCGGGGAAAAACAAGATGCCAGATTCCAACGTGAAGCTGTGCAATGATTCCAGAGAAACCGATTTTTTCAGCAAGCCATAGAAGCCAAAACTGCCCGCCAGGATCAGGCCAATCCAGGGCAAGCGGCCATAGCTGATCGTCAGATATAAAACGCCGATAAAGGCCAGCCCCACCGGAATCCACTGCCACAAACGCAAACGCTCACGCAAGAAAACGACGCCCAGCAACACGCTGACCAGCGGATTGATGAAATAGCCCAGACTGGCATCGACGATGCGACCCGCTGTGACGGCAAAGATGAACGTCAGCCAGTTGGTGGCCAGCAAGATGGCGGTGAGACAATAGACCAGCAGTTTTTTCTTGTCCTCGAGGACCGGTTTGAAACCGCGCCAACGCTTCTTGATGGCGACGACAAAGAGGATAAAAACGAACGACCAGATCACCCGATGGCTGGTGATTTGCAAAGCGGGGACATCGGGAATCAGCTTCCAATAAATGGGGAGAATACCCCACAGGAAATAAGCGCCGATAGCGTAGAGAATGCCTTTTTTCATCTATTTTCCTAACTTCAGGCGCGCACGTGTTCGCTTTGCGCGGCTAGATTGTGTTTGTTTTCAATGGCGCGCCGATAGGCTTGTTCGTACTTCAAAGCGCTGTCTTTCCAAGAGAAACGTTGCTGCATCGCCCGTTGGACCATGGCGTCCCAATCAGCGCGGCGGTCGTAATAGGTGCTCACCGCCCAACCCACCGTGTAATAGATCGCGTGGCCGCTAGGCTCGTAGAACTTGAAGCCGGTCCCCGCGCCTGTTGCCTCATCATATTGCTCAACGGTGTCTTCCAGGCCGCCGGTAGCGCGCACCACCGGGAGGGTGCCGTACTTGAGCGAATAAATCTGGTTGAGACCGCAGGGCTCGTAACGGGAGGGCATCAGGAACATATCGGCCCCGGCTTCAATCCAATGGGCTAATTCGTTGCTGTAGCCAATATAACTGCCGGCGCGGCCGGGATAGCGGGCGGGCAACTCGCCGTAGAAGCGCTCTAAACCGATGTCGCCGGAGCCCAGAAGCACGAACTGAACGAGCATCTTCTCTAAGATGCCATCGATCACCTCGGCAAGCAGGTCAAGCCCCTTTTGATCGGCCAAGCGACTGACCACACCGATCAAAGGGATAGAATCATCCTGCTCCAACTTAAAGCGTTCTTGCAAAGCGCGTTTGCACCGTTTTTTGCCCGCCATTTGCTCGGGTGAATACTTGGCCGGGATGAGTTCATCGACTTCGGGATTCCATTGAGCGTAATCAACGCCATTGAGGATGCCAATATAATTCTCGCCTTTGTTGTTGAGATACGGCGCCAGGCCATGGGCCATCTCCGGGGTGCGGGTTTCATCGGCATAGGTGGGGCTAACCGTGTTGACCATGTCGGCGTAATGGATACCACCCTTGAGAAAGTTGATCCGCCCGTGATCTTCGAGTTTGTCGGGCACGAAATTGCCCCACTGCAAGCCGATATAGCCATAATCCTTGACGTCGTAGACGCCTTGGTAGCCGATGTTATGGATGGTCAAAAAGCTGGCCGCGTTCCCTAACACGGGATCGTCCCAATGCCAGACATCGAGATAGGCCGCCGCCAGGGCCGTTTGCCAATCATGGACGTGGACGATGTCCGGCTCGAAGTCCATGTCCTTGCAAAGTTGTAACCCAGCCCGGGCGAGGAAAGCGAAGCGGCGCGGGTTATCCAAGTAATCGCTGCGATCATCGTCAAAATAGAGATTAGGGCGATCAAAGTAACGTTCGGAGGCGATCATGTAAACGGGGACATTATCCGGCGTGGAGGTGCGGTCGACGCAGCACCATTCCAGGGCGTTGCCCATCCATACCCCCAGGGGCTGGAGAAACGGCTCCAACTCGAACCTGGTCCCGTCGATGGAACGATAACGCGGCATGATGACGATGACCTCGTGACCCAGCTCTTGCAAAGCAGCGGGCAGCGCGCCAACGACATCGGCGAGACCGCCCGACTTGGCAAAGGGAACGCACTCCGAGGCGATCATGGCGATCTTCAGTGATCTTGGCATAGACTCTCTCCTAACATCTCAAGGCGTGGACAACGGCATGATTATACTCGACAATGGAACTTGGGGGGACAGTGAATCAGTGAATCAGTGAATCAAGGAATTAGGGGATCAGGGGATTAGGGAATCAGGATAGACATTCATTTCTAAAAATGGGAAGGTATTTTACAAAAGGTGTTACCCTAACCGTGAAACATTCCCTGAAACTTTTGTTCTATTCTCGCCCAAAGCTTTGCGATGATACAGTATAATTCAGGCATGACTTCTACAATTGTAGCGCTAGACTTAGAAACAACCGGTTTGGATTCAAAAACCGACGGTATCACCGAGATTGGGGCTGTGCGCTTCCGGGGGGATCAGGTTGAAGCGGAATGGCAATCGCTGATCAACCCAGGCCAGCGGATTCCCACGTTCATCACTCACCTGACCGGCATCACCAACGCCATGGTCCAAGATGCGCCTCCCATGCAGGCGATCACCGGCGAGTTATCCGATTTCATCGGCAACGCCCCCATTTTAGGGCACAACATTCGCTTCGATATCGGCTTCCTGAAGAATCACGGCATCCTGCACAGTAATGATTTGATGGACACCTATGACATGGCCTCTGTGCTGATGCCCAACGCGGGGCGATACAAACTTGGTTCCCTTGCCCAAGCTCTAGGCATCCCGATCGAGGACACTCATCGGGCCCTGGAAGACGCCCGCCTGACCCAGAAAATTTATGTCCAACTCTACCAAGAAGCGCTGGCCTTGCCCATCGACGTGTTGGCCGAGATCGTCCATCTGGGCGATCACGTCGAGGAATGGCTCGGGTACGGACTCTTCTTCGACGCCCTGCGGGCCCGATCCAAGCAAGTTGTCCCGGCGAGCAAGTCCCAAGGGGGACTCCTGGCGCCACTGCTAGAACGAGCCGACCCTCTGGACGCGCCTCCGCTCCAGCCGATCGAGCCGCTCGTGCCGCTGAATCCCGAAGAAATCGCCTCGATTCTCGATTACGGCGGCGCGTTCGAAGCCTATTTTCCCAACTACGAAAATCGGCCCGAACAGATCGAGATGTTGTACGCCGTCACAGAGGCCCTCTCCGAGCAGCAGCACCTGATGGTCGAAGCCGGTACCGGGGTGGGCAAATCGTTCGCCTATCTGATCCCTGCGGCGCTGTGGTCGATGCAAAACGGAGAGCGGGTGATCATCTCGACGAACACGATCAACTTGCAAGACCAACTGATCAACAAAGACATCCCCGATTTGCAGGATGCGCTCGATCTTGATCTTTACGCTACCGTGCTAAAGGGGCGCAACAACTATCTCTGCCCTCGCCGGACGGAGAGCTTGCGCCGGCGCGGGCCGGAAAACTCCGCAGAAATGCGGGTGCTGGCCAAGGTGCTGGTCTGGCTCCACCGCGGCGGCAGCGGCGACCGGGCCGAGATCAACCTCAACGGTGCGGACGAACGCCGGGCCTGGGCGCGCATGTCCGCGGCCGACGATGGCTGCTCGATGGAAAGTTGCCTCAAGCACACCGGCGGCGCCTGCCCCTTCTATCAGGCCCGCAAGTCGGCCCAAAGTGCGCACATCGTGGTCGTCAACCACGCTCTGCTGCTGGCCGACGTGGCCACGGGCAACCGGGTCCTGCCCGAGTACGATTACCTGATCGTGGATGAGGCCCACCACCTGGAAAGCGCCATCACCAACGCGCTCAGCTTCCGGGCCACCATGGTCGATTTCATCCGGCTGCTGCGCGAGCTAGGGGGGCACAAATCGGGCACGCTGGGCCGCTTGCTGGATCTGCTCCACGACCGAATCACCCCCAGCGAGTTCGCCGCGATCAACCGGCTGATTCAACGGGCGGGCGATCATGCCTTCCAGCTCGAAAGTCAAATGCGCGAATTCTACAAAGCCATCGATCATTTTCTCTTCGAGCAACGCGGCGGCCAAGAAGTAGGCAAATACTCGCAACGGGTGCGCATCCTCGAATCAACCCGCATCCAACCGGCCTGGATGGACGTCGAAGTCGCCTGGGAAAATGCCTATCAGGTCGCAACAGCCCTGTTTGGCAAACTCGAGCAAATCGCCCGAGCCCTGGTCGACCTGTCCGAATCTGGCTACGCCGACATCGACATGCTTGAAGACAGCTATCACGAAACCACCAACGTCTTTGGCCGCCTGCAAGAGACGGTCGAAAGCGTGGAGGCGATTGTCTTCGATCCGCAACCCGATCGCATCTACTGGGCCGAAATTCACCCCAACGGACGGGGTCTCAACCTCAACGCGGCGCCCTTGCACGTCGGCCCGCTAATGCAGAAACATCTCTGGTACGAGAAAATGTCTGTCATCTTGACCTCGGCGACTCTGACCACGGCCAATGATTTTGCCTATCTGGACGGACGCCTGCAAGCCGAGGACGCTTACAAACTTGCACTTGGCTCGCCCTTCGATTACGAGAGCGCCACCCTCCTTTACATCCCCAACAATATCCCCGAGCCCAACGACCGCAACGGCCACCAGCGCGCTGTGGACGGCGCCGTGATCCGGTTGTGCAAAGCCACGAGCGGGCGCGCTTTGATCTTGTTCACTTCGTATGCTCAATTGCGCCGCACGGCCCGAGCCATCACGCCGGCGATGGAGGATGCCGGCATCAAGATTTTCGAGCAGGGCAAAGGCGCTTCGCCGCACACGCTGCTAGAAAACTTCCGCCGCTCGGAGCGGGCAGTCCTGCTGGGGACGCGCGCCTTTTGGGAGGGCATCGACATCCCCGGCGAAGACCTTTCCGTGTTGATGATCGTCAAACTGCCCTTCGCGGTCCCCTCCGACCCGATCGTGGCTGCTCGTTCGGAAACATTCGACAACCCTTTTTACCAATACACCGTTCCGGAAGCGATTCTCGATTTTCGGCAGGGATTCGGGCGCCTGATTCGAACCGCCTCCGACCGGGGCGTGGCCGTCATCCTCGACCGGCGCGTGCTGACCAAACAATACGGCCAATTCTTCCTCGAATCCTTGCCCCAGTGCACCCAGCGGATCGGCCCCTTATCGAACCTCCCCGAAGCCGCCGTAGAGTGGTTGGGGATATGAACCCAGCGCAGAGCCGCAGAGAGGGCGTAAAAAGCACGCCCAGAGAGGCACAGAGAAAATAATATGGGTCTCTGGTATTTCACGGGGAGACCCTAAAGGTTTCCAAAACCTTTAGGGTCTTGGCTTCTTACCCCGTAAATTCTTAAGGAGCCAAAATTATATCTCTCCGCGTCTCTGCATCTCCCCGTCTCTGCGTTAAATTCTTTCAGTTTGAAATCAGGATTTTTTAGATTGTAAGCGTTCACGCCCCCCGCTAAATAGAACGCAGATCGCCAAAGGCGTGCCTTCGGCAACGCGAATATAGCTGATTTTCGCGGATAAAAAAATTAAAAATCCGTGGAAATCTGCCTAATCCGTGTTGCCATGGGCACGCACAGCGATCCGTGTTCCATTTCGGGTTCTTTTACTCAGACCCTGAACGGTTACTTTAGATTTTCCTGGTATACGCCCCATCGCATACTCCGCCAGGGCCGTGATGGTCAGGCTGGGGTTGACGCCAGGATTGGCGGGCACGATCGAGCCATCGACCACGTACAGGCCGGGGTAGTTGTGAACCTGGCAATCCAGGTCGATGACGCCGCTGTCAGCATCTTCGCCAAAGGGGCAGCCCCCCAAGATATGCGCGGTGGTGGGTAAATCAAGCAAGGTCTCGCCGATGGAGCCTTGCGGGATGGCACCAATCTGGTCGGCGAAGGCCTGGGTGACCTGGTGGCCGGTTTCCACCCGTGAGGGCACGTTGTGCTCCAGGTCCGGTTCAGCCACCAAGCCGCGCCGAAAGAGGGTGCGCAAAGCGCGCCCCAGGCGCAAACGCATGTGATTGTCCTCCGTCTGCATGATCAGCAAGATGGTCGTCCGCTGCGACCAACCCGGGAGCACGTGGGTGCGCAGGGTGTCAAGGGGATGGCGAATCACATTTTTCAGGATTCGGAACAACCGCACCACAAAGCTGCCACGGGAGTTAATCAGCGGGGCGGCCAGATAGCGCATCAGGGACGACCCGGCGGGATAACGGACCGGCTCGACGCGGGTGGCCGCATCGGCGTTGGCAATCGAGGTAATGGCGATGCCCTCAGAATAATCAACCTGGTCGTCCCGGGAGACCGCGCCCATCAAGGCCTCGCTGTTGGTGCGGACCAAATCACCCAGCCGGGGAGAAAGATAGGGCAACGAGCGAGTCACGTCCCGGCAACGGAAGAGTAGCTCCAGCGAGCCCAACACCCCGGCGGAGAAGATGACGTTGCGGGCCCGAACGCGTCCCTGCGGCTTGACTGGCCAGCCGGTCGAGCGGCGGTAAACCACTCGGTAGCGGGCGCCATTTTCACCATCCCCCGCGATGGGGCAAACATCGCGGACCTCACACTCGGGGCGGATTTCTGCGCCCCACTTTTCGGCAAAATAGAGATAATTCTTGAGCAGCGTGTTCTTGGCATCCTGGCGACAACCTACCATGCAGGCGCCGCAATGGGTGCAGCCATGGCGGGCCAAACCGTCGCCGTCGAAATAGGGGTCGTCTACCTGTTCCCCCTCGGGGCCGAAAAAGACACCCACCTGCGTGGTTCGAAAAGTGTCGCCCCAGCCGCGGTCGCTGACAACCTGTTCCATGATTTGATCGGAACGCCACTGGCGCGGGTTTTGGGTCGCACCCAGCATCTTTTTGGCGGTCTGATAATGGGGCTGGAGAATCCGTTTCCAATCGGCCAGATGCGACCAGGTCGGGTTGGCGAAAATATCATCGGGCGGGACTTCCAAGACGTTGGCATAACCAAGGCTGCCACCTCCCACGCCGCGGCCATGCAAGATCATGACATCCTTGAGGATGCTGATCTGCAAAATACCAAAGCAACGCAGAGCCGGGGCCCAAAGATATTTCCACACCTGCCAATTGGTCGTGGCGAAATCGTCGTCGTCGTAGCGTTTGCCCTGCTCCAGGACGAGCACCGTATAGCCCTTCTCGGCCAGGCGCATCGCCGAGACGCTGCCGCCAAATCCGGAGCCGATGATGACAAAATCGTAGACGGGGGAGTGAGTGTTCATCTCTTTCCTCAGAGCAACCGAATTGCAACCGAATGCAACCGAATGAATTCGGTAGCTGATACACAAAACCTGTTCAAACAGGTTTGGGTCTAACAACAACGTACTTTTACTCCCGCTTTTCGGGATGGTTTAAAAATCTGTAGATACTTTTAAGATTTGGTATTCTGCGCACGAACGGGGTTTTGCTCTGATTATAGCACCAACCCATCTGGGGTATAATTGTTTTCATAACACTCAAAACGCCACGCCGCGGGACGGCGCTTCGTGGCTCACTACGAACGGTGAGATACTTTCGATGAAAAAAGAGAAAACATCCCCAATGATCTTGATGAGTATATCGATCCTGGCAATTGCTGCGGGTCTTTTGGCTATGATTCGACCTGTGGCTGCGCAGAACGAGCCGGAGGCGAACCCGATTTCTGTCTCCAGCCAGGGGGAGGTGGGAAACGCGGGAGCAACGAATCCCTCCCTCGCGGCGGCGGGGCGCTTTGTGGCTTTTGCTTCCCCTGCCAGCAATCTCGTCCAAGGCGACAACAACGGCGTGACGGATGTCTTCGTTCATGATCGTCTCTCCGGCATGACAGAACGAGTCTCGCTCTCGTCGACCGGCGAAGAAGCCGAGGCCGCATGCGAATCGCCGTCTATTTCGGCCAACGGGCGCTTTGTGGCCTTCCACTCCGCGGCGGGGAATCTGGCCCCGAACGGCCAAGAGGGGATCAGCCACGTCTACGTGCACGACCGTCTGACCGGCATCACAGAGCGCGTCTCGATCAACAAACGCAGCAAACCCGGCGACGGGGACTCCACGGGGGCGAGCATCTCCGCCGATGGCCGCTACGTGGCCTTCCGCTCGGAGGCGAGCAACCTGGTCGACGGCGACGACAACGGCGTCGCCGACGTGTTCATCCACGACCGCCTGACCGGCCACACCCGGCGCGCCTCGGTCAGCAGCCGCGGGGATCAGGGCAACGCACCATCAGGAGAGCACCTGGCACTGGCCCCAGCGGGACACACGATCGCGTTCACATCGCAGGCCAGCAGCCTGGCCATAGCCATCGCGCCAACCACGCGGGTCTACCTGTACAACCGCGTGATCGCCAAGATCGAATACCTCAACATCCTGCCCTCGTGGGGCGATCAAGCCGAGGTCGCCCAGGTCGCCGCCTCGGAAGACGCCACCATCGTTGCCATCCTGGCACGGGACGGAGAGAACGCCGAAATCCTGATCTTCGACCGGCCCAACCAGGAGCAAGACAGCGTGAGCCTGCCATCCATCGAGGCGATGGCGCTCTCGCAAGATGGCGAGTATTTGGCCCTCCTATCCAGGGACGAGAACGGCCAAAGCGATCTGATTCGCTACCATCCGGATAGCAAAGAAAGTCTGACTCTGGCTAGCGGCAACTTTGGAGAGGAAATCGCTATCTCTGGGGATGGCAACACAATTGCCTATACGCAGGAGTTGGAGGGTGAGATTCAAATCATGGCCCAAGAGGTGGAAGAAGCCGGGCCGGGGTATACCCTCAGCGGGCGCGTCACCGACGGGACAGGCTACCCACTGGCGCACGTGACTCTGGACGCCGGGGGCGACATGAGCGCAAAAACCGACCGAAACGGTATCTTTTTCATCAACGGAATCAGCCCTGAGGAGGTCACGCTCGTCCCGTCCAAACAGGGGTACAGCTTCGAGCCGGAATCCATCTCGCTTGATCTCGCATCCGACCAAACTGAACTCGATTTTCAATCCTACCCCGAAGAGATTTTGGCCGAGGGGCGCCGGGACCTGGGCATGCCCTACAGCCAGGAGCGCGGCGAGGGGGGGGCTTTTCACGGCTATCGGGCTGGCTACTGCACCGATTTGATCCTGGACGCCTACGGGTGGGGGGCCGATCATGAGATTCAGTTTGCGTTGGAGCAGGATTTTCGGGCCTACCCGGAGCATTTTTACCGCTGGCGGGATGCCCGTGACGCCTTTGACATGTGGCGCTATTTCAGCTATTCGGGCCAGATGCTGCCCCACACGGTGGACTATCAGCCCGGCGATATGGTCTTTTTCGATTGGAGCGGCGATGGCGAGATCGATCATGTCAGTCTGGTCTCGGAAGTGGACGCCGACAACCGGCCGGTGATGATGTATGCGGCTACCGGCGTGACCAACCGGAACCCGGGCGGGCGGGCTGCCGAGCTGCCCTGGGAGAATTTCCACGAGGTGACGGTGCGGGGGCACGCCCGCTGGTCGGGCACCCACGCGGCCGCGATCCCACAAAACCCTGATGATTCCATCGTTCAGGTGGCGGTGGCTTCCGCGGCTCCGATCAGCCTGCGCCTGCTCGACTCGGATGGGAACGCGCTCTCGAAAAGCGAAGCGAGCATTCCAGGGGGATTCTTCACGGCGTTGGGCTGGGAACAGAGCTTGAGCGTGCTCTCCCCCTTGGAGCACGACGAACACTACACCATCCAGATCACGGTGGAGGCTGAAGGGGAGAGCGGGTATCAATTTACGGCTCAGACGATCGAGGCGGGGGTGGTCACGGCGCGAACCTCGTTCAAGGGGGATGAATCCAAAACGCTGCCCCTGGTGCTGCGCCGCGACGAAGAGGGGGACCTAACAATGGAAATCCATCTGTCGCAACGCAAGATTCGGCGGTCGTTGTCGGATTGAGCTCACCGTCGATAAGATTTCTGAGGTCTCCCGGGGGAAAAGCCGCGCGAGGTGCAAAAATTGTACGAGAAGCTAGATTTTCAACTCATGCACGAACGCGCGCGGGCTTTGTAACAATTTTTACGTCCATAGACACAAACCTCCCAGATAGGCTGACATTTTCGATATTCTCCTCATCAAGGCGTCGGCGTCATCGTCGGCGTCATCCCTTCGACGGAGACATCGTCCCAATACACCGGCGACAGGTTGCCCTCGGCATCGCGAAATTGCACGCTGACGTAGAAGCCGGTCCAGTTGACCGGCGCGGTGTATTCGAACGTTTTCTGAGCGGCAATCGGCTCCCAATTGGCCTCTTCCAAGCCGCTTTCGTCAAATTCGACATTGCCCGAGCGGACGCGCATCTCATTGACCTCCGCGGCGGTGCTCACAGCCTCGAAGGCGGCCTGAATCGAAATCGTCTGGCCGATGATTCCGACGGTGCAGCAGCCCCCATCTTCGATCACGACCGAACCCTGCACAATCGGGGTCGGCTGGGGTTCGGGGCTCTCCACTGCCGATTGAGATTGATCTTGGATGGACAAGCTAGCGATTTGTTCTTCTTGTACGGCAATTTGCGTGGATTGGACTGATACCTGGGTGAGAAGTGCAGCCACCGTGTTCTCATAATGAGAACAATCAGACGGGATAGGTGCTTGGCCGCATGAGGCAAGCGTCAAAGCGAGTAACACAATCCCAAACAGCACAAGGGCCATACGAACAGTTTTATTCATAACCCGGCTCCTTTCAGTTTCCAAAGCAGGCTTTTTGATGATTTTTACGTTCACGGTACAAACCTCTTATGAATAGGACTTACGCAGTTCGCCGATTCGCTCGCTTCGCTCGCTCTGCGTACCTTCGGTATGCGCACCTTCGGTGTTGCGTAAGTCCTAATGAAGATAAACTTTCGTCCAGGTGACGGGAACACCTCCGAGGGGCGTACTATTTTTCTCGAACATAATTACGCTCCAGGCGGCGTCCGTTCGACTGAGCGTTCGACTGAGCGTTCGACTGAGCGTT
>CAZJBA010000091.1:9798-12392 GCA_964544065.1 uncultured Anaerolineales bacterium | reverse complement strand
CTAAAGAACGAGGAGTAATGAGTTGAAGATTACAACCTGGAACGTCAACGGATTACGAGCAGCCTTGCGCAAGGAGGCCGATCTCTGGTGGAATCAGCACGAACCCGATCTGCTTTGCTTGCAAGAGATCCGCGCCCGGCCGGATCAGTTGTCGGAGAAGCAACGCACCGATTTGGCCTGGCCTCATGCCGAGTGGCATCCCGCCGAGCGGCCCGGTTATAGCGGAGTGGCCACATTTTCACGCGCTGAGCCCCAGGCTTCCAAGGTAGGATTGGGCGATTCCCGCTTTGATCGGGAAGGTCGCTTGATCGAGACGAGTTTCTCTGGTTTCACCCTTTTCAACGGCTATTTTCCCAACGGCCGTCATGACCTCAGCCGCGTGGATTATAAATTAGAATTCTATGACCAACTCCTCCGGACCTGCGACGAGATTCACGCCCGCGGGGAAGCGGTGATCGTTTGTGGCGACTTCAACACCGCCCACAGCGAGATCGACCTGGCCAACCCCAAAGAAAATGCGGGCTCAACCGGCTTCTTGCCCCGCGAGCGGGCGTGGATCGATCGCTATCTCAGCCATGGATTTGTGGATGTCTATCGCTTTTTGTATCCGGAGGAAGTGGCCTACACCTGGTGGACCTATCGATTCAACGCCAGAGCGAGAAACATCGGCTGGCGCCTGGATTATTTCCTGGTCAGCGAGAGCCTCCTGCCCAAGGTTCAGGATGTGGTCATTCATGCTGAGGTGCTGGGTTCTGATCACTGCCCGGTGACCCTCGAGTTGGGGTTGGATGTATAAATCGAGCGGCGAACTGGTCACCCCGCAGTTCTAAAAATAGGACCCAGATTTCCGCGGATTTTCGCTGATAATGGACAAGAAAGAAATCAGAAAAACAAAAATCCTGTCAATCCATTTAGCTGAAAGCACATCAGTATGCCCAAAAATAAGTGCCGAGCAGGTAGATATAACCCAACTATTCTGTTAGCTCTGTAACAAAAGTCTGGTTTATGCGTTTCAATGGGAAAGAGAATGTCTGATTCACAGGCAAGAGATGACGCACGCCTGGTGAAGCAGGCCAAAAGAGGCGAACTTTCCGCCTTCGGCGAACTGTACGATCAGTATGCGGATGCGATCTTCCGGTTTCTGTATGCTCGGGTGAACACGCGCATGGATGCTGAAGATTTAACCAGTGATGTTTTTCTAAGAGCTTGGCGCTCTTTATCAGGCTATAAGCATCAAGGCCATCCTTTCTCCGCCTACCTGTTTCAGATCGCCCGCAATTTGTTGATCGATTATTATCGCCGTTCTGATCGGGTCGAATCGATGACGGAACGAGAGATGCGCCTGTTGAGCGATGAAACTGCCGGCCCCAGCGCCAAAGTCGTTCAGCAATTGGAACATGAGCAGCTACGTGAAACCTTGGACCAATTACGAGATGATTATCGGACTGTGTTGATGTTGCGGTTTGTCAGCGGGCTTTCGTCCCGAGAAACCGCCGAGGCAATGGAACGGTCTTCGGGCGCTGTCCGTGTGTTGCAGCACCGCGCTTTGGCTGCCTTGAGAGACTTATTGGAACAGAGTGCTTGAGAGATGATGAAACCTGTGAACGAGACTACCTTTGCAGAGGCCCTTGATCGATGCTTGGAAGCGGTACTTAATGGTGAAAAAAGCATTGATCAGGCTATATCAGCTTACCCGCAATTTGCCGATCAGTTGCGGGTTGAACTGGAGGCTGCTCTCTGGTTGGATCAGCGCCGATCTTCGGTGGAGCCGCGGCCCAACTTCCTCCAAGACAACCGCAAGTACGTCCTCGATCAAATCAGTGCTCAAACCTCACCTGCTACACCTCAACCAACCGTTCGCTCTCCCTGGAGACTGGTAACGCGATTTGCTTTTATCTTCCTGTTGGTTGCCGTGATGATCTTTTCGACCGGTCAAATTGCCTCCGCGGCGGGGAACGCTTTGCCCGGCGACGGGCTCTATCCCGTCAAGCTATCGCTGGAGAATCTGCGCCTGGCACTATCCTTGGATGTGGAGAGAGAAATCGTTTTGCGGATGCGATATGCTGATCAGAGGATTGAGGAGATCCAAACGCGGATAGACCAAGGGCAGTCTGAGTACCTGACACCTGCCCTAAAAAATTATCAGGGTCATATCCAGCAGACGAAATCTCTCTTACAGGAATTGCAGGATAGCAAGCCCGATCAAGCCCGCGCCTTGACAGCTGAATTTGAGTTTGCAAAATCGGAGCATGCCCTTCGCCTGGCGGCGATGCGCGCTGCTGTGCCGCCAGATGTTGCCGCCCTTATTGAAGAGATTGAGGCTGCTCTTCCTCCTCCCGATGACCCTGGCCCTCCTGACGACCCCGGCCCTCCCGACGACCCGGGGCCTCCCGATGACCCTGGCCCTCCTGACGACCCCGGCCCTCCCGACGACCCCGGCCCTTCCGACGACCCCGGCCCTTCCGATGACCCTGGCCCCCCGGATGACCCGGGGCCTCCCGACGACCCGGGGCCTCCCGATGACCCTGGCCCCCCGGACGACCCGGGGCCTCCCGACGACCCGGGGCCTCCCGATGACCCTGGCCCCCCGGACG
>CAZJBA010000091.1:1559-9698 GCA_964544065.1 uncultured Anaerolineales bacterium | reverse complement strand
ACGATTGTCAAAGATATTGAGGTTGGCATGGGTGGCGCTCCTGCTGGAGGAGGCGGAGGTACAGACTCAGATAGCGATGGCATTGAAGATTCCAACGATAATTGCCCAGGCACGGCAAACGCGGACCAGGCCAATGCAGACGGTGATGATTATGGAGATGTTTGTGACAATTGTCCAAACACATCGAATAATTCCCAAACAAACTCCGACGGAGATACGTTAGGAGACGCTTGCGATAATTGCCCTTCCGTCGATAATGAAGATCAAGCTAACGCTGATGGGGACAGTGCCGGAGATACTTGCGACAATTGCCCCGCTGATGTTAACGATGACCAGGCAGACGTCGACACAGACGGCGTTGGCGATGTTTGTGATAACTGTCCCAATGATGCTAATGCCGACCAAGCAGACTCTGATACCGATGGTGTCGGTGATGCCTGTGAATCCGCTCCTCCACCAGACCCGGATGTAAGTATCACCTCAGGGAACAGTCCCATTGATGAAAACGGCGGTGTTAGCACCATCACAGTGACCCTATCCGAGGCGCATACATCACAAGATGTGACTGTGAATTTCGGTACTGGGGGTACTTTTGAGGCTGGCGACTATACTCTCTCAGATACGTCCGTGACGATCCTACAAGGTTCAACTCAAGAGACGGTAACCGTCACCGCTCATGATGATGCTGATACCGATGATGAGGTTGTTGTTGTCTCGATTAATACTGCAACCAATGCCAATATAGTTTCGCCTGATACATATAGCGTTACCATCACCGATGATGATGCTGCGCCTACAATGCATGTTGCTGCTTTGATGGGTAATGCGACTGGAGGTCCTTTTTGGGATGCTAAAGTCACAATTACGGTCGTCGATGGAGATGGAAATGCTATTGAAGGTGCTGCTGTTTCTGGTGTATGGGATCTTGATGGTTCAACTGGTTCTTGTACAACAAATGCATCTGGCAAGTGTGATGTAAAAAAAATCGGTATATCACCTTCGGTGTCTTCTATAACCTTTACCGTAGCGGGTGTAGCAAAAGGTTCTTATGAATATAAATCGGATGAGAATGTTCAGACGAGCATAACAGTAGATGAGCCATAGCCAGAATGCGAATTTGAGGTTGGTGGTGTACAAAATATGCTAAATAATAGATTGAAAAAGATTGATATTTCTAGAATTAACCAGAATGGCCAAAGCATGGTCGAATTGGCCGTCAGCCTGGTCTTTTTGCTCCTCTTGATCGCCGGAGTGGTTGACTTAGGCCGCACTTTTTTTACCCATATCGCCCTAAGCGACGCCGCTCAAGAAGGAGCGCTGTATGGTTCCATCGATGCAGATATCAAAACTGATACGGATGTTGAAGCTCGCGTTGAGGATGTCTTAAGCGACCGAGTTGATCCCACCGATCTAACCGTGTCGGTTACGCCGTCGCTGTCTTCTAGTTCTTGCGCTGGAGACACAATCCAAGTGACAGTTACATTCGAAAATTTCCCTATTACGATGCCCTTTTTGGGTGCCGTTATCGGTCAACAAGTCGATTTGTCCGCAAATGTCGTTGATACGATTTTAAGTCCCCCCTGTCCTTGATGGAGGTGGTGTATGTTTAAGAGAAAAAAGACTACAGAGAGCGGCCAAGCGATTGTCCTGTTGGCTTTGGGCGCGGTTGTCATGCTCGGTTTTGCTGCCCTGGCCATTGACGGTGGTATGGTTTACGCTGACCAACGTCACGCCCAGAACGCGGCCGACGCTGCCTCCCTGGCAGCGGCAAGCGCCGCGGCCACTTATATGGAAACCAATGACATAAACACTGATAATTTTGATTGTTCAAGTTTTGTCAGTGGTTCCAATGATATGGATACTACCCAGGCTGCTATAACACGTGCTGGCAGCAACGGTTACACCATTGATACCGATATTTCTGATACCCATGGTGTCGAGGTGATATGTATCGATAGTGGTGACCAATATATTGAAATTACTACCAAGATCACTCGAAGCACCAATACGTCATTAATCCATTTTGTCTATAATGGCCCAGTTCAAGAGCAAGTTGAAGCCGTTACTCGGATAGAGCCGCCTGGCCCGACTGCCCTATTCTATGGCAATGCTGTTGTTGCCTTAGATCCGAACTTAGGCGATACTGGAAACAATTCGGCGTATTCTGCCTGGTCCAATGCTCAACATTGGACTATCAAGGGTGGAGGGGTATTCTCCAATAGTAATGCTGCTGACAAACATGATAATGTAACTTTCCC
This sequence comes from uncultured Anaerolineales bacterium, assembly GCA_964544065.1. Classification (GTDB taxonomy): domain Bacteria; phylum Chloroflexota; class Anaerolineae; order Anaerolineales; family UBA11858; genus JAYELX01. The sequence goes on along the minus strand of CAZJBA010000091.1, from coordinate 7,440 downwards.
CGATGGCCATTGCGCCACCGCAGTTGGCGACGCCAGTGACTTCAACGATACGTGCGGGGGCAGCAGTAATAACCCTGGCATGCAATTTTCTTATCCGGATGATATTGTCCCTTTGTTACCTCCTATCCCGGCTTGTACAGGGACTGCATACAACGATGGTGTTTGGCATGAGGAATCGGGCCATGAGGGCCAGGGTAGTAGAGTGGGTTCGCTTGATGTCCATGCTGATCATATCTTTGACTCTGGCGTATACTGCTTCGAAGATCTTGACATTACATTCCATGGCACAATCACAGGAACAGACGTTACCTTTTATGTATTAGACGAAGATTTTACGTTCAAGATCAATGGTTCTGACCCTCACATCGGTGCCAAAGCACCAACAACAGGCACCTACGCAAACGTGCTTATGTTTTCACACATACCCGGTACAGACTCGGACCCGGACCCGAGTTCAGCCCCATCGCCATGTTCGCAACATATGGACTTTCGGGGCAATGGCGATCAGTCCAGCAAAGGCACCATTTTTATGCCAAATGCCTGTATCGACTTGAAAGGGAATTCTGCTGGCGATTTTCTCGAGACCCAACTTATTGGGTATAAAGTGCAGTCAAATGGTGGCGCTAATGTCTATGTAAATTATCAGGCGAATGATAATTATCAGGTCTATTCTCCCCCAATACTAAATCTCCAGCAGTAAATTGGCTGAATTTCAAAAAAAAAACCAAAAGGCGCATTCACAAGAATGCGCCTTTTATATTTAAGAGCCTGATTGAGTGTTTACGATATTCGATTCGCTTTTCGAGGAATAGTTTACACTTTTGATAGGGGCGCGCCTTTAGTACCCCAGTGGGGTATTATTTTTATTTTATTTCCCTTAAACTTATGTTAACGTAAAACAGGCGGATTTGTTACACTTGACTTTTAATGGTAGACTGGCATCATGAACAAAAGACGTTGGTTAAAGCTCCACAGTGGGCAAAGCTTCGTTGAATTAGCCCTGGTCATCCCGGTTATATTGATGCTCATCGCCGGGTTGGTCGAGATCGGTTTTTATTATTACTCTTACATGACCGCGCTGCAGCTAACCCGTGAGGCCGCCCGTTTCGCCTCCAAGCGTGACCCCTTCACCCTCGATGCTCCTGGCAGTGGTTTACCCTCTGGAGCTTGTAGTGATAACGACTTGCATTACTATTTTGACACCGCTTGCATCATCCTTGACCCTGGCTTCAACCCCGGCATGCCTTTGGACACGGACCACGACGATGTTACCATCTCAGTCTTTACGGTGGCGGGAAACGCCGTTACCGATCGCTGGCCTGCCGATGGCGACGGCGTTTGGTCACTCTCCTCTGCCAGCGATACCTGGGGGGGCACCGAAAGCTGGACTACGGATTGTGACGGCAATATCGTCCGTTCAGAACCGTTTTTGACCAACGTCGAAATACAGTCCATGTTTCAGACGGACGCTCCAACAGAACGCGGTTTGGTCATGGTTGAAATCTGGTATTGCTACGAGCAGGTTTTGGGTCTCCCGATTTTATCTGATTTCATCCCAGATCCTATCCGGCTGCATACCTATACAATCATGCCTTCCTTCGATGCTATTCCCACCCCTACGCCAATCACATCACCCTAAACGAGTGCGTTTATGAAATCCAATTTATTGGCTAAATGGAATTGTTACCTAAAAAAGATAAAGCATTTTTGGGGGCCAAACCCTAAAACGCTGGCTGAGCGCGGCCAGGTTTTGGTCATTATGATTATTTCCTTCACCGCGTTGCTAGCTTTTGTGGGCATGGTTACCGACATCGGCGCTGTCTATGTCACCTTTACCCAGTTGAAGCGGGCTGTCGATGCTGCGGCCGTCGCTGCTGCCAATAATATTAAAAACCCTGTCCTTTCCGAAAGCGAGACGGCCGGTCTTACCGAAACAGAGATCGAAGCCCTGAAAGAGACGCGGATGAGAAACTATATCCGTGAAGGCGCTCGCGAGATGTTAACTTTTCACAACGTCACCGATATCACTTCTTTGGAGACGTATATTTGCGATGACGCGAGTAAACCGGCTGAATTTGATACTGTCTGTCCCGAGACCGGTCCTCCTGAGAACGAAAGCCCCCGAAAACTGGCCTGGGTACAGGCAACCCAAGATGTGCCCGTCTACTTTTTGCATTTGTTTGGCATCGAAAGCATCCCCCTGACGACGCATTCGATTGGCGAGGCCGCTACGGTCGACTTGGTCATTGTGATTGACTCTTCAGAATCCATGGGCAATGCTACTCCTGGCTATGAGGAGGGTAATTTTATCCCCTCCGACCACGCCCTTTCTGATTTGCAACCACTTCAAGATGCGAAAGTCGCGGCCAAAAAATTAGTTGGTTCTCTATTTGAGAATTATGATCAAATCGCTGTGGTTCAATTTGATTTTGATGCTGAGGTGAAAACGAATCCAATCTTGGATGGTAATTTTACAGACGTAAAAACAAAGATTGACAATATTCAACTTCATGATGACCCGAACGTTAACGACGTCGATAATTTTCCCGAAGAATATCTCCCCACAGAAACCAATGTTCATCCTTATAATCTCGATGGCGACGACTGTTTAGGGGATCTGGATGATAATAGTGTTGCTTGTGGGAGTCCCACTTCAACTGAAAATTTAACCAATGATTCTTTTACCTCAACTTGCACGGGATGTGCCATTCGATTAGCCGGCAATATTCTCAAACAAGAAGCGAGGTCAAACAGCATTTGGGTGATTGTCTTTTTAACAGATGGGGTTACCAATGTCAGTGATGTTCCTGATATTGTTGATGCTGGTCTATTTCCCAACGGATATTGTTTGGGCCCTGAATCTGATAATGCTTCACCCTGGTGTCAAGATGGTGACCCAACCATACGCCATTGTGGACCACATCACACAGATGTTTCTGAATGTCCTCCCGACGACATCGACACAGAAACACCATGGCAAGACGTCATATGGGTGGGAAATGATGGGGTGGGGGATGGCCCACCATATGAAGGCAATGGTTATTATGACGCCGAAGATTATGCTTATGATATGGTTGATCAAGTTGCATTGACTGCCTCAACCAACGCGAATGAATCAATTATAGGCAACGATATTGTTATTTATAGTATTGGTTTGGGGCAAGCGGCTACTTCCAGTACCAATTATGTAGGCGAAGAATTATTGCGTTATATGGCTAATGTCGGTGACGATGGAACCCGCTTGAATGATCCTTGTGATGGCATTGCTCCACAAGAGCAATGCGGAAATTATTATTACGCCCCTGGTTCTTCCTATCTTGATCAGATTTTTGAGAGTATTGCTGCTCGAATCTACACACGTATTTCTTACTAAGGGAGTGTCCACAAACAACTCCGTATTTAAGACCCGAAGGGTTTTTAGGAAGACGCCGAAATTCGGCTATTTTTCCAGAAAAGTTTCGCTGATCAACCCGATTACTGGGAAAACCCTTCGGATCTGACCAAGCAATACTACGAAGTTATTCACGGACAGTTCCTAAGATAGTTTCTCTTAATGACCGGAACAGATTCTTTGGGTGGCTGTGACACATAAAGTAAAAAATACCCTCAGAAGGATTTCCCATGCAGCTCGGAGAGCGTTTTCCAGTCTTCTCCGTAAGGAAAAAACCATGAAAAGGATTTTACATTATCTCCGCCCGAAAACTTTTGGCCAGGCCATGGTCGAATTCGTGATCGCCTTGCCGATCTTGTTATTGTTACTCTTTGGGACGATCGAGTTTGGGCGCTTGGTCTTTTCCTGGATGGCGGTGCAAAACTCGGCCCGGTTGGGGCTTCGCTATGCTATCACGGGCGATTTCGATGAACAGTATTGTGATGAGGCCGGCGCGGCCCTGGGAGGCGATTATTCAACCGCCGATACGTACGATGGTGATGAGCTTGATTGTGATATCCCCTATGACTATGCCGAGGATACTGGCGGTGTTTCGCGCGAGGACGTCGACGAGATGAACGCGGACTTATCCGATTGGGCTCGCTTGCCCTCGATTCGAGATGCAGCCAGGGCTGGCGCAGCCGGTCTATTCATCGTGGAAGGAATCATTGGAGATTACCTCGATTACCTTGTCAGCCATAACATCGTTGACATTGGCCAAACCGGTCAAGAAGGCTATTACCACGTCACCATTTGTAGCGAGCGTTTTGTCTATGATGATGTCAATTATGATATCCCCTTGTGTCAAGATGGAGGCGGCACCTTGATGGACGACCCTGGTGCACCTGGTGACCGGGTTCGTGTTGTGGTTAGTTATAACCATCCTATGATCTTACCCTTCATTTCGAGTATCTGGCCTTCCGTAGGCTTAGAAGCGCGCAGGGAAGGCATCGTCGAAAAATTCCGTACCTCCCGCGTTATTGGGGTGGGGAGTGGTATCACTGCGGCAGCCGAGTGGACCGACACACCTTCTCCAACCCTTTCTCCTACGGTGACCCATACTGCTACCAGTACCCCCACAGCTACACCGACACCGACACAGTTCATTTGTACCGGTTCGGGTGCTTTACGAGAGGTTTGGACAGGCATCAACGGAAACTCTGTCTCCAATCTGACCTCAGACCCACGTTATCCTGACAGCCCTGATAGTTTTAGCATTCTGGGTAGTTTTGAGGGGCCGACCAATGTTGATAACAGATATGGTAGTCGCTTGCGGGCATGGTTTTGTATCCCTCAAGCTGGGCAATACACATTTTGGCTGACCAGTGATGATAATAGTAAACTGTACCTGGATTGTTCTGGGAGTGATCCTGATGCACCCGGGGATGCCAACCCTGCGGCGGCAGGCAATATCGCCTCGGTGAATAGCTGGACGCGCCCACGCGATTGGGACGATCCTGATACAGGCATAGCGACGGTAAACATTGGTCAACCTGGCTGGATCTGCTATCTCGAAGCCCTTCAAAAGGAAGGCAGCGGTGGTGACAACTTGGCTGTGGGTTGGGAAGGGCCCACGATTTCGGGACCTTCGGTAATCGCTGGCCAATATCTGGAGCCATTTGATCCGCCCCCTACCCCTACCCTGACTCCGACGCTGGACGCTACGCCTTATCCCTGTGATGATCTTGGTTCAGGTGCCCTGCGAGAGTATTGGTTAGATATCGGCAGCGGCAATGACGTCTCGGACTTGGTCAATCACCCTCGTTATCCTGATGATCCTGATGGCTTTGACATCCGAGGCAATTTTGAAGCCCCAGTCAATTGGGAAGAAAGTTTCGGTACCCGTATGCGGGCCTGGTTATGTGCGCCCTATCCAGGCGATTACACGTTCTGGATTGCCAGCGACGACGATAGTCAGCTTTATTTGGATTGTTCCGGCTCAGACCCGGATACCCCTGGCGACGCTAATCCTGCCGGCGCTGGCCAGATTGCCTATGTCAACGGTTGGACCAATTCACGTGTTTGGGATAAGTACTCGTCACAACAATCCTCTTCTATTCACATTGGTCAAGCTGGTTGGAATTGTTATCTTGAAGCGGTTCATAAGGAAGGTCGAGTTGGTGACAATTTGGCGGCGGCTTGGCAAGGACCAAATCTCCCAGGTCCTTCTGTGATCTCTGGTCAATATCTCGTTCCCCCGAATCCGCAACCGACGAGGACGCCGACCCTTACGCCCACCATAACGGATACGCCCACGATTACCCCCACACCAACGATTACGTCCACCTCAACGATCACGCGTACGCCAACCATTACGTTGACGCCCTCGGATACACCAACGTCTTCTTATACACCTACTCCATCTGACACACCGACACCGTCGGACACCCCCACAATAACGCCGTCACCAACAGATACACCCACGCCAACGGAAACACCAACACCAACCGA
>CAZJBA010000091.1:0-1459 GCA_964544065.1 uncultured Anaerolineales bacterium | reverse complement strand
CACGCCAACGGAAACACCAACACCAACCGAGACATCTAATGTGACTGACACGCCGACAAGTACGAGAACACCCATTGGTGGTGGTGGTTAGAATATCTACAACTAAAAGAGGTGCGCTCACCGAGCGCGCCTCTTTTTGAATCTTGAATATCCTGTCAATCCCCTCGAACCTCTTTTATTCCCCAAACTCCAACTCGAAATCGACTTCCTCGTCCCAGCCGTTGGCCGTCTCCAGCGAGATTTCGCCGAAGAGAGTCTCTTGCTGCGCCCGGACGAAATGGCGTTTGACCAATTCGAGCATCGCCAGAAAGGTGACGACCACATCCAGGCGGGAATGGGTTGGCGCCAATAATGTGTTGAAGGTAACCCGTGTTTGCGCCCGCAAGGTGTCCACGATCGCGCGGATTTTCTCCCGGATCGTGATCCGGGCTGCGGTCACCACCGTCCCCAGGGCGGGCTGGTCGTACTCTTGGGCGAAAACTTGTTTGGCCAGATCAACCAGGTCTGCCAGGCCGAAACCTTCGAAGTCGACTTTTTGTTTCACTTTCGGGGGCGCGGCCACTCGCAGATGGGTCCTCAGCCCGGCTGATTCGCGTTCTTCCAGCAAATCGGCGATCTCTTTGTAGCGTTTATAAGCGATCAATTGGCGCGCCAGCGCCTCGCCAGGATCCTCCTCGCCCTCCTCACGGTCGGGCGGACGTGGTAACAGCGCCTCCGACTTGATTTGGAGTAATTTCGCCGCGATGACCAAGAAGGCCGAGACCTGCTCCGGTTCTTGGCTTTCCAGCCCCTGGATGTGGGACAAATATTGGTCGGTCACGTGGGCGAGTGCCAGTTTGGTGATATCAAGCTCGGCCTGCTCGATCAACTGAAGCAGCAAGTCCAGCGGCCCTTCATAGACGGGCGTGACCACCTTGTAATCGCTGATTTGTTGGCTGGCGAAGTCGAATTTCATGCTCGCGATTATACTTGATTTTGCTAATTTGTCTCTCGCCTACGTTGTTGTGTGTGCCCTCAAATGTTGTCGGGTAATAATTTAATGCTCGCCAAGGACGGCAACGGGGAGCGCGCGCTCTGCGTCCCCTTGGGGGAAGCCTACTCGGAGGAGTACGTTGCCTCGATCGATTTGGCCAACGTGCCTCTTGCCCGTGGGCACGAAGAGCGACGGCACACCAAATGGGTGCATGCCCGCAGGGCACGCAGAGCGACCGTGTGGCTTCGCGATCATCGTTGGCGTTTTACTATGTGCAGAGGTATGCCATCTGATAACTCTTGCGCGCACACCGTTGTTGCAAACTTTGTTGATATAATTCTTACACGACGTTAACAACCATCCAAGAAAGTTCTGGTTTAATATAGTGGAGGCCTTCGACCTTTCCGACAAGAAATCCGTGAAAATCTGTAATAGGTAAATTGATGTTGAACACTTCCTTGATTGAATGTCACTGCGAGGAGCGCT
>CAZJBA010000090.1:0-12451 GCA_964544065.1 uncultured Anaerolineales bacterium | reverse complement strand
GCTCTCGAAGCCCGGCGCACTGCCATCATCATTCAATCGTCGGGGCTTCGATGACGATCTCTTCCAAGGCGGCCAGTTGATCGGCGTATTGCGGCTCGTGCAGCGGTGGGCAGTCGTCCAGCTTCTTTTGGGAAGCGGTCAGCCGGGCAGCGAAAATCCAACAAGTGGCCTCGCCGCACAGCTTGCAGTTGGTGCCCGGTAGTAATTTGTAAACCGCCATCGGGGTAGGGCGCTGGCGCGTGGCGGTATCGGGTGTGATCTCGGCGCGGCGTTCCCAGGTGCGGTTGACCAGGTCGATCAGGCCCTTGATTTCCTTCTCTGCACTTTCTCGGTCGGCAGCGTTGCTGGTAGCGATTTCGAAAGGATGAAAAGCAATGTTGTGCCCGGCTTTTTTCCAGGTCAGCGATTGACCGGATGGGTGATACACTGCCCCTTTCAAGGTGGCATTCAGATAGGGAAAAACGGGCGAGATGTCCACAGCCAGGTGAGCCTTGGCGGCAAAGCGCTCAGCCCCAGGATCGCAGGGCGGGGTGAAAACTTCGAGGTCGTATTTTTCGATCATGGTAAATATCCTTTGAGCAGTTCCGGCAGGAAGTCACCGGTTGTTGGGCGGCTGGCAACGCGCACGAAATCTTCGCGCCCGAAGAACAAACGCTGGCGCTCTCCCGGTGCACCCATCATCGGCGACGAACTCAACTGTGTGGCATGGCAATGCATGGCGTCCAGTTTGAGTTCCCAAACAGAAGAGACATCCACTGTCAGCGTGATTGTTTCGTCGGGGACGGCGCGCACCTGGCGCATGTTCAGAGCCTCGGCCAGGGAGCGCGGCACGGCGAGCGTATACAGCGCAGCAGCGTCCCCGGTGCGGCGGAAAGCCTCGGCAGCCCACTGCCCAACGGCGATGTGGTCAGGATGGCCGGAAAGCCCGTCCGGGCCGAAACTGAGCATCACCTGCGGTTGAATATCCCGCACAATCGACAGGATGTGAGCGATCATCGTCTTGGCATCCGCTTCAGGCAAACGCCCATCGGCGTAATCCATCAGGCGCGGCGGCTGCAAGCCCAAAACGGCGCAGGCGTCGCGCAATTCGCTCGCTCGCAAGGCGGGCAGTTCATCCGGCGTACACAGAGGCGGCTCGCCGCAAGAGCCCGCTTCGCCGCGGGTAAAAGTCAGTACCTCGACCCGCACCCCCTGCCGGGCCAGCAGCGCCAGCGTACCACCAGGGCGGAAGGTCTCATCATCGGGATGGGCGAAAATGGCTAAAAGCGTGTGTTTCTTCATGGGATTTCTATTTCCGCTGCTTCCGACAGAGCTTTGATGTTCGTGTCTATACCATCCAAATCCAGCGGCAAATCATCGCTGGTCGACTGCGTGACGCCATCCTGCCGCCAGAGCATCTCGCCGTCCGCGTCCAGCAGCAGCATGGAGGGGGTGCGGATGATGCGGATGATATCGAAGCGTCTGGCCAGGTCGGCGCGCTGCTCGATGTCGATCAAGTGTAAGGGCACATACTCGCGGGCTTCGGGAGGCCAGTTGGCAACCTGCGAGCGGGCATTGCCGTTGACAAAGGCCTCGCACTCGCAAACGTAGCGGTATTGGATGAAGACCAACACCGCCGGCTGGCCGCCCAATTCCAGGGGCGCTTTGGGTTGCAGCCAGCCCAGTTGGTGGGCTTTCAGCCCCAAAACTAGCAATACTGCCCCGATGAAACCCACCCAAACGAATCTCCGCCGCGACAAATCGCCTGACCCGCCCACAAAGCCGACGATCAGGGGGATGGTGGCCACATTGCAAGGTCCCAGGCTGGTGACCAGGCCTCCCAGGAAAACCAGGACAAAGCCCAGAAGAGAGATGTTTTGCAGGGTTTCAGGATCGAAGATCATCTCAATTTGCTCCGGAAATGCCCTGCAAGATGGCCCGCAATTGGTTGGGTTCCAGTACGCCGACCTGCATCTGGCGCACACCCTGCTGGTCGTAAAAAACCAGGGTAGGGATCATCTGCAAGCCCTCGCGGCGCATGATATTGACGTTGCGCTGATCATAGACATCCACATCGATCAAAACGACGCGGTCTTCGAATTCGGGATAAACCTGGGCAACCACCTCCATCATCGCTTCACAGGGGATGCAATCCAGGGAGTGCAGAAAAACGAACGTGGGTTGTTTTTCTTGAATGGCTTGGTTGTATTGATCTTCGAGTGAAGCAGCCGAGGCCGGAGCCTGTCTGGCGTTCTTGATCAATATAACGGCTGACACTAGCAAGACAATGCCAGCAAGAATAAACAGGGTGGAGGGTTGTTTGCGGCGAGAACGTTTTCGTTTGGGCATTATTCGTCCTTATCTGAGGCGGCGAAGTGCCGTACGGCTGGCGGCATACCCAACAGCAGGAGCAGGGTGACAATCACGGATGAAGTCAGGCACCAGGCGCATACGGCTTTGATCACAAAGGGTTCCAAGTAAGTCAGGTAAATCGAAAAAGCCACGGCAAACACCGCCATGCCCCAAAAAGCGAGTGCGGCGGGTCTCGCCAGCCGGGGCAGAAAACGGCGCGCCAGCCAGGCTCCCAGCAGTCCCAGGTAGCCCAGCAATCCCAGCACGCCCACCGGCAGCACGCCGAACAGGTAGGCATACGGGCTGCTTTGCACCGTGTTGCAATCACCCACCGGTCCGCAAACCGCTTCAACCGCCTGCGTTTCCACATAGGAGAGATACCCGGCCACGCCAATCCCCAGCACGATCAGGATGGGGATCAGCCAGTCGGCCCAGGCGGGCAAGGTGAAAGTTTTGCCAAGGACGAAACTGGCCAGGCTGTAGACCAGGGCGACAGCCATCAACACCATCACGATAATCGCCAGTGTAAAACCGTTGTCTCGCATTTCAACGGGAGGTGGGGTCTGATGGGGAGTCGGCGTGGAGGGCTCTGCCGGTTCCGCTCGCGGGGGGAGCTGCGGACGTTCGGCGCCACCCTTCTCGAGGGTGGTTTCAAGCAACCCCGGCAATTGCCCTAAGATTTCTCCCTCGATCAGGACCTGGTCGCCGATGATTAACAGAGGCAGGCTCACATCTTCCTTGGAGAGACCATAAGCGGATGCAACCTGGTGGAGATATTCGACGTCTTCTGAGGTCACAATGTCGATCGTCTCCACCATGAACTGCCCGTCGAAATCCTCTCGGGCCAGCTTCAGCACCTGGGCGGCGATGCGTTGGCAATCGTGACAGTCAGGCGTATTGAACATAATTCCTTCCACCAGGGCGCCTGGGGTGACAGTCTGAACGCCACAGGAGAGTGGCGTTTGACAATCTTCTTCCGCCTCGCTTTCCTCGCTTTCCTCCGGCAAGTGGTCAGCAAATTCAGGGATGTCCGGGAGAGCTACACCGCCCTGGGCAAGGTATGTCTCAATCAAACCGGGTAATTCCGCCGGGATTTGGTTCGAGCCGATCAAAACCTGCTCGCCGATGATCAGAAAAGGCACACCGACATGCTCTTTGGGTATGTCGTGGCGAGCAGCGACATCATAAAGGTGATTGATATCCTCCGATGTGACCACTTCGATCAGGGCGATCTCCAACTGGCCGCCGTATTTCTCTTGCAGCGGCGGCAGGACGTTATCTATCACCTCGTGACAGTGCGGGCAACCGTCCATCCAGAACAGGACGGCGTGGACAATCGGAATTTCCTGCATGCTGGCAGAAGTAGACGTTGGAATGGGAGTGTCCGTAATTGATCCAATAAAAACATCATCGCTGCAGGTATGACAGGTTTTCATTGTTGGGCTTGATTGAGCATGCACGACCGGTTGATCGGCCGATTGCACTTGTTCCGGAGAAAGCGCGCAGAGAAGTAGGAGAATACTGATTACGGGAATGAATTTTGTCATAGTTTTTGTCTCAGTCTAACATGCTATACTTTTTACAGATTGGTTGTTTATATCAGAATCACATTCTTGACGATAACCAGCGCCGCCACCCCCAGCAGCCCCCAGTCGAAAATTAGCTTGGCAGGGCGTGATTTCATCCATCTTGCCATCAGTCGAGACCCTAACTCCAACTGGCTGCCCAGCAGCACGGCGATCACCGTGGCAATCCGCACGCTCCATTGGGGCCGGGAAGCGGTTGTGTCTGAGCATTTCTATTTCAGCCAGGATAGGCAGGGCGGCACGATCAAATGCCTGAATAGTCCACTCCTATTGAGCTTTGACTACCAGGACCGGGGGTTTGGCGTGGGCCAAAACGCGGTGGCTGACGCTGCCGAGTAGTAAACTGCTCAGGTCGCCGTGGCCGCGGCTGCCCATCACGATCAGGTCGGGCTGGCGGGTTTTAGCTACCTCGAGAATTGCTTCGGCGGGTGGCCCTTTAAGCACTTCGACATCCACATCGATGCCATCAGCTTCAAGGACATCGGCCGTCTCTTGAGCAATTTCTTGGCCCGCTCTTTTGAAATATTTGATCAATTCTTCTTTTGGCAGCTTGCCCGGCAAAGGTGGTACCGACGGAATAGCGTGAACCACGATGATCTCAGCATCATTTTGCTGGGCGATTTCGCCAGCAACCTTACATGCTTTCCTGGAATCATGCGAACCATCTACGGCCAATAATATCTTTTTAAACATGCTTTCTCCTTTCGCTTTTCAATTTGAAGTGTTGGATTGGAAGTCATCTTCCAGATTTCGCAATCTCTCTCGATTAAGGGGATAATGCTGGCATCTACACAGGCAGGTTGTTCTCATCGTTTGTTTTCCATTTTCAGGCTGAAAGCGCTGAATATGCCTTTTTCGCCCGTGAAGCAGGTATTGCTTTTTGATAAAGGAAGGCGACAGCCTCGCTGATTTCTGGCAACAGTTTCCCTGGGAAACCCAGCACTGCCTCGTTGCTCCCAAGATTGGTGGCATCCCGGCAGCCGTAGCAGCCAAAACACTGGTTGAGACGCTGTTCTCGGTAGGGAATGATGGTAGCATCCACACAGGTAGCCTGCAAGACGGCTGTCGAACTCTGCACGCGCTGCCCGCCGGTAATATTCAAGTAAGCCAGGCTGATCCACATCAATTTTTCGGCCTCGTCTTCGATCACAACCACATCGGGTTCTTCATTCGATTGATCGAGAGGATAGATGTGCAAAGCGGTGATCGCTCCAGGCGGCAGATAGGCCATCTCAGCGAACATTTGCTGCCCTGTTGCCTGTTTCTGGACGATGCCAAACCCGACCAGCCCTTTGCCATTTTGCAGGTTCTCGGGCAACGGGCGGAAGCCAAATGCAGCCGCGGCTGCCGGGCAGGAAATGCCTTCTGCGTCCAGCAGCACAGATTGGCCGCTTCTGGCCCTCATCAGCGCCTGACAATAGCGGTGCTGGTTCAAGCAGATTGCCTTCTCGGGCATGGATTGATCACTCCTCAAGAAGCGCACGCCAACGGGCGGGGCAGCCAGCCCTAAAATTTGGATCAGTCTATGAGCGTTTGCTTGAATATCGATCATATCTTTGATTCGTTCCCTTCCATGACTATGGCCTGTCCGCAACAGAGCGAAACGCATTCTCCACACTCGTTGCACAGGGTTTCAACAATCACGATTCGGCCTCCTAATGGCGCCTGTTCATCCGTCTCGTATTGAACCGCATCGGTCGGACAAGCAGGGATCACTGTACATACTTCCTCTTGGGCCGGGCATTTTCTGGTATCGATGAAAAGTTTCATGCTATGGTTCCTGGTCGTTTTGATCCGTAGAGTCAGGAACAAATACGGCCAGCGCCTTGTCCTCATCCACCCGGCATTGCTCCTGGATCAAGATATCATAGGGGTTGATATTGACTCCATCCACCAGGATTCCCGGCGAGGCCCGGAACTGGTGTTTCTCTTGCAGGCGCTGCCCTTCGGGGGAATCCAGGGCAACTTGCTCGAAGGGGATATTCTGCTCTTGCAGGAAGGCCAGCACCTTGCGGCTGCGGCGGCAATGTGCACTCATCTTTGGGCCTCCAGGAAATTATCTGGTTTGTGTTCATTCTTCTCAGCAGCATTAAGGTTCTGGCAGATTTCACGGATGATCTGACGAATCAAGCTTAAATTGGACCGGTTCAATTGATAGTAAATGTTCTTTCCCTGTCTCTCGGTAGTAACCAGGTTGGCATCACGCAATACCATCAACTGCTGGGAAATATACGGCTGCCGTTTGCCCAAGCTCTCCGTCAGATCATAGACGCATTCCGGACCATAAGAAAGGATATCGAGAATCTCCAGCCGCACCGGATGAGCCACGGCTTTCATCAAGTCAGCTCTGGTCTCATACTTACTCATAGTGATAACTTCCGGTAAGAGAGAACCTGCCAACGAATTCATATTCTATATTTTGAATATATTATAATTCGCTGGTTTTCCAACAGGTAGTGACAGTTGTCACATAATATATGTGTGTAATAATTATTTAGCCTCACACAGTACCACACCCAGACCGCAGTTGCCGCATTTCAACGGGAGGGTGGGTCTAAATGCCAATCATCCTGATATACGGCGTGGGAGCATCAGGTTTGTCCTCCGGATTGCTTTCGGTTGTTCCAGTATCTAGTGTAGGATTCCTTGAGTGCTTCTGCATAGTCATTTTCTATCGCCGATTTGCGAGGTATGTAATTATGTTTTCTGGCTTTATCGATCAATTCTTCGTTTTTGATCTGCGCTGGCTCGCGTTCTAAATAATACAATTCTTGGAAGACAACATCCAGATTTTGCATTCCCACTCGATGCTTTTTAGAACCCACATGGATGTATGTTATATTTGGCGATTGTGGGCTGCAACAGCTGTTTGTCCCCATAGGATATTTATTCATATCAAACCTCCTAGTCAGTATGATTTACTCCAGCCCTTGCGGGTTGAAGTTCAACATCCCACACAGGGATCTGAAGATTGCAAATGCTCCCAATATAGGTGAGCGTTCCATGCAAAGCTCGTTTGGTCATGAGTCCTCCACCAGCGCCCCAAAGAGGTCAGGGAAATCTTTGTAGCTTCCTCGCGGCCGGACCAAACTGAAATATTCGTGGCAGGCAAGATCCTTTGCTGCCTGTTCTGGCTTGCCCTGAACGGGAGAGTTCTGGCTGGCATGGCATTGGATGGCGTGTATCTTGGGCAGACGGTAGTCGGTGATGTCAATACTGGCAACCGGCCCTCCCGCCATTTCTTGCGAGGGCGCCACGCCGCAGCTCTGCCGGGTGGCTTCTGAGGGGGCCAGGTAGAAAAGGCGGACAGCGTTTGAGAGACCTGCACGGTCGAAGGCCTGGGTTACCCGGCTGGAGATTGTCATATGATCGGGGTGGCCTGAGATTCCATCTGGCCCAAAGGTGATCACGGCCTGAGGTTGATATTCCTGGATCAGACTGACCAGTTTCGCTGTCAGTTCACCCGTATCCACATCGGTTAAGGTTCCATCGCGGTATCCTAAAAACCGGATTTCCCGGATACCCAGTTTCCTCGCCGCGCAACACAATTCAGCAGAACGGATTTTTCCGGCCTGCAGCGGGGAGACTTCCGGTATGCCAGCCTCGCCCAGGGTGGCGCAGACAAGGACCACCTTTATGCCCTCGGCGGCATATCTGGCAATGGTGCCGCCCATCGAAAAACTTTCATCATCCGGGTGGGCCAGGATGATCAGGAGAAGGGGCTGTTTCAGGGTCATGTATCTTCAATAACCAGGCTGCCCTGCAGGGCCAGCCCCTTGATGACGGTATTGGTGACGGTGCCCCATTTCATACACAAGGTATGCAGTTCTTCCAATTTCGCGAGCGGTTCGGGGCTGTCCAGCACCAGGCGGTAGCGGATTTCGGTCAGGCGGGGCGGTTCGTCCTGGCGTTCGGCCTCGAATTCGATGCGCGCGTCATGGATTTCCAACTGCATTTTGGCGCCGATGGCGTTGACGTTGGTCAGGATGCAGGCGCCCAGGGCGGCGAGCAGAGTCTCAGCGGCGTTGAAGCCTGCATCGCCGTCGCCCTTCTTGACGTTGAGTGTGAGGCGGTGTCCGCGCGTTTCTGCCAGAGCGCGGGATTCATCCTGGCGGGAAACGGTAACTGCATAGGATTTGTTGGAATGGGCCTGTGATTTTTTCATAGCTACTGGATGGTATCCTTTGTTGTGGCCAAAGCCCTGGCGAACACGCCCACGATGATCGGCTTGAGTATGATGAAGGCGCCCATGATGATCGTGTAAAGAGGTAAAGCAATCAGCCCTGAGGTGTACAGCAGGTTCTCGCTGACCACACTGGTGCTGAATTTGGACGTCAGCCCCACCCCCATCACCAGGGATTGCTTCTTCCCCAGGAGTTTATGGAAGAGGAGATAAGAAATCGTCAGACGGATAAAAAGGGAAATAGCAATGATGATCAAGATCAGGAAGGGGTATTGCAGCACCGCGCTGAACGACATCTTCCCGCCCAGGCTGAGAAAGAAGAACGGTCCCAGGAAAATATTGCCCACGAAGTACACCGGCTGCTTGTATTTCCGGACGGACTTCTCCGGCAGCAGCCGTTGGACGGCGATCCCGCTGAAGATGGCGGCGATCACATCCATATTTGGGACGCCGTTAGCCCCAAAGTAGATGTAGGCATAGATGATCAGAAAGATCAAGAAGGGGATCACGAACGATTTTGCGGGCAATTTAGCCAACAGGGGGCGGGTGAGTTTTCCGGCTTTTGCCAGAAGAAAAGTCGCCAGCAAAATGCTGATCAGCACGAGCACAATATCGAGTGAGTTTTTCCAGACCGATTCGCCCGTTGTCGCAATATTGACGGCGGGCAGGGCGATCACAATGGCCAGGATAAGGACCTCGAAAATATCATCGAAGACCCCGATGCCCATAGCTAGTTGGCCAAAGCGGGTTTTCTCCAGACCAAATTCTTTCAGCAGCACCAGCAGGATGACTTCCCCAACCGTGCCAAAAGCTATTCCGGCGATCAGCGCCACCCAAAAGGAATTGCTGACAAAATCAGGAAAAGCAAAATAGAAGAACAAAGCCAGCAGGAGACCCTCCGTCAGGGTCAGGAGGATATTTCCGCCGACGATATATTTGCCCAGGGCGCGAATTTGCTTGAATTCCAGGTCCATGCCAATCGTGAAGAGGAAGAACAACATGCCCATACGGGCCAGGAACTGAAAATTGTCGCCGGCCATTGTTTCCCCAAACCAACCCAGCGCGGAAAAAGCCATCCCCAGGATGACGACTGTGAACATCCAGGGCATGCGGAAAAATTTTTGGATGATAAAGCCCAGGGTGACCACGACCAGACAGGTTGTCAGGGCAAGTAAGATGATGTTCATGTGATATTGTTCCTTTGTGAAAACTTATGTAATTGCGCTGCCAATCTGTTCGCTTTGGGCGGGTTACGGGAAGCGATGATCTCACCATTCGCTACCAGCCGCGGTAGATTCAGCGGATTTGACTGGGAAAGCCGATCAGTATCGTTGATTTCTTCCATGTGGACATCCAGCCCTACCCGCCGCACTCAGCCAGAGCGAGAATTGTATTTGGCATGGGTTCCCTTTCATCTACAGCGGCGGCGCAGGATCCGCTCGACTTTCTTGATGAAGACCTTCGGCATGAATTGGCGGATTTCCTCGTTAATTACATGGTCGCTATCGTACCGCGGCGTACCAGTCCGCGCGGGTTAATGGGATTCCGCTGCGACCATCCTGGTCGGGGCGCACGAGCAGCGCTTGGTGCAGGTTGAGCCGTCCAATGTCGAAGCCGTAAGCCGAACCGGACATGAACAGCCGCCAGACGCGGTAGGTCGGCTCGTCCACATATTGCAAAGCCTGGTCGTGATTCGTCTCCAGACGGCTTACCCATTGACGCAAGGTCAGCATGTAATGCTCACGCAGGCTTTCGACATCACGGACTTCGAAGCCGGTCTCTTCAGCGACGCGCAGCGAGGTGCTGATGGGGGTCAGTTCGCCATCCGGGAAAACATAGGTGTCCGAAAAAGAACGTTTGTTATGCGCCGGCGTATCGAAACGGCGAGTGATGCCATGATTCAGAAAGACCCCGCCGGGTTCGAGCAAATCCCAAGCCTGAGAAAAGTAAGTAGGCAGCATCTTTTCGCCCACGTGTTCGAACATGCCCACGCTGGCGAGGGCGTCATAATCGCCTGGCTCGTCCATTTCCCGATAGTCACGAACCAGCACGCGGCAGCGGTCGGACAAGCCGGCTGCGGCGATGCGCTCGTTGGCTAAATCAGCCTGAGGCTGGCTGAGGGTGATGCCGGTGGCGTCCACGCCGTAGTATTTGGCGGCATGAATGACCAGCCCTCCCCACCCGCAGCCGAGGTCCAGCAGGCGTTGGCCGGGACGCAGGCGCAGTTTGCGACAGATGTAGTCCAGTTTTCTTTCCTGGGCGGCATCCAGTGATTCATCGGGAGTCTGGAAGTAGGCGCAGGAATAGACCAGGTTCTTGTCGAGGAAGAGGGCATAGAAATCGTTGGAGACGTCGTAGTGATAGGTGACAGCCTGACGGTCACGCTCGATGGAGTGACGCTTCCCCTTGACGTTGGCCGGACCGCGCCGGGATTGTGGGCGTTGCGGCCCTTTGGGCAGGCGCATCAGGTCGCGCGCGGCGCGCAGTTTTCGCAATGTACCGCTGACATCCTGCGCGACCTCGTCAGCCAGTCCAAAGACGGTCTCCAGGTTGCCCTCCACATCGAAATCGTTGTAGAGGTAGGCTTCTCCCAGTCCCACTTCGGTGCCGGGCAAGAACATACTACGCAACGCACCAGGATGGTTGAGCAGCAGCGTCGTGGGACGCGGATGGTCGTCGGGCCAGTATGTGCCGTCCCAGAGACGAACATGCATGCTTTGCCAGGCGTGCGCGGGAAACAAGTCGCGAAGCAAGCGGGTTGTAATCTCAGCGGCTTGCTCTTGCGTGTTATTTTGTACGGCAGACATCCGATTCTCCTTTCTGCCCAAAAGCCTTTTGGTCAATTTCTCGTATCATCTCAATATTTTTGGGAAAATATTGCCTTGATTGAGACGGCGTCCCACCGTCAGGACGGCGGCTTGACGAGAGTTTATCACGCTGGGCGGGTGCTGCCTCAACTATCGATGGCAACCGAAATGCTCGTGTCCGAGCGGATATTATCCGTCACCGGGCATCGTTCTTCGGTTTCTTCCAGCCAAGCAGCTTTTTCTTCGGCGCTGGCATTTTCCATATCAGCGTCCACTGTAACTTGAATTTTTTGAAATCCAGCCCGTTCTTCGCTTGAACAACCGATAAAGGCGCAAGGATTCATCACGCCTTCGATTTTGACTTTTATGCTGTTGAGTTTTAAACCGCGCTGTTTGGCGACTTCGTGTCCCGTGACGTTGAGACAACCCGCCAGCGACATCAGCAAAACCTGAATGGGGGAAGGACCTTCGTCCGTGCCGCCCATGTTTTCAGGCTCGTCAATCACCATCTTGAATTTGCCCGAAGTCAGATTCATACGGGTCGGGTTTTGACTCTCGCCGCGCACAATCACTTTCACTTCGCGGGGAACGAGACACTCTTCTTCGTTTTGTAATCCTGGAGCTTCGTTTTTGTTGCTCATACCAATGATCTCCTTATTTACTGAATCAGCAGGCCGCGACGCTCGCGGCCACATCTCTTAGTTCTTGTTACCCTTTGTCGAGCGTCCTCGCCTGAACCGCTGCGTTGTAAGAACTCCGCACCAGCGGCCCGCTCTCCACCCAGCCGAATCCCATCTGCACGCCGCGCTGCCGCAGCACCTCAAATTCATCCGGTGGGTAGTAGCGCTCAACGGGAATGTGCTGCACGGAGGGCCGCAGGTACTGGCCCAGCGTAAGAATGTCGACGCCGGCGTCGCGCAGATCACGCATAGCCTCCACGACTTCGTCCGCGGTCTCGCCAAGCCCGACCATCAAACCGCTCTTGATGAGCATCTCGGGGGCCAGGCGTCGGGCGTGGCGCAGTACATCCAATGAGGTGCCGTATCGGCACTGAGGCTGGACCCGACGGTACAAACGCGGAACAGTCTCCACATTGTGGCCCAGAACGTCCGGTCGCTCGTCCAACACCGTCTCAAGCGCGGGCGCGTCACCCTGGAAGTCAGGGATCAATACCTCCACCGTGCAGCCGGGCCGCAAACTACGGATCTGCTGAATGACGGCTGCGAAGACCGAGGCTCCTCCATCCGGCAGATCATCCCGGTCGACGGAAGTGATGACAGCGTGTTCCAAGCCCATCGCTTGCACGGACCGCGCCACGCGCTCCGGCTCGTTGGAGTCGGGTGGCATCGGATGGCCCGTCTTGACATTGCAGAATCGGCAGTTGCGGGTGCATGTGTCGCCCAGAATGAGAAACGTCGCGGTGCGGTTGTTCCAGCACTCTCCACTGTTGGGGCAGCGGGCCTCCTCGCACACAGTGTGCACGCGGTTCGAACGCATCAGCCCGTCCACCCAGTGATACCCCGTACCCGTGGGCGCCCGCACCC
>CAZJBA010000089.1:3951-12513 GCA_964544065.1 uncultured Anaerolineales bacterium | reverse complement strand
CTCAAGTGTGCTGATAAATTGATTCCGAAATACTAGCCTGCTTGACGACAAGCTTGCGCATGAATTGCGGGCTTGCCGTCGCCTAGGCGTGCGAAGCAAGGCACACACCGTGAAGAACAGAAGCCGACTTTGCCAACAGCACGCACGGCGAAGTCGGCTTAAGCTGACGACCGTCGTCAGCCGCTTTCGGCCTGAGAATTGATTCTCAGGCGTTCCTGGTTGTGCTGGTTGTGCTGGTTGTGCGGTGGGCAAAACAACGCCTCCAAGACTACCCTGAATCTTGCAGTTGTTGTATACTAAAGGCCTAGCAGCAATCTTCATGCAGACGAGAGGAAGTTTTCCATGCGTATAAAGTGTTACAAATGCCACATGTCAATTCCCTTAGATCGAGGCTATATCTATGAAGCCTTGGACTACATAGAAGAAGAAAATTTATCCCATTACGATGTTCGTTGTCCCAAATGCCGGACGACCAATCGAGTTTCCAAGAAACAATTGCGCCGCGCGGTGCCCAAAGGTAAGCGCGAAGAATAACGCTGGGGTTTGTTTAAGGCCATTCAAAGGTGGACGATGCAGCAGGGGGCTGCGTTTGTGCCACCTTTTCTGTCTCCGAGATTACTCGCTGTGAAATTACGAATTTCTGTCAAAAATTTTTTTAATAACACCGTTGTTGCTGCGCGCATCCTTGTATCTGTATTTGAACGGGTTGGCAAGGAGCGCGTTGCCCAGTCCGCTGCCGGAATGGCCTATTACGGCTTTTTCTCGCTGTTCCCTCTGATGCTCATCCTGGTCACGTTTGGAGGGGCGTTTCTCCAAAGCGAAGAGGCTCAAGCTCAGATTCTGTATGGATTAACTCGCTTTTTCCCGTTCTCAGGTGATTTGATTGCAAGGAACATTGAGCAGGTCTTGAGCGCAAGGGGTTCGATGAGACTATTGGGGGCCGTTGCTTTGGCCTGGTCTGGTTCGGGCGCTTTTGCCATCCTGACAAGGAACATCAACGCTGCCTGGCCGAACACGGATCAACACCCCTTCGTGAGGCGCCGGTTAATGGCATTACTCATCTTGATGGTTTTGATCATCTTGATGGCTATGATTCTGGGGGCGAATCTGATGGCTCGATTGTTGCCTGCTGAGGTGAATGGGGCCGCAAAAGTATTGATGGGCATGCGCTACTTCTCTCACTTTGTTGCCTGGCTCTTGCTTTTTATCATTTTGCTGACGTTGTATCGCTGGATCCCCAAAACAAAAGTGAGCTGGAATCAGGGTGCCTGGGGGGCTTTGGTCGCTTCGCTGGCTGCTGAAATTGCCACTTTGGTGTTCACCTGGTATCTACGCAGCGGCCTTGCAAAATATAGTCTGGTGTATGGCTCTTTAGGCGCTGTAGCGGCCTTGTTGTTTTGGATCTATTTATTGAGCTTCATCGTTTTGTTGGGCGCTTATCTCAGCGCCGAGATTGCTGAACGCAGTTGATCATTGGGGCAGTTGGCGATCAAGCTCCACGAGATAAGGCTTTGGCCCCTTGACGATCATCTTTTGCCCATCGGGAAAGATGACCTGGGTTTTGGCTTTCTCTCGGATGATCTTTGTACCCCGGTAGTGAATTGTGACAGGATCATCGAAGGGATTCTCGCCCTCTAAGCCAATTTTAGCGGGCGAGATGATCTCAACCCCCAACGTTCTCATAAACAGGGGCAAGGGCGCCAATCCCTGGAGGGCGTTGTATTCCCCGGCGCAAGCGCCTGTTTCGGTTTGATAATTGCGGGCGAAGGCTTTATGCTTGCTCAGTTGGGGGATGATCGCGTTCATGATGCGAGTGACCAACGTTGCAGCCTCTTGCCGATACCCGTAGGCGATCAGCCCTGCTCCGATCAAACTCTCCCACAGGATAGATGTATGGGGGCAAGGAGAATCGGCTCGTTCTGATTCTGAAGGGGGGCACAGCGGGATGCCGTAAGGACGCCAGAAGCGTTCCGGATTCAGGAGCGCGTTCCGGATGATGGCATCGGCGCGTTCCTGCGAGGGAATCCCGGCCCAGAGCGGCAAAAAGAGAGAATAGTCTTGGCAGGCCAGGTCGATCACTTCGACTTGAACGTGATCGTCTGGTTTGATGTTTTGGATGTCAACGTACTCGAGACTGGCATAGACATATTGACTGGTGACATGGCTCGTTTGCATCCGCCACTGGAGTTGGGTTTCGTCGATCCGTTCAATGCGGTCTTTACCGGCGAGGTTGGTTCCATGAAAAAAGACCGCGGCTTGGCGGGGTGTCTCCTCGGCGCCCTGAAGGGTGACAACCAACCGCGCCGGTTGGTCGAAGGTCCGCTGCAAATAGATCTCGCCCGGCCCTTTGCGCAGACCGAGCATTTCGCCAGCAGGGGAGAAATGAGAGGCCCGGTCCCAATAGCGGTACAGGCTTGTTCCTTCGTCCCAAGATGCGTCCAGCCCGCTGAGCAGGTTTTCGGCCAGGGCTTGTAAAGCGGGTGCAGATTCGGTTCGTTCCAGGATTCGGGCTATCTTCATCAGGGTTTGGATTTCGTTGTAAAGCAGCGCGCAGAGAGCAGGGCTTTCACTCTGGCTGATGTCGGCCCCTTGGCTCCATGATTCCCATTGAGAGAAGGTGGGATGGGCGTCAAGCCCTGCTTGGATCAGGTGAGTCCATTCGGGAATGCCGTCGCCATCTCGATCTTGCTTGCTTGTAAACCAGTGTTGGAGCGCGTTGAGCAGTTTAGGGTAGTTCTCTTCAAGGAAGCGATCGTCTTGACTGACTTGATAAACCTTCCAGGCGGTGTGAGCCAGAATAGGGGCGACCATCAAACCGCTGCGCTGTCCGCCCAGCCCTGGCTTCCAATCGACGAAACCGTCGTTCTGCTGGGTAGAGAGAAAGTTTTCCAGTAAGCCCTGGGCCAGTTCAGGGTCGCAGGGTAGCAGAAAATCCACCAGGAAGTTGGTTTCCAGAGCGGATTGGCCGGCCCACAGGTGCGTGTAGTCACTGCCGTCGCCGCGAGCTGAATAGCCCTGATCGGGCTGGCGACTGAAAACAAAGGAAGGGTGAGGCAATTCATCGGTGGGCCCAACCAGGAGGCCGAATGCGTTTTTTTGGGCCAACGCAAAAGCGGCGTCCCAGCAGGGATTACCGGTTTCAATCTGAATCAAACCGTCGTTTTGGATGTCTAACCGGCTGATTTCGCCGTCCCACTCGCGGGCGGCAATTTGGCGCCCTTTTTCGAAAGAGGCTTGATGGTCTTCCAGGGTGGCGGCTGTCCACGTAAATGTGCGCTCACTACCGGCAAGCAATTCGAGATCAATGGCCAGGGCCGGGTAAGGTCCGGGGCTGAAATAGGGTCCGCCGGTCATGAAGATCACGGGCGCAAGTTGCTCGGTTTGTCCCTGGAGCACTGTCGCCGCGTCCATTTCTGCGGGAGTCATACATTGTCCCTCCGCAATTGCGGAGAGCATGGCCGTCCACTCGAAGCGCAGGTGCCTCTCTGCCAGGCGGCTATTCTTGATCTTGACTCTCCCGGCCACAGCGTGTGATTCCGGAACCCAATATTCGCTTTGAACCTCAATGCCCGTTGAAGGCGAAAAGGATAATTGTAGATAATTAGGATAAAATTTATGGACGACAGGAGGCTTGTTGAAATCTTCTGGGTTAGAGATGCCTGTATCCCCCTCCACAAAGCGAGGAAAAAGCCGCAAATTGCGCGCCCGTAGCCCAAAGGTGGTTTGCAGAGACAGGCTGGGCGGATCCCCTCCTTCCAAGGAGAGTTCCCAAATATGGTCGTTGTAGTAATCGGTGGGCCCGCAACGAGCATCCGCGGCGATGGTGTAGGCGCCCGGCCCGTCCGGGTCGAGGTACCATGTTTTGGTCATAAGGGGATTGTAAAGGCAGAAGTCCGAAAGGTCAAAGGGGTCAGTAACCCGTTTTATGCTAGAATCATGAAGACTGTCATCTTGCTTGCCCCTCGCGGAACGACTTCTCTATTTATGGTGTTATACCATTTGGGGGTGGCCTTTCTGGCCCGTTTAAGAAAATCAGCCTGTCTGAGATGAGGAGAAACTTTTATGGAGACCTATCAACCCCGCGGCCTCTATTTTGAAGAGTTCGAAGTCGGCCAACGTTTCATCAGCACCGGACGCACCATCACCGAGAGCGACATTGTCACCTTTGCCGGTGTGTCCGGAGATTATAATCAAATTCATACCGACGCAGACTATTGCCAGGATTCCCCCTTCGGCGAGCGGATTGCCCATGGCTTGCTGGTCCTTTCGATCGCTTCCGGGCTGGTGGCCCAAAGCGGCATGATCGAGGGCACGGTGATCGCTTTTCGCGAGATCGAAAACTGGAAATTCATCAAACCGGTTTTGATCGGTGATACCGTTCATGTTGCCACGGAGGTGCTTAGCACGAAGTTTTACCGTCGCCTGGGGTCTGGCAAGGTGGTGATAGAACTCAGTGTCATCAATCAAGATGATGAGGTCGTCATGAAAGGAACTTGGAGTGTCTTGATGACCAGCCAGGAGGCATAAACGAACAAGATGTCTGAAGAGAAATCGCCCCAACAACCAGAAGAAGAACCTCGTGAGCGCTTTCGGCGTTTGCTTGATGAAGCTGAACGGGTGGAGCAGGAAATAGCTTCCCTCGCCGAAGAAGAGAATTTGACTCCGGATGAAGATGTGGAGGAGGCGCCCGCTGATGATGAGCAGACCCAGGCGACGCCTGATTCCACTGATGAAGCTGGGGAAGACTCCCCCGTCGACGATACCGCTGCTGAGGCCGAGACCCTGCCCCATGAGCAGGCCACCGTTCCGCCGCCCCCACGCTTGGGCACGACTCCCATCAACGCGCCCCCGGCGGTGGACACGCGCGGGATGCCGCTTCCGCGCCGGGTGGATGAAATCGATCGGGGCGGGACACGGGTTTCACGAACCGCCATCGAGCGAGAAAAGGCCTCAAAATCGGCTCCCCCGCCTGAGGTGAGTCCCGCTGCTCCTGCCGGGGAATCAGTATCCCCTCCTAGCAGAACTTTTCAACCTGAGCAATTTTTGGGTTGTTTTTTGCGCATGTCCATCTTGGGGGCGTTTCTGGTTGTTCTTTTGACTTTGATTCTGGGCACGACCGGCCTCATCATCTATCGGCGAATCGCCAGCGATTTGCCCGACCCCAGCGACTTGCGTGAACGAATCTCTTCTTTCGAGACCACCCGAATCTTGGATCGCAACGGCAACCTGCTCTATGAGATTTTGGACCCCGATGCCGGTCGCCGCACTTACGTTTCCCTGGATGAAATGTCGCCCTATCTCGTCGCTGCTACGATCGCGGCCGAAGACGAAGATTTTTACAATCATCCTGGCTTTGATCCTATGGCGATTGTGCGCGCCTTTTGGCAGAATTTGGCCAGCCGTGAGACCGTTTCCGGCGCTTCGACGATCACCCAGCAGTTGACCCGCACCTTGTTCCTGAGCCCGGAGGAACGCGCCAGCCGAACCTATCGGCGCAAGCTGCGCGAGGCCATCTTGGCCGCTGAGATTACGCGCCGCTACACCAAAGACGAAATTCTGGAGATTTACCTCAACGAGAATTATTACGGCAATATGGCCTACGGAGTCGAAGCTGCCGCCCAAACGTATTTCGGCGTCTCGGCCGATCAACTCAATTTGGCCCAGGCCTCTTTTCTGGCCGGTTTGCCCCAATTGCCATCCGTGTATGATATTTACACCAACCGGGAAAAGACGCTTCAACGCCATGAAGACATTCTCATGCTCATGTACCAGACCAGCCAGGAAATGGGCTGCCTTGCGGTCAGTAACAATCCCCAGCCGATTTGCGTTGACGCCGGTGAGGCTGCCGCCGCGGTTGAAGAAATTGCCGCTTACGAATTCAAGCCGCCTGATGTGGAAATGCGCTACCCGCACTGGGTTAATTATGTCCGCTCCATTTTGGAAGAAAGATACGACCCGCAGACGATTTATCGTTCCGGGTTTAGCGTTTACACCACACTGGACCCTGGCTTGCAGGATACTGCCCAGCAAGTGGTCAGCGATCAGGTCGCTGCCCTGGCTGACAAACATGTCACCAACGGAGCCCTGGTAACCATTCGCCCCAGCACGGGAGAAATCTTGGCCATGGTTGGGTCGGCTGACTTCGAGAATGCAGACATCGATGGCCAGGTCAATATGGCCGTCAGTCCCCGGCAGCCGGGATCGTCGATCAAGCCGCTGACCTATGTAGCTGCTTTCGAACAAGGTTGGACTCCCGCCACCTTGATTTGGGACGTGCGCTCTGAATTCCCGCCTTCGGGCGATCCCAATGACACACGCCCGCCCTACGTGCCGGTCAATTACGACGAGCGCTATCATGGTCCCATGCTTGTGCGCGAGGCTTTGTCCAATTCTATCAATGTGGCCGCGGTGAAAACCCTCGATTTCGTCGGCATCTACGATAACCCCGAAACGGAGATCAGGGATGGCCTCGTGCCCATGGCTGAGCGCCTGGGCATCACCACCCTGACCCGCCAAGATTACGGACTATCGCTCACCCTGGGCGGCGGTGATGTCACCCTGCTGGAGTTGAGTGGCGCTTATACGGTCTTTGCCAACGGGGGCCGCAAGGTTCCCCTGGTCGCCATCACCCGGATCGAAGATCATCTCGGCGAGATCGTTTACCAATACGAGACTCCGCCCGGAGAGCAGGCTTTGCGCCAGGAACACGCTTTTTTGATCTCTTCGATCCTTTCGGATAACGAAGCTAGAGCGCCGATGTTTGGCTACAACTCGGCGCTGAATTTGCCTTTTCAGGTGGCGGCCAAAACCGGCACGACCAACGATTTCCGCGATAATTGGACCATCGGCTACACGCCCGATGTGGTCGTGGGCGCCTGGGTTGGCAACGCTGATTACACCCCCATGGAAGGAACCAGCGGGCTGACCGGCGCGGCCCCTATCTGGGCTTCGTTCATGCAGACGGTTGTCCAACAATTGACCGGCGGGTCGCCCACCTCCATGTTGCCCCCGGCAGGCATTGTCGAACGGGTCATTTGCGCCGAGTCTGGCACCGAACCCTCGCAGTGGTGCCCCAGTCAGCGGAGAGAATATTTCGCCGCCGACCAGTTGCCGCTCCCGGAAGAAGAAGACCTGTGGCAGGAGGCTACCATCGACACCTGGACGGAGTTGCTGGCCTCACCTGAATGTTCGGATTTCACCGAAACGGAATTGGGGCTGAACGTCGAGGATCCCTGGGCGGTCAAGTGGATTAAGGAGACGAATCAGGGTCGCGCTTGGGCGGAGGAAATGGGTTTTTCCGAGCCGATCTTCTTCACCCCGCAAGAGGAATGTACCGAAGATGATTCGCGCCCAATTTTGGGACTTGTTTCCCCTGATGACGGCGAGCTGATCGAGTCTAGCCCGGTCGAGATTTACGGGCAGGTGGACGCGACCAGCAATTTCGAACGTTATAAGCTGCTATGGGGCCGCGGCACCGACCCGGATGATTGGGACACAATTTGCAAGGATGATGATCCCGTCCCGGAGCCGGAGGAAATTTGTTCCTGGGAGGTGGACGAGTTGGAGGCGGGAGAAGTTACGCTGCGGTTGCGCCTCTTCAGCACGGAAGACACCTACGCCGAGACGAGTTTACAAATCGACTTACAGGTACCCACACCGACACCGACACCCACATCGACATACACGCAAACCGCCACGCCCACGTTTACTTCAACGTCGACCTTAACGCCAACAGCGACCCTGACGCCTACGGTCACGGAGACGCCAACGGCGACATTGTCTCCCACTTCGACGTTCACCCAAACCACAGCCCCGACCGCTACCGACACCGAGGCGCCTACCGCTACCCAGACGCCCTCATCGACGCCGTAGGGTCAGGGGATCAGGAATCAGGGGATCAGGGTACCGGGAAGCAATCACCGGGCTCCTGATCCCTAGTCCCTGATCCCTAATCTACTGATTCCTGACCCAATTTGACCAATCCAAGGAATGCTGTTAAAATTACATCTGTTCGTATTTTATTCGCCTATGCACATACAAGGATAAAAACAGACTATGAATTTACAGGTATCTCCCGAAACAGTTTCCATGACAGCCTCTGCTGCTGAAGCTGTGCAAGATTTTTTCAAGCAGCGCGAACTGGTCGACCACGGCCTGCGCGTTTACGTTGCAGGCGCAGGTTGAGGCGGGCCCCAGTACGGCATGGCGGTCGATGACAACATTGGGGACAATGATCAAGTCTTCGAACACCATGGCGTCCAAGTCATCGTGGATGACGCTTCCTTGCGCTATTTGAAAGGTTCCGTGATTGATTATGCTCAAGATGGCGGCCGGCCGGGATTTCAGATCAAGCAACCTGATGCTGCCAAGAGCGGCGTCGATGATTGTGGTTCTTGCTGTTCTGGCTGCTGATTGAACAAGAAAGCCGTAAGTTGCAAATAACTCGAGCCCCAGCAAAAAAGCTGGGGTTCTTGTTTTTTCGTGTCCTTGTCAGGCAATCGCTCGCCAAGGACGGCAACGGGGACGTTGCCTCGATCGATCTAGCAAACGTCTCGTTGGCGT
>CAZJBA010000089.1:0-3851 GCA_964544065.1 uncultured Anaerolineales bacterium | reverse complement strand
AAGGACGGCAACGGGGACGTTGCCTCGATCGATCTAGCAAACGTCTCGTTGGCGTTTTACTATGCGCCGAGGCAGGCCGTCTGACAACTCTTGTGCGCACACCAGCGGGCTTGTCCTGTTTGACGCTTGACTCTGCTGATGCTACAATTCCCCCAATGGAATCGAATACTGACCAAGCTTCGATCGCCGGGATTGTGCTTGCTGCCGGGGGCTCTTCTCGTTTTGGCGAACCGAAGCAACTCTTGCTCTGGCGGGGAAAGCCATTGGTGTGGCATGTCGCCCACAAGGCTTTGCAAGCCGATCTCTCTCCGGTGCTTGTTGTGGCCGGGGAGCACCTGTCCAAGATGAGAGCGATTCTGGATGGCCTGCCCGTCTCTTTGATACACAACCCGGACTGGTGTCAGGGTCAGAGCAGCTCCGTTCGGGCGGGCGTGAAAGCGGTACCCCCCTCGGGAACGGGCGCCCTGATTCTGTTGGCGGACCAACCTCAGGTTCCGGTCGCGCTCATCCGTAAACTGGTACGGGCCCACGCCTCCACCGAAGCAGCCATCGTCGCTCCGCGCGTCCAAGGTCAACGCGCCAATCCAGTCTTGTGGCATCGTCGCACTTTTTCAGCGTTAACCGCCCTTCAAGGTGATGTCGGCGGCCGGGTTCTGTTTTCCAGCTATCAGGTTACCTGGGTGCCCTGGCAGGATGAATGGATTCGCTTTGACGTCGATACGCCTGAAGATTATCAAAAGCTGCTTGAAAAACTTGCTTGAGAACGTATTTTGGAAATGGTGAAATCTTTTACTTGCAATTTGACCAATCTTGTGCTATTTTCAGGTACAATAAAGATGATCGAGAAAACCCTGGTACTAGTTTGGACAAAAACGTGATTGAGGAGCGCAAAAGGAACATGGCAAAAGCGATAAAAAAGGTCGTCATCGTTGAGGATGAGCCAGATACGGCTGAAATGTTTGCCGAGATGATGCGCTTATGTGGCTATAAAGTCTATAAGTCTTATGGGGGCAATGCTGCCTTTAAGTTGTTGGAAGAACATAAACCGGATGCCGTTGTGTTAGATGTGATGATGCCTGATTTGTCTGGGTTGGATGTCCTTCGCCAGATGCGAAAGAATCCTGAGATGGTCGATATCCCTGTGATTGTCGCTTCGGCCAAAAGCCTGCCTTCGGACATTCAAGCCGGTTTGGATGCGGGTGCGTCGGTATATTTGACCAAACCCGTCACCTATCAAGAGTTTAGTCAGGCGGTTCAAAAAACGATTCATGCTGCCGAAGAGAAAAAATAAGCGTACAGTTTGTTGACCTGGGTTTTCTATCGTGTGTCGATTTTCCGTTGGGGGATGGGTATCGTAAGGACTCGTTAGCGATTTTCTCTCCCCTTTTTACCTGGTTCGGGGACGATAGAAAAAAGGAAGCAAGAGATGTCTGTTATCCGAGCTTTTATCGCGGTTGATTTACCCACTGATCTACGAACACGTTTGGCCCAAATATGTACTGATTTAAGCGATCAAATGGGGCAGGTTTCTGTGCGTTGGGTACCCGCCGAAAAAGTGCACTTGACGTTGAAGTTTTTGGGCGATGTCTCTCAAAATAACATCGCTGTTTTGCAGGATATCCTTGCAGGTGAAACCATTGATCGAGAGCCTTTTGTGATCAGTTTGGGCGGTTTGGGCGCTTTCCCCAAGATGCGGCACCCACGCGTGATTTGGATTGGGGTGGAGTCTCCACCCGAGCTTGAGGCGCTTCAGCGCGGCATCGACAAACAGACTGCTCGCGTCGGCTACCCGCCGGACCGGCGTCCTTTTTCTCCCCATATTACCATTGGTCGGGTGTCCCGCAATGCTTCTCCATCCGAGGTGCGGGTGATCGGAGATGTGCTTAACGACACCAATGTCGGCTATTTGGGCGTGGCCAGGGTTCAATCGGTGCATTTGTACCGCAGCGATTTGCAGCCCAGCGGCGCCGTCTACACCCGTCTCTTCAGCGCCGAATTAGAGGGCTAATCATGAATCGTCAATGGTTCGTCAATGCCATTGAGATGAGGCTCCGAAGCCCGTCCCCGGGCGTCCCGAGGATCGCCAAGCATGCCCTTGGGGTCCCGGACTTGCGAGTAGAATAATCGCTAATTAGATGAAATGAGGTGTCATTGGATACATTAGAGCTTGCCCATACATTAGTTGATGCGTTAGAAGAAAAAAAGGGGGAAGACATCTTGGTCTTAGAGATTCGAGAAGTTACCCTGCTAGCAGATTATTTTGTGATTTGTTCGGGCACCAGCCCCCGCATGATCGACGCGCTTGCCGAGGCTGCTTTTGCCGCGGTCAAGCAAGAATATAATGTCAAACCGCGCGTAGAAGGGGATCCGCGCGGCGGCTGGGTACTGGCCGATTATGGTAACGTTGTCTTGCATCTCTTTTCTCCCCAGAGGCGTAATTACTATGCCCTGGAAGAGCTTTGGGCCGATGGCCGGGTTGTGCTCCGCTTGCAATGAACAGACGAGACCTTTAGGGTCTCGGAGACCCTAAAGGTCTTAGATAGGACTTACGCAGTTCGCCGATTCGCTCTGTTAACTTTTTTGTCAATCACATACTGCTGAACCATCTCCGCAAGACCTAATAAAAAAACGCTCTCTCCCTGAGAGAGCGTTATGGCGCTTAAGCGGATGAGCGGATCAAACTACCGGCTCGAGGTAATTGACGCCTTGATAGCGCCGCGCCCCCCAACCGACGGTGCCGTCGGGGATTTCGATCAGCCACCAGAGATCATCTTCCAGTTGAACTTCCTTGTAGACCGTGAACTTGTAGCCCCGTTTGATTGCACTGACGGTGTTTTTTTCATGGGTGGTCGGCCGTGAGCGCAGCCGCAGGGCATAATAGCCTCTTCGCAAGAATCCTTTGTGGGGATATTTCGATTCCGGTGCTTCTTCCTCTTCACCGGGCTCGGTTTCATCCGGGGGTGGTGTCGGTTCCTCTTCTGGGGGCAGTGCAGGTTGTTCGCCCTCGGTCCAATTGGCAAAGGCGTAAAATTCTTCTTTGGTCATGTTGGCCTTGTTGATGTCGATCGACTTCGAGCCCGTGGCGCCAAACTCCTCGCCTCTCATGTTGCCGTCGGCGCTGTATTGCCACATCCAAAAGTCTGTCCACGGGCGCGGGCGCAGCTTTGTGTCAGGGTTGTTGTTCCACGGATGTTGAAGATTTTCTCCATAGCGGGCAATCCATAGTTTGTGCTCTTTGGCCCAGGCCGGTTGGCCAACTTGATCGTTCCAGAACCAGCCGCGGGTGTAAATCACACATTTGCGGTTGAACTCTTCTTCAACGATGTCCACAAATTGCTTCAATTCGCGCTGAAAGCGGGCCTGGCTAACGTGCCGCGGGTTCGACTCGACGTCGACCGCAGGGGGTAGATTCCATTCCACCGAGGTCAATAAACGGCAAAAATATTTGGCTTGTTTGACCCCGTCGATGTGGGGATAAAAGAAGTAATAACAGCCACAGGGGATATGCTTGCTAAACTTTTCGGCATTTTCGCGGAAGCGTGTGTCGGCGTAATTGGCGCCATTGTATTTATTGACACCGCCCGCCTTGATGTACATGCCCAACGCTCCGGCCTTGAGCAGCTTGCTGGCCTTGATTTCGCCTTGCCAGTGGGAAATATCCAAAATAGGTTCGATCATGGTCATTTCTCCCGGGAGATGATTCGAAATGATGAGAAAAGAGTACTATCATTAGAATAGCAGATTATCAGGTCGCGGTCAACGGGGATTCGCCCACCCGATAAGGCAATCGCATTTTGATGCCAAACCTAAAGTAACAAGCATCCTGAACTTTGTTGAAGGATGCGTCGAGG
>CAZJBA010000088.1:0-12658 GCA_964544065.1 uncultured Anaerolineales bacterium | reverse complement strand
CCAAGGGGCGATTTTCCCGAAGGGATGCCTGCGGCAAATCGCAGCATGTAGGTTGAAGGTATTACGAATTATTTTCTTAATCTTCATCATTCGGTTGCATTGAAAGGATGAATGGATGGATACAATACGTGTAGGTGTCCTGGGTGCCACGGGGATGGTGGGACAGAATTATTTGCGCCTGTTGCAAGACCATCCTTGGTTCCGCGTGACGCATGTTTCCGCTTCGCCGCGTTCGGCGGGCAAATCCTATGCTCAAGCTGTGGCCGGGCGTTGGGTGATGGCGGAAGACCTCTCCGATGATGTTGCCAATTTGATCGTTGGCGATGCCGCTGACGTACAGGCGGCCAAAGTTAAATGCGATTTTGTTTTCTCTGCTTTGGCAATGGAAAAATCGGCGGTGCGCGCACTGGAAGAGGACTACGCTGCTGCAGGATTGCCGGTTGTCTCCAATAATTCGGCCCACCGGCATAGTGAAGATGTCCCCGTGCTGATCCCGGAGATCAATCCCGGTCATGTTGATATAATTCCATCTCAACAGGATCGGCGCGGCTGGGATAAGGGCTTCATCGTCGTCAAACCCAATTGCAGCTTGCAGAGCTATTTGCCACCCGTCTATGCTTTGATGGCGGCCGGCTACCCCGTCGATAGCATTCTTGTTACCACCTTGCAGGCGGTTTCGGGAGCGGGGTACCCCGGTGTTGCCTCGATGGACATGATTGACAATGTGGTTCCCTACATCGGCGGCGAGGAACAAAAGACTGAGCGCGAGCCGCTAAAAATTCTGGGCCGGATCGAATCGGGTCAATTCGTTCACGATGATAGCTTGCGTATCTCGGCGCATTGTACGCGCGTGCCCGTCGTCGACGGTCACACAGCTTGTGTCAGTCTCAAGTTCGGGTTAGAAAAACCCAGCTTGGGTCAAATCAAGGTCATTTGGAAACGGTTTCAGGGCGAGCCACAACGTCTCAAGCTTCCATCCGCCCCCGATCCGGTTCTCGTCTATCGAGAAGAAAAAGATCGGCCTCAACCGCGCCGGGACAGAGCTGCCGGTAATGGTATGGCCATCACGATGGGACGACTGCGACCATGTCCGGTCATGGACATTCGGTTTGCTGCCCTTTCGCATAATACCGTTCGGGGCGCGGCGGGTGGCGCTATCTTGAGCGCAGAACTACTCGTCTCCAAAGGGTATATTCGCTGACCCGCTTGCGTATGTTGGAAGGTACGCGTCTAATGCCGTTTTCCCAAGCCATACCGCTTGATTTCGATACGGTGACGAAAAGCGTGTCACCTACTCGCCAACGGCGTGCATACCGAAGGTACGCAAAGCGAGCAAATCGGCGCTTCAACCGAAATGAAATGCAAATAGATTAAAGTAGAGTCGTGTCTGGAGAGAAAAGATGAAAAATTATGGTTTGGCTTCAATTGATGAATTCTTGGGAGATTCTATCGTTTTTCGGAATTTGATCCCGCTCGATGAGCGCTTGCCCTCGTTGGAGGATGTTCGGGACCGAGTCGGAGTCCCGGCAGGAGTCACCCCGCGCAAAAGTGAGTCTGCCTACGCCCGCGTCATCATCCAGATCTTGAAAGCTGCCAGAGCCTTGGGTGGCGTTGAAACGTCCATCGAGCGGTTAATTTACGTTGGGGACACGCGCATGAACGACGGTGCTGCCTTTATCAACATCGCTCGCGCTGGCAAATGGCCGGGTCTGGCTTTCATCGCCTCGGAGAAAGATGATCCCTCGCCAACAGAAATTATAAAAAAAGAGGGCGGCAGGCTATATTTAGCTGAACGCTGGAACGCTATTGCCGATTTTGAGTTGTATTGTCATCAGCAGAATTTTCCCATTGATGAGCGCACGGCCATCATTGTCGACATCGACAAGACCGCCATGGGCGCTCGTGGCCGCAACGATCATCTTATCAACCAAGCCCGGGTGCTCGCGGTGCGTCGCACGGTCGAAGACCTGTTGGGCGACGACTTCAGCGCTGCGGATTTTCAGGCTGCCTATGATCAACTCAATCAGGTCGAATTTCATCCCTTTACCACCGATAACCAGGATTACCTGGCTTATATTTGTCTGGTCTTGGGGAGCGGTTTATATCAGTTGGATGCTTTGGTCGCTCAGGTGCGCGCCGGTCAAATGACTGATTTTGAGCAATTCATTACGGAGGTAAATCATAACGCTGACAAGCTGCCCCGTTCGCTGAAACAAATTCATGCCCGCGTCTACGCGCGTGTCGAAGAGGGCGATCCCACCCCGTTTAAGGCCTTTCGGTACAACGAGTATCACGCTACGATTGACCGCATGGGTTGTTTGCCGGAAGATGCCTCTGTGGACGCTTTGTTGGCCAATGAGATTGTCCTCACCCAGGAAGTCCGCACCGCGGCCCTGCGTTGGAAGGAGCGAGGTGCGCTGCTCTTTGGGCTCTCCGACAAACCCGATGAGGCTTCTGTTCCCACCGCAGAGTTGGCGGCTAAGGGATTCCAACCAATCCACCGAATCAAGTCACATGCAGTTGGGCTGTAATAGGACTTACGCAGTAGACGGTTACAAAAAGAAAAGG
This sequence comes from uncultured Anaerolineales bacterium, assembly GCA_964544065.1. Lineage (GTDB taxonomy): Bacteria > Chloroflexota > Anaerolineae > Anaerolineales > UBA11858 > JAYELX01. The sequence continues at coordinate 10,090 of CAZJBA010000088.1, read as the reverse complement.
AGAGTCTTGATGACTTATACGAGTTGGTTTGAATGCATTCGCGGTTGTGGTGTGCGGTATTCGATCGACGAGGTGGTTTATCGCTGTGAAACGTGTGGGGGATTGCTGGACGTGGAGCATGATCTGGAGGCCTTGAAGGACCGCAGCGCGGATGAATGGAAAGCTCTTTTTGATCAGCGCGTGCGCACCAACCAATGGCCTTACGGCAGCGGCATTTGGGGCAAAAGGGAATGGGTTCTGCCCCAGGTGAGAGACGAGAACGTCGTCTCCATGTACGAAGGGCATACCAACTGTTTCTGGGCCCGCCAGCTTGGGGACGAGATCGGCGTGCCGGATTTGTGGGTCAAGCAATGCGGCAACAGCCACACCGGCTCGTTCAAGGATTTGGGCATGACCGTGCTGGTCTCGGTGGTCAATCAGATGCTCGCCGATGGCAAGCCGATTCGCGCCATAGCCTGCGCCTCGACCGGGGACACCTCCGCCGCGTTGGCTGCCTATGCCGCCGCTGCCGATATTCCTGCCGTGATCCTGTTGCCCCGTGGCAAGGTTTCCACCGCCCAGCTTGTCCAGCCGATCGCCAACGGCGCGCTGGTGCTCGCCCTGGACACCGACTTCGACGGCTGCATGGCCATCGTCCAGGCGTTGACCGAAGACCCGACCATCTATTTGGCCAATTCAATGAACTCTTTGCGCATCGAGGGACAGAAGACCGTCGGGATCGAGATTGCCCAGCAATTCGATTGGCAGGTGCCCGATTGGATCGTCATCCCGGCAGGGAACTTGGGCAACGTCAGCGCCCTGGGACGTGGCTTCATGTTGATGCGAGAACTCGGCCTGATCGATCGCCTCCCCCGAATTGCCTGCGCCCAGGCAGCCAACGCCAATCCCCTCTACTTGAGCTACCAAACCGGCTTCAAAGAATATGCCGCTGTCGAAGCGCAAACGACAGCAGCCTCCGCGATTCAAATTGGCGCGCCGGTCAGCTACGAGCGCGCCGTCAAGGTGTTGAAGGCTTTTGATGGCATTGTCGATCAGGCCAGCGAGGATGAGTTGGCCAATGCCGCCGCCCGCGCCGATCGCACCGGGCTGTACACCTGCCCGCAAACGGGCGTAGCCCTGGCGGTGTTGCTCAAGATGGTGGCCCGCGGTGACATCCATCCCGATGATCGCGTCGTGGTCATTTCCACGGCGCACGGGCTCAAGTTCACGGATTTCAAGGTCGATTACCACGAGGGTGCTTTACCCGCTGTTGAAGCGGCGCACACTAATCCCCCTGTTGAACTCCCCGCCGATTTGGAGGCGGTCAACGAGGTCATCAACCGGGCGATCCAATAGTCGGGAAGTCGCGCCTGAGTCTATTCCCGAAAACGGATGAACATGTAATTGTTCTTCCTGAAGATCAGCTTGTAGTCCCCTGATTGCAGTTTCTCGTCGATCTCTGCCAAAACCTGCTCGCTTGCTTGCCCCCGCTGGATGAGCATCAGCCTCGCGTCGGGATGCTGCTCCTTGACCCATTGGTAGTAATCATAATCCTGAAAATTGCCAGCTTCGATTTGCATCTCTTCCAGGCCGGGCAGGTATTGGATCGGGTAATTGGTGATGATCGGCTCGACGTGGCCGCTTTCCTCGAAATAATTGTAAAGTGGCCGGTTGAGGAAATCGAATAAAATCTCTTTTTGTTGCTCGGTTTGGTGGTTGATGAGCGCCTCGTCGGAGACGAGCAAGCCTGCGACCAAAACGATCGCTGCAAGGCCCAGCACAACCAGGAGGAGTTTGACCCGTTCGATGTTCAGTTTGTCGATGAGCGTTTTTCCAAAAAGGATCAATCTTTCCGCGCTCGTCCCGGCCATCAGACTCAGCAAGGGCAGAGCGATGGAAAGGTTTCTGGGGAAGGTGCTGAAGGCCAGGGCCCAGATGATGGCGTAGGGGATGATGACGAGCAGCGTACCCCACCGGAAAGCTGGTTCAACGAAGGGAAGCAGAATCAGGATGAAAGGGAAGAGCAGGGCATACTCTTCCAACAACCTGACGGCGCGCAGGAAACGGTCAATCAGATTGCGGCCTTCATGTCGTGCGCCGGCCAGATAAGCCACATTGGTGCTGTTGGCTCCTGTGAAAATTCTGTACTCATTGAAAATGTACCAGGGGGAGATGACCACAAGCCCGAGCAAGGCCAGGTTGGCTGCCATGCGCAATTTCTCTTTTCGATCACGTTGGGCCAGCGTGTTGATCACGATCAGATAGGCCAGCAGGGGATAGGTGGCCAAGACAAAGAGACCATTTTGCTTTGTAAGAGCGGCCCCGGCAGCAAATATAGCCCCCAGGTAGAGATAGTCTTGTTGCTCTTCTCCCTGGACGGATTTTGCTTTCAGAAGCGTGTAAAAGGGGAGCAGTGCGAAGAACGCCAGGGCGACATCGACATAGCCGGAAACGATATACGCTCCCAGAAACTTTTTAATCACGAAGCGGGCAACGACAACGGCAATGAAATATCCACTCCGCTTTTGGGTGACTCCTAGCTCAAAGAGCATCAGTAAGATGAAGAAGTTGAACAACGGCATCAGCCCTTTGGCAAAGAACTGAATCGCCGTGCCGCGCAGAAAAGCGTAGGAGACGGCGAAGTTTGTGGGAATCAATTGTGCATAGCGCTTCGAGTCCGTTGGGAAGTTTCCCGAGAACCATTCCGTCGCCCACCGATTCCAGGAGACGACCGCGTCCCATTGGGTAAAAACGGTGTCGAGGTTGGTGTACCAAACTTTGAAAGCCCACCAGAGGCTCCAGCCGGCCATGGCGAAAAAGGCGATTGTGATCAGGCCGAAAAGGGCTTTAGAAATGGTGCTGTTTTCAGCTTTGTTTTGAGACGGGATAACGCTTTGTAGATAAGCTAAGGCTTTGTCATATTGTTTCGATGTGGTCTCTGCCAATGATTGCGCCAGGGTCGGTGCGTAGAGTTTGAACAACAGAATGATTTCGATGGCGAAAAGAATGTAGTAGACGTATGAAAGATTGACTCCTACGGCTGTCGCAACGAAGACGATCACGTGATTGGCGATCAGACTTAAAGCCAAAGAGAAAATGATTGTTTGTATGACGTTGTTTTTAACGTTGAAAGGTTTTAATAATAAGAATCCTGGCAAGAAAGTTATTTGAAGGACCGATAATAGGCCAAGTAAAAACATGCTGTTTTCTCCCATTAAAGCTGCCTAATTCGCGTCATTCGCGGTTAATTCCGATGATGACTGAGCAGTTATTGATGAAGAGATATACCCTATAAGTCCAAGCACAAGCACAAAGAAAAGCATAACGATGTGCGAGCTGATCGCGATGTTGAGAGATGTGTTGGCCGAGTAGCCAAACAGCCTGAAGGCCGCTGTCCATCCGATTTCGTGGGTTCCGAGATTGGCGAAGCCTTGTAAGGGGAGAAGTGTCATCGGAATCATGATAATCGAAACGACGACCACCTGGAAGTAATTGGGCGAGAATCCGGAACTTAGCACAATGAAGTAAAAATTGGTGTAAATGCAAAGCCAAATGCCCAGTGTCAATAGCCAGACTCGCCAATATCCGCCTCGTTGATTGATGGTGCGAATGTTTTCAATCAGACCTTGCCATGCTTGGCTGATTTTCTCCAACCAGGGATGCTTGTTTTTGAAAGTTGACATCTTGTTGGGGCGCCTCATCAGCCATATGAATCCAAGCGCGAGGAGAAATATCAAAAAGAAAAAAATGATCGCGTTATATCGTAACCAAGCCGGAAATCGATGCCAATAAAATGCTAACACGATTGGTAAAAATAGGCCAATTGTGATGAAATCAAATATGCGGGCTGTTACCAGCGAGGCAGTGCTGTTCGTAAAAGGAACGGCGAATCTGTTTTTTATCAAAATGGGATAGGAAAGCTCGCCCGATTTGGCCGGCATGAGATAAAGATACATTCCATACAGTCCAGTGATGCCAAAGAGTGGAACGAAGGAATCTTTTTGAAAATCAAGAAGGATTTGAAACCTTAATGTCCGTAGCAAATAGTTGATCAAATAAACGCAGAACGCAGCGATTAACCATTTCCAATGCAAGTGTGAAATTGTATAGATTGCATCCGACCAATCTAGTTTTACCAGAACATATCCAATCACTGCCAGTGAAAAAAGCAGCCCGATACTATATTGCTTGTTCTTCAAAAGAATCTCCGTTACTGCGAAGCTATTTTTTCCATCCAACTTGCTTCTTTGCCGTAGCCATAGCGTCCCATAGTTTTACCACATAACGCCTGGAGGTTTTGACATTGCTCAGATGTCCATTTTTTCCAAGTGGGGAGAGAACGTTTTCGGGCAGGATTGACAGAGCGTTGAAATTGCTCATCGACGTTGCTTACTTTCGGAAGCCCAATGAAGCTTAGCATGCTGTTGAGATGTTCGCTGGGGTGAGGGCCGTTGAAAAAATCCTCAAAGTGAACTCTTAGATAGGGGGTTTTGGTTTCTTCGAGCTGTTCAATAAACCGGTTTTTGAAATTCCAAATCCAGGCGAAGCGTTCGATTTGAGTCGCTCTTATCCATTCTGTTAGATTCATTTCGCCGAGTAAGAAGGCGCTTGGTTGCCAGAAGGGGGTTAGATAATTCGCTACAAAGCTCTTGGGGCGATGTCTGGCCCAATTGAGATGCGATCTAACGTAGTCGCGCGGGTCGCGCACAATATGGATGACATGGAGGTTGGGGTAGAGCTGAGGCAGGAAAGGGGCTAACCCGTAGAGGTGGTTGTTCGAGTCGATGTAGAAGTCTTTCGAACAAGAAGTTACATCGGTACTGATTGTTCTTCTCCAGGCCCAGAGGGGCAACGTTTGTGAACTTAAACCGCTTAAGTGCATATTAGCAAAAATATTGATTAGCCGGGAGCGCTCTCCAGCTTCGTGATAGACACAAGCTTGCTCAACCAAATTGGCGAATAGTTTTGCAAAGAACATTGTGCCCGTTCGGCCTGTTGATAGCATGATTACGCTTTTCAATTGTCACCCCTTAACGTCTATCGATGAAGTATTCGCTGCGATCGAAGCGCAATTGCGCCACTTGCTCGGAGACCAACCCGACCATGAAGATGACGATCGAGACCGTCATCAGCATTGCTGAGGTAGGGCCATAGGGAAGATGTAGCACGATGACCTTAAAGAGCCCATAAATGAATCCAGTTAAAAACATGATCAGGCTGACGGGGATGAATACCTTGAGAGGGGCGTAAAAAGTAGCGATTCGCAAAATGATGAGTAAAAACTGAATCCCGTCGCGCAGCAGTCGAATTTTACTTTTTCCTTTCCGCCGCCGCCCCTGGATGGGAACGTAAGCGAGGCTGCGGCCTGAGCGTACGGTGGCTAATGTGATGGTGGTAGGATACGAGAATCGGTTAGGGAGCAAGTAGACAAAGCCGCGCGCAACATTGGTCTTGATGGCTCGAAACCCGGAGGTCAAATCCTCGATTTTGCGGCCGCTGACATAGCTGGCCAACCAATTGTAGATCGTATTGGCAATATCACGGTGGGCATCGGTGTCGGAGGCGTTCGTGCGCGCCCCAACGACCATATCATAGGGGTCAATTCTTTCAATCAAGCGAGGGATATCTTCGGGGGGATGCTGTCCATCGGAGTCTAGCATGACGAGAATCTCGCCGCGGGCGTTGCGGATGCCCGTTTTGATGGCGGCCCCGTTCCCGATGTTGTAAGGGTGCCGGATCACGGTAGCCCCTATCCCCTGCGCCTGTTCCGCGGTGCCATCATCGGAACCATCATCGATGACTAGGATTTCAAAGGGGTAGCCAGCCTGCTCAACAACTTGCCGAATTTTTACAATGATTTTGGTGATGCTGGCTGCCTCGTTGTAGGCCGGCAAGATGATAGAGACCTTTGGGAGGTTGTTTGTGGACATTTCTTTTTCCTATCCCTTGTTGCTTGATAGCTTGGTTTCCAAAACGAGTCTGCGGATTCCAGAATAATTGGGTGATATTGTAGCATGTATGGGCAAAATGTAGTATGGTTGCCGGAAATGTTTTTGGGCCTTGAATCAAAAGCCCGGCCTCATTGAGGCCGGGCTTTTGCATTTTGAGGTTTGGGGGTATTTATTTTTTCCCAAAGCTGCACAGATCTTCATGGTCGCTTGGGAAAAATTCGATGACGTCAATATCTGCTAAGTCATCTAGTTCTTGGCGGAGTTTCTCTTCATCACCGCCGCGCTCTTTCAAGTCGACGTAGCAGTAGTCGCCGGTGTCATCGTAGGTGATGGCTACGGATACAATGTAGCTGTCTGCTTCATCAAATGCGTTGACAAACTTGGCCAGGTAGCCCTTTTTATCCGGCATGCGCACTTCGACGCGCGAGCCAGCTTGTCCGCCGCCGGTAACTTCCACAAAGGTTTTGAAGACATCGGTATCTGTGATGATACCAACGACTTCTTCCTCGCGAACCACTGGCAGGCAGCTAATCGTATTTTCGAGCATGTGGTTGGCGGCATTGGCGATGCTGCAATTTTCTGCTACCGCGTAGACCGGGTGGCTCATGATCTGGTTCATGGTCACCTTTTCTAGCAGGGAGGCAATTTCGTAAACGCTCAATGTGGATACGCCCGACGGTTTGGCGTCCAGCATGTCGCTTCGGGTGACGATCCCAACGAGTTTGCCTCTCTTGTCTACGATGGGGAGATGTTTGATTTCATTTTGCTGCATCAGTCGTAAGGCTTCGTTGTAGGTGGTTTTGGGGGAAGCAGTGATAGGGTTAGGGGTCATGCGGCTTTTGACTTTCATTGTACTGATTACTCCTTTCTTGTCTAAATGTTTTCTGACTTCGCTGGCTTTGATAAGCCATTGTCCACGATATTTTCCGCCGAGTTTCTTGGCCGTTAACTTTTTTTCTGCTACGAGCTGTCGAACGCGAGCTGGCGTTACGCCCAAGAGGGAGGCGGCTTCCCGCGTAACAATCCATTCTTCCATACTTGCTCCTTGCGCTAGCGTAAATTTACATTCCTAGTGTACTCCTTTCGCTAGCGAAAGTCAAGTGGTTGCCGTTTCGGTTTTATGATTGTATAATTGCTTATTAGAATGTTTTCTGGTTTGAAATTCCTCCTTTCCAAGGGTGCGCCTCTTGTTCTATAATTGAGCCCACTGAAAAACACTTTGCTCCGCCCGCCTTGGCGATTGCTGAGATGCGCTGAGCGTCAGGAGATTATTTGTATGCAAAATCGTCAAGCGATTATCGAACAGCGTCACAAACGAAAGCGGCAACAGCGCCGAAATACAATCTTGATCGTCAGTGGTATCGTGCTAATTTTGGCCGCTTTTATGATGATCCCTACCATTCAACGCGCTCTTGCTCCGGTTGGGGATCTTGTTGCCCCTGAAGAAATTCAGAGACCTATGGTTGCGGGAAACGCGATGGGAGATCCTGATGCCCCTGTCGTAATTCATGAGTACTCAGATTTTGGCTGCGGGCATTGTGGTAATTTTTCAAGCGGCGCCGGCCTCCAAATTGCTGAGACGTACGTTGCCCAAGGGCAGGTCTACTTTGTTTCTCACAGTGTGGGGAGTATGCTAAATGGAACGATTTCGCCACGGCTAGCTGAAGCCGCTTACTGCGCCGGTGATCAAGGAGCCTATTGGGCGTATCATGATTACGTATTTGCCAACCAGTTGACTTTGTATTCCAGCTCCAATTTGCCTTTACAAAAATATGTCCAAGCTTTTGCCCAGGCGCTGTCCCTGGATATGGATGCTTTTAACGCCTGTTACGTGGGGCGTGATTACGAGGATCGCGTCCAGCAGGATGAACGCGGGGCCAGGCAAGCGGGCATAAACTCCACCCCTAGCTTTTTGATCAACGGGCAGGTATTGGTCGGCAATCAACCCTTTGAAACGTTTCAGAACGCTATTGAAGAGGCGCTGGCCAGCGAGTGAGGTTTTCGGTCGAAACATTTATCGGTTCTTCGTGGAAAAGTGGGGTTGATCTGAGTGCGAGATATCGATATCCGTGTCATCGCTGTGCGCGCCTTGGCGTTGCGAACGTAACGGCGCCGATAGGCGTGCATACCGGAGGTGCGCACAGCGAGCAAGCGAAGTGTGGCAATCTCTCCCTATGTGGGAGATCGCTTCGTCGCTGCCAACGGCACGCAGCGCGAAAACGCTCCTACTAAGAAACTTAGCGTCGGTTGAGTGTTCTGGAACACGTTTTTTTGTTCCAGAATGTATCGAAACCAGCGATTTTTGAACAAACCCGTTCACTAGGCTTCGATACACTGCTTCGCAACAGACGCTCCACAGCACTCACCCGGCGTTCACTCGGTTTCTTTCTGATTGAGCAGCGCCTTAAGCGATGTGGAGAAACTCGCAATGACATCTGCCCCACTATTTCACGTTGACCCCATTTATGCCAGCCCCAAGAGGTTGAGAATCCACACCAACAACGGCGCCAACGCCAGGGCGGGCAAGAAATTCCCGGCCCGGATGGGCTTGATCTCCAGCAGGCTGCTGATCGCCAATCCGATCAGCAAGAGCCCGCCCGCCGCGGTCATTTCATTCATCATCGCCGGTGTGATCGCCGCCTGGGCCTGAACGGCCAAAAGGCTGATCCCGCCCTGAAAAACGAGCACCGTCAGGGCCGAAAAGATCACCCCGATACCCAGGGTGGAGGCGAATGCCAGGGAGGCGAATCCATCCAGAACGGATTTAATCGCCAATAACTGGTAATCGCCGGTGAGCCCGTCCTGGATCGAGCCCAGGATGGTCATCGGGCCGATGCAAAACAAGAGCGAGGCCGTCAAGAAGCCCTGGATGAATCGCTCCCGCGAATTGGTCTGATCATCTGCGCGATGGGCTGCCGATTGCGTGCGTCTTGAAACCTGCTTTTCCAGGTAGGAGCCAATTTGGCTGAGATGGGTTTCGATTTGGAGCCATTCGCCCAGGATGCCACCTGTCAGGATGCTTCCCAGTACGATGATGGCATTTTCGGTTTCGAGGAACATTTGGATGCCGATCGCGCCTGTGAAGACCCCCAGGCCTGCAACGACGGTTTCGCGGACCCGTTCGGGCAAGCGGGAGCCAAAGAACAGCCCTGCGATGCTGCCTATCAGAATAGTGGCGATGTTGATCAGCGTTCCGGTCATGGGTTCAGGGCGGGGAAGGATAGGGGGCTTGGCTCTAATCAGAAAAGATGACGATCTGGACGCTTGCCGCACCTGACGGGCGGCATCGTCATTTGGAGGGCTGTGCTGGTTGGTGCCCGATAGGCGTTATTGTACATAGGCCCATTTAAGGCGTCAAGAGCGAACCCCACGATGTGTGCGCGCAAGAGTTGTCAGACGGCATGCCTCGGCGCATCGTAAAACGCCAACGAGACGTTGGCTAGATCGATCGAGGCAACGTCCCCGTTGCCGCCCTTGGCGAGCGGTAAAGTATTGCCTGACAACATTTGAGGGCACACCCCCGCAACCATCCCCCACCGGGAGGCAATGCCCTGCGCTGGCGAAGGGCCACCGGCGCAGGGTTTTTCTCTTTTCAGCGCCGCGATCGCGTTCAGGGCTGGCTAGCCGAACCGGTGGCCCGCCTGTTGCTGATTTTTGAAAATTGGCTCCTGTTTGTTGCCTTACTCGCAACAACGATTGGATAAGCTGGTGACAAATCAATCTGAAAGAAGATTTGTCATGGGCAGAAAAGCCAATCAAAAGCGCATCAAGGCAGCGGAAGAAGCGATTAAAGCGAACCCCGGTCAAAGAGCGGGACACTATGCCAGGCAACTAGGCTGCCATCGCGAGACGTTCAATCGTGTCTTGGTCCAGCTCAATGACCGCGGTGTGTTTTTGTCCGAAGATGAACGCGGTCGCTTGTGGCCGTTTCGCAGGCGAAATCGATGAAGTCCCCAACAGGAGTCACGTTATTTTGACCCCCCTTATGGTATAGTAGGAATAGAGCGACATCGACGCAAAAGGCAAGTGGAGTCATGGGAAAACGTCTGGAAAAAAAGATCGAAAATCTTGATAATTTGGTCCTGATCTTATTGGATCATCCTAAGGGGTTGCGCAAAGCGGAGATCGCCCGCAAGTTGGGGGTTCACCGTTCCACGGGT
>CAZJBA010000087.1:0-12829 GCA_964544065.1 uncultured Anaerolineales bacterium | reverse complement strand
CCGTTCTGCTCGCAGTGGAGAAGGGGGAAACAGGTATGATAGAATCTGATCACCATGGTAGACGCATCCAAACATCTCCAGGCAATTTTAGACACCATCCCGACGAAAACCGGCTGCTATCTGATGAAAGACGAAGAGGGCAGCGTGATTTACGTGGGCAAAGCGGTCAATTTGCGCGACCGCGTTCGCTCCTATTTTCATGCCAGCGCGCAAAAGAATCCGCGCACGCGCCAGTTGGTCAAGCGAATCGCCGACATCGATTGGATTGTGGTCGGCTCGGAGCTGGAAGCCTTGATCTTGGAGATGAACCTGATCAAGAAGCACCGCCCGCATTACAACGTCCGCCTCAAAGACGACAAACGCTATCCCTATATCAAAATTCACTGGCAAGACCCCTACCCCAAGGTGACGGTCACCCGCCGGGTGGTGGACGATGGCTCGCGTTATTTCGGGCCCTATACCAGCGTTTGGGCCGTCCATCAAAGCCTCGATTTGTTGCGCAAGCTATTTCCCTATCTGACCTGCAACCGGACCATCACGGGCACAGATCAGCGCGCTTGTCTGTATTACGATATCAAGTTGTGCGCGGCGCCTTGCATCGGCGCGATCGGCAAAGAGGACTACCGCGGCCTGATCAAGAAGTTGGAGCAGTTTTTGCGCGGTGAAGTTGATGATGTCGTCGAGAGCATCCAGGCCGAAATGCAGCAGGCCGCCAACCAACTCCGCTTCGAGGATGCTGCCAAGCTGCGCGATCAATTGGATGCCGTCCAGCAAATTGTCGAGCGCCAGCGAATCGTCTTGTCCTGCGATTACGCTGACACCGACGTGGTCGCCATGGCCCGTTCCGAGCGGGATACCTGCGTGCAAGTCTTTTTCATTCGCGGCGGGCGCATGATCGGACGCGAGTATTTCCTGATGGAAGGCGCCGACGATACTCCCAACGCCGAAGTGGTGGCCGAGTTCATCAAGCAATTTTACGATCAAGCTCCCACGGTGCCCCAACAGGTATTGCTCCCCCACCAGGTCGAAGAAGCCAAGATCATTCGCAAGTGGCTCAACACCCGGCGCGGGGGCGAGAAGGTCAAGATCGCCATTCCCCGGCGAGGTCAAAAGCGCGACCTGGTCGAAATGGCGACCGAAAACGCGACCGCCTCCTTGAAAGCGTTGAAGTCCCAATGGCAGGCCGACGAGCATCGCCAGACCCAGGCGTTGGCCGAATTACATGATGCCTTGGAGCTTCCCCGCGCGCCCAAGCGGATCGAGTGTTACGATATTTCGACCACGCAGGGAGCGGCCACGGTGGCCAGCATGGTTGTGTTCGAACAAGGGGTGCCGCAGAAGAGTCATTATCGCCGCTTTAACATTCGCTCGGTGGAGGGTCCGGATGATTTCGCCAGCATGGAAGAGGCGCTCACCCGCCGTTTCCGCCGTTGGAAGCTGGCCCAAGAAATCGATACCCAGGCTCCGGGCGACGGCAAAAAGCCCGATCCTTCCTTTGCCTCCCTGCCGGATTTGCTGCTCGTCGATGGCGGCAAGGGGCAGTTGAGTCGGGCAATCAAGGTGCTTGATTCTTTTGGCTTGTTCGATGTCGTGCCGGTGGCGGCGCTGGCCAAACGCGAAGAAGAATTATTTATGCCGGGCCAGAAGCGCTCGATCCGCCTGCCGCGCAAATCGGAAGGATTGTACCTGGTGCAGCGCATACGTGACGAGGCTCACCGCTTTGCGATCACGGCTCATCGCAAACGTCGCTCGAAAATGGGGATTGCCTCTCAATTGGAAGAGATTCCCGGGATTGGCCCGACTCGCCGCAAGGCCCTGTTGCAACATTTTGGCTCGATCGACGCTATTCGCGAGGCCAGCGAAGAGGAATTGGGCGCGGCCCCAAAGATGCACGCTCGCCTGGCTGCCACGGTTAAAGCCTATTTGGCTTGATGGTTTTATCCGGGCAATCGCATTTGCACTCATCAAATTGAGCCGTCTCCTCGCAGCGACACTATTTTCAATGGGCTAGTTTCCAAATGCGATTATCCTAATGATTGGGTCAACTTGTGTTTCGCTCGATAAGAATTCATGCTATCATTGGTAAAATTCAGAGAAAGGAGAACCAAAGATGCCAAAACGAAGAGATACGCGTCAAACCATCATGGTCGTGATCGGGGTTTTGATCATCCTTGCCATGTTGTTACCTTCGATCTTGACGATTGCAAGCACTTTCTAGCCACGTAAATGAACAACACACGAAGAGATTTTCCCCTTACACATGCGTGTTGGGGAGCATGCAGGTAGTTCCAGACATTTCGTGTGCACAAATGTTGTCAGCCAGCAAAACTCAGTTGCATGGTAAAACGCCGACGAGACGTCGCCTAGATCAATCTACATCGATCTAGGCAACGCTCGTTGCCGCCCATCGATCAATCTGCATCGATCTAGGCAACGTCCTCGTTGCCGCCCTTGGTGGCTGGCACAACCCTGCTGGACAACATTTGAGTGCACCGGTGTTTCAATTGACTGGAATTTTTAGGCTACTCGTTGTATACTCAAGATAATCTGTAACGACCGCGTGAGGAGAGGCCTACATGAAAGTATCCGTTTTGCAAGAGAACCTCGCCCATGGTTTGGGCATTGTTTCGCGTGCTGTGTCGCCACGCAGCACGTTGCCGGTTTTGGGAAATATTTTGGTCGCCACCGACGAAGGCCGTTTGCGCCTGTCAGCGACCAACCTGGAGTTGGGCATCACCTGTTGGATCGGCGCCAAAATCGAAGAAGAGGGTTCAACCACCGTCCCGGCCCGCACCGTTACGGACTTGGTCAGCACGTTGCCTCCCAATCAGGTCAGCATGGATTTGAACGTTCGCACCCAAACCATGAATGTTCGTTGTGGGACCTCCAACACCGATTTGAAGTGCATTGATTCCCAAGAATTCCCCCCCATGCCAACGTTGGATATGGAAGGCGGCATCGAAATTGACGCCGATGACCTGCGCGACATGATTCAACAGGTCGTTTTTGCAGCTTCCTCGGATGAAGCTCGTCCGATTCTCACCGGGGTACTCATGAGCGTGGAAGATGAGGAGATCACCTTTGTTGCTGCCGATGGATTCCGACTCTCGGTACGCACGACCAATTTATCCTCCCCGCTTGAGCGAAACTTTCAAGCTGTGATTCCGGCCCGCTCGCTGGGCGAGTTGGCCCGTATCAGCATGGATGGCAGTGAAACCATCACCATGTTGCTGCCGCCTCAAAGTGGGCGCGTGATTTTCCGGACCCAAAACACGGAGCTAGTCTCTCAACTGATTGAAGGAACCTTCCCCGATTACGCTCAAATTATCCCCCAAGGGCACGATACCCGCACGGTGCTATCAACGGATGCTTTTCTAAAGGCGTGCAAACAGGCTGAGATTTTTGCCCGCGAAGGGTCGCTGATCGCTCAGGTCAGCATCACCCCAGGCGGCGATTTGAAGCCGGGCACGGTCGAGATTTCGGGACAATCTGAAGAGACGGGCTCGAATCAAACCGTTGTGGATGCCTCCATCGATGGCCCGCCTGTTTTGATTGCTTTCAATGTGCGCTATTTGCGTGAGGTTCTGGATGTGATCCGCACGCCCAATGTAGCCTTGGAAACGACGACTGGCACCAGTCCGGGAGTCATCCGCCCCGTGGGGGAAAAAGATTTTCTCCATGTAATTATGCCTATGCACCTTGGGCAGTAAGACTTTTCGACCCAAGCGAATCCGAAGTCGACTTGACTTCGGATTCTGATTTAATCCAATGGATGGCACTTCGTAGTCCCAAAACCGATCTCAAACCCTTCCGCGGGCGCCTTGGGGATGGGCTGTAGAGCATACGTAAGCCAATAAGCATTGCTAAGTTACCTCCCCGCCGAGGGGGTTTGATCTTCAGGAAGGTAGTTCGCCATGAAAAAATTTGTCGCTATCGCCGGTAATATCGGGGTCGGAAAATCCACGCTGGTAAGATTGCTCAGTGAGGAACTCAATTGGGACCCATTCTTTGAACCTGAGACCGAAAACCCTTATTTGCCCGACTTTTATCAAGATATGCGCGCCTGGGCTTTTCACTCCCAAATTTTCTTTCTAACCCACCGGTTGCACATCCATCGAAAGGTGATCGATCACCCCACCTCGGTGATCCAAGATCGAACCGTGTACGAAGACGCCGAAGTCTTCGCTCACAATCTGTACCGGCAAGGGCAAATCTCCGAGCGAGACTACCTTACCTATCAAGAGCTATATCAGGTGCTGAGCGAATTCCTGCCCCCGCCCGATCTGGTTGTTTACCTGCGCGCCTCGGTTCAGACGTTGAAACGCCGGATTGAGAAACGAGGGCGAGATTATGAGAGTGATATCAGTTTGGAGTATTTGGATCGGCTCAATGCGTTGTACGAATCCTGGGTCATGAATTTCCGCTTGTGCCCAGTCTTGACGGTCCCCGCCGATGACATGGATTTTGTCAAACACAATGGCCACTTAGCTTTGATCGTGGAGAAAGTCAAAGAAAAATTAACCGGCAAAGAGGAGGTCGTTTTCGATCCCGAAGAAGTCGAGAATGGCCGCTTTTTGTGACCGATGCTCGTAGTCAGGTACGTAGCAGAGCGGCGTGCCGTTCGACCGTTATAACGCTACTTCAATCCCCCTTGCTGCGCAGGTGGGGGAACAAGATCACCTCGCGGATGCTGCTCTGATCGGTGAGCAACATGACCAACCGGTCGATGCCCAGGCCGAATCCGCCGTTGGGAGGCATCCCGTAGCGCATGGCACGCAGATAATCTTCATCCATAGGGTGGTGTTCATCGTCCTCGGGATCATAGGCCCGACCCATTTCCAGGAAACGCTGCTCCTGGTCGAGCGGGTCGTTCAACTCGGTGAAAGCGTTGCAAAGTTCTATCCCGCCGATGAAGCCCTCGAACCGCTCCACGGTTTGCGGGTTGCCGGGGATGCTTTTGGCCAGCGGCGAAATGTCACGGGGGTAATTGTAGAGAAACGTCGGTTGGATCAAATTTGGCTCGAGATAATTGCCGATCAAGGTGTCGATCAACTTGCCGCGGGCCTGATTCTCTGTTTCCATTTCCAGGCCTCGTGCCTCGATTGCCGCGACCAGACTCTCCCTTTCGGGATGCGCCTCAATGTCGATGTCGATGGCGTCGAGGATTCCTTGACGAAGCTCGATCCGTTCCCAGGGCGGATCGAAATTGATCTCTTGGCCCTGATAGGTGAGTGTGCGCGTTCCAAGCACTTGATCGGCCACAAAGGCGACCATCTGCTCGGTCAGCTCCATGACCTGCAAATAATCGGCGTAAGCCCAGTAGAACTCCAATTGGGTGAATTCAGGGTTATGCTTGAAAGAAACGCCTTCGTTACGGAAGTCGCGCCCGATTTCGTAGACGCGTTCGAAGCCGCCCACCAGCAGGCGCTTGAGATAAAGCTCAAACGAGATGCGCAAGTACAAGTCCTGCTTGAGTTGGTTGTGATGGGTGACGAAAGGCTGCGCCGCGGCGCCGCCGTAGATGGGCTGTAAAATGGGGGTTTCGACTTCGATGAAGCCGCGTTCGTCCAGGAAGCTTTGGAGCGCCCGTGTGATCGCTGTGCGGGTACGGAACATCTCGCGCACATCGGCGTTGACGGCCAGATCGGCGTAACGTTGGCGGTAGCGCGTTTCGGGGTCGGTCAGAGAAGCATGTTGCACCACCTCGCCGTCGACGACTTCGTCTTTGGCCGCCGGCAGGGGCGTGATCGCTTTTGCCAACATGTGGAAGCTTTCAACCCACAGGGTCACCTCGCCGCTACGGGTGCGGAAGATCTCCCCGCTGGCCTGGATGAAATCTCCCAGGTCGAAGGATTGATTGAAGAATTTGACTTGCTCTTCTCCGATGTTGTTGGCCCGGAAGAAAAGCTGGATGCGCCCATCGCCGTCTTCGATGTGAGCGAACGTGATCTTGCCCATCGGTCGCATCGAGCGAATCCGGCCCGCCAGAATTGCCTGGATCGGTTCGGCCTCTTCGTCAGCCTCGATAGTCTCGAAGGACTCAATCGCTTCCTGGCTGGTGTGAGTGCGTTCCGCTCGAGACGGGTAGGGTTCAATGCCGTCTTCCTGGATCTGTTTTATTTTTTCTATTCTGATTTGCTCTAGTTTGGAAAAGTCTGTGACCATAAATGCTTTCACTCCCGATAGAACCTCATGATTGCTCAGGTGCTTTCAAAAAAAAAGCCCCGCGCCAAGTGTACTCGCGCGGGGCTGCTTGAATCAAGCCCCAATTTTATTCGATCTTAGAAATGGTTACCGTAAACGAGCCATTGGGTGATTTAACCATTACTTCATCGTCAACCTTGTGATCCAGTAAGGCTTTCCCCAGCGGAGATTCGTTGGAGATACGGCCATTGGTGGGGTCAGACTCAACCGGACCGACAATGGTATAGGTCTCGGGTTCAAACCCTTCTTCTTGGATCGTCACTTTCGAGCCGATTTGAATGGTATCTTTTTTGTCGCTTTCCTTGATAATTTGCGCGTTTGCGAGAATGTATTCCAGGTCGTGAATGCGGCCCTCAACAAAGGATTGCTCGTTGCGGGCTGCTTCACATTCGGCGTCCGCGTCAATGCCGGCGTCGCCATCTTCCAACGCCGCGCGCAGACGCTCGGCCACTTCCTGGCGGCGAATGGTGCGCAAATATTCTAATTCCTGTTTTAATTTCTCAAATCCTTCTTCAGTTAAATAAGTTGGTGGCATGGTCTCTTCCTTTGTGCTCGACATTGGACCGCCTAAACCCTAAAAAGATCGGGGAGACTTCCGCCACTCGCACAAAAAAATCGTCTGAGGGTTTCAGAAGTCTTGTCCCCCCTGGTTGTAGGCATAGCGAAAAAATTCTTTATCCAACTTGGAGAGCAGCATTTTAACATAAAATGTTTTGGAGGGCAAGGGTCAAAAAGGAACATCTGTTCTATGTATACTTTTTGCTTTTTTGCCCCTCATTCATCGTCGTGCCCAATTGCTGGTAGAATTACCGTAAGCGTCTAACGAAGCTCCGCCTCGCTTTCAGCGTGCACGCCCATGGCGAAACCGACAAGATTTAACGCGGTACCCCTTACCCGAAGGGTACGCAGAGCGACGGGACACCAGATGGGTGCACCGTGTGGCTCCGCGAAGGCGCAGAGTGTGTGTGCAAAGCACACCTGGTAAAAAGCACGCCCAGAGAGACGCGGATGCTCGCTCGCCAACGGCGTGCCTACGGCATGTGTGCTTCGCATGCGTGCCTGCGGAAAAAACAATTAAAAACTCTGCTCCTTTGCACCTCTGCGTTAATATATGTAGGACTTCGCAGTTCGCCGATTCGCTCGCTTCGCTCGCTCTGCGTACCTTCGGTATGCGCACCTTCGGTGTTGCGTGCTTCGCATGCGTCCCTGTAGGGGCATGCTTCGCAAACCAGCGTTTTCGGCGAAAATTACATGAGTCTTATTCAGTTTTGCGTAAGTCCTATTGGACAAACTCAAAATGCCCTCACGCTCCCAACCTCCTTTTGCGCCCCAATGGGCCATTCCCTTTGGCATCCTGGCAGTATCCACGGCTTCCATCTTCATCCGCTATGCTCAGGCCCACGCGCCCTCCATCGTCATCGCCGCGGCTCGCTTGACGTTGGCCTCGCTCATTTTGGCCGTGATCGTACTATCGCGCCACCGCGCCGAGTTGCGGGCCTTATCAAAGCGCGAATTGTGGTTGGCACTGCTCTCCGGCTTTTTTCTGGCCATCCACTTCGCCACCTGGATCACGTCCCTGGAATACACCACCGTGGCCAGTTCAGTCGTTTTGGTGGCCACAACGCCCCTGTGGGTCGCGCTGGTCGCACCATGGGCGATTCAGGAACCGGTCGGCGCTCCCGCGCTGGTTGGCATGGCGCTGGCCATGACCGGAGGGATCATTGTGGCTTTGAGCGACTCCTGTACGCTGGTGGGCGGCGCGCTGGTCTGCCCTCCACTGGCCGATTTTGTGGCCGGGGAAGCCTTTTGGGGAGATGTCTTGGCCCTCTTCGGCGCCTGGGCTGGTGCGGCTTATTTGATCATCGGGCGGCGATTGCGCGAGAAGATGTCACTGATGGCTTATGTTTTTTTGGTCTATGGCATGGCCGCGCTTTTGTTGAACGGCTTCATGCTCTCGATGGGCGAAACCCCGTTTGGCTACCCCCAACGAACCTATGTCTGGTTTGTGCTTTTGGCCCTGGTGCCGCAACTGTTGGGACACTCGACTTTCAATTGGGCTTTGCGCTACCTGCCCGCGGCCTATGTTTCCATCACCCTGTTGGGTGAACCGGTCAGCTCGGCCATCCTGGCGTATTTTCTGTTGGGAGAGATCCCCTCCATGCTGATGGTATTTGGTGCTATACTTATTCTTGCTGGCATCTACCTGGCGGGGAGATGAATGAATTCTTGGAGTGATAGACCTTATCAGGTATACTCATGGCAAGAAAGTCTACCTAGTACTGACATGCGAAAATCCTTGACGGGTTTCGATCGAAAAGCAGTCACAATATATTGCTCTAGCCGCCGTCCGTTCGGCTGAGCTCACGTCGAAGCCTCGGCGGCGGGGACGCCGCCTAGAGCATGGTTTGGTCATTTTCGGAAGACTCTAAACCTATCACGTATTCTTGCAGCGAAGTACTAGTAACAATCAATGTCATTAACTTAAGCCAGTGCAGGCAGGTGCAACGCACTTCAGCAGGTCGATTTCAGGTGCGCTGCACGTCCGGAGCGTGCATTGCACCTGAAATCGGGGCCACTCGGAAGTGCAGCGCACCTTCACTTAATCACATTGAGTAAGCAATGAGGTAATGTTATGGATGCTCCTATGACCGCAATAAAAATGACGGGAACAGTTGATGAACTACATAATCGTTTCCCCAAAATACTGAGAAAATACTATGGCTCGAAAAAAGAAAACCTCCTCCAAGAAAAAATCGACTTCCAAACGGGATCGCAACGAAGTGATCCTCAATCTTTGGCTCCGCTTTGAACGCTTCAGCTTGGACGCGGCCGGGGTGATGCTGCTGGCTTTTTCTTTGATGACCTTATTGGCTCTGGTGGCGCCCTCTCTCGCGAGCGGCTTACTGCGTGGCTGGGTGAAATTTCTGCGCCGCTGGTTGGGTTGGGGCAGCCTCTTTGTAGTTCTCGCCGGTGTGTCAACCGGAGTGTTGCTGATGCGCCGCCGGGTTGGGGATACCTCTGCGATTCAATGGGGGCGCGTCTTTGCGTTGGAGGCCGCTGCTTTCGCTATCATGGCGCTGTTGACTCTCCTGAGAGGACAGTCTTTGCCCCGCGCCGAAGTTGGCTTGGATGGCGGCCTGGTAGGGTGGAGTCTGGCGGAACTGCTCACCATGGCCATGAATCCGGCTTTGGCGATGTTGGTCACAAGCTTGCTCGGGTTGATTCTGCTGGGGATCGGGTTAAATGTCGCCGGATGGCTGGGTAGCATGATCCATTATCTGTTGGGAGACGAGTCCCGGCTGGAACAACGGGAGCAGGCCGGGCGTGGGGTGGTGGTTGCTCCTGTCCAGGAGGCAGATTCATCCTCCCGGGCGAAGAAAGCTCCCCAGAAATCATCCCCCCAGATCGCGCCGGAATATCGCAAACGCTTTCGGGTTGAGCCCAATCACGACGATCGTCCCGATAAGCCGGAGCCGCGCCCCGAGGCGTTGCCTTCGCTGGATTTGCTCTCCACTGAACGGGCCTCCCGCCCCAGCGAGAGCCACATCAACCAACGGGCAGGGTTGATCGAGCAAACCCTGGCCGAGTTCGGCATTCCCGCCAAGGTGGTCGGTTTCGAAGTCGGGCCGACGGTGACCCAGTTTGCCGTGGAGCCGGGCTACATCGAAAAACCGGGCGCCTCGGAAGATGAGATCGCCGAACAAAAGAAGGTGCGCGTTTCGCAGATTTCGAGCTTGTCGCGCGACCTGGCCCTGGCCCTGTCCGCCGAGCGGTTGCGGATTCAAGCCCCAGTGCCCGGGCGGCCCTATTTGGGCATCGAGGTGCCCAACGCCAACTCGACCCTGGTGCACTTGCGGCCCATTTTGGAATCGAAGGCTTTTCACAAATCGACTTCTCCCTTGAGCATTGCCTTGGGCCGCAACGTTTCGGGCGACCCGGTTGTGGCCGATTTGGCTGCTATGCCGCACCTTTTGATCGCCGGGACGACTGGATCGGGCAAATCGATCAGCATCGCCGCCATTACCACCTGCTTGGTGATGAATAACGCTCCCCAAGATTTACGCCTGGTGATGATCGACCCCAAGATGGTCGAGTTGATTCGTTTCAACGGCTTGCCGCACCTGTATGGCAAGGTCGAAACCGACCTGGAGCGGATTTTGGGCATTTTGCACTGGGTCGTCATCGAGATGGAAAGGCGCTATAAGCTGCTCGAAGAATCCCGCTCTCGCAATATCGATACCTACAACCGCAAGATGCAGCGCCGCAAGGATGGCAAGACCTTGCCCCGAATTGTGGTTTTAGTCGATGAGTTGGCCGATCTGATGATGTCGGCCCCCGACGAGACCGAGCACAATTTGGTCCGGCTTGCCCAGATGGCCCGGGCGACAGGCATTCACCTTGTCATCGCCACGCAGCGCCCCAGCACCGATGTGGTCACCGGGTTGATCAAGGCCAACTTTCCGGCCCGTATGTCCTTTGCGGTGGCATCGTCGGTCGATTCGCGCGTGATTTTGGACGTGTCCGGGGCTGAACATCTGCTTGGCAATGGCGATATGCTCTTCTTGCCCCCCGAAGCGGGTAAGCCGCTGCGGGTGCAGGGCGTTTTGGTCACGGATCGAGAATTGGAGAAAGTGATCCGTTTCTGGCAAAAAGCGTATCAAGTGGCGGCGGAAGAAAAGCCTCCTTGGGAACACTTGCTGGAGAAGGAAGCCATGCTGGCCGACCGTGATGATTTAATCGAAGAAGCGATCAAGTTGATTCGCCAGACCCAAAAAGCGAGCACGTCCATGATCCAGCGCCAGCTTCGGGTCGGCTATCCCCGCGCTGCCCGCCTGATGGATGAATTGGAAGACCTCGGCGTGGTGGGACCATCACGCGGCAGCGGCCGCGAGCGGGATGTCTATATCGAGGAAGACGATCAAATCATGGATGTCCTTGACGAAGATGGCCTGGCTTGACAGGCGCTCCCCCCTACGATAGCATAGGAATTCTGTTTTCAATAGAATTTGTGGTTTGCGAGATGGTTCAGCGGCATGCGATTGACAAAAGAGTAGAAAGGTAGGCTGTTTTTTTGACTCAACTTGCTGACGAGCGTGAACGGCCCAAAACGTTAACCGAGCATGTACGGGCGCTTTTCAAAGGGATTTTGGAACCGACCGGCGCGTTTTTGGATCGCATCGGGGTGAGGCCCAACCTGATCACCCTGATAGGATTGGCCGGGTGTCTGCTGGGGGCTTCTTTTTTGGCGCGTGGAAAGATGTTCGTCGGCGGCTTGGTTCTTTTGCTGGTGGGACCTCTGGATGCCCTTGATGGGGCCGTGGCCCGTCAAGGGGAACAGCTACAACCGTTTGGCGCCTTTCTGGATTCGGTCGTCGATCGTTATTCCGACCTGGTTGTCTTGCTGGGCTTGTTGCTCTATTATTTGAAAAGCGGGGACGCGCTGATCTGTGCCGCCATCTATCTGGCTGCTGCCGGATCGGTGCTGGTCTCGTACACCCGGGCCCGCGCCGAGTCGTTAGGATACGAGGCCAAGGTAGGCTTGTTGTCGCGTTTGGAGCGCTACGGAATTCTCTGCCTCAGCCTTGTCTTCAATATCCCCAAAATTGGGGTTGGCATCGTCGCGATTCTGGCCAATGTCACCGCCCTTCAACGTATTCTCTACGTTCGGGGCCAGGCCGTTGCTCAAGAACGGGATCAAATTGAGTGATCTATGCCCGATGGTTTTCAACTAGGCCCAATCTATATTCATTTTTACGGCCTCATCATCATGCTCGGCGCGCTCGCTGGGGCCGGGCTGGCCGCCTACCAGGTTCGTCGCCGCGGCCAAGATCCCGGGTTGGTTTGGGATGGTTTGTTCTGGCTGATCATTGGCGGAGTCGTGGGGGCGCGTTTGTGGCACGTTTTCACGCCGCCCCCCTCCATGGTCGCGCAAGGTCTCACGACGCGCTATTATTTGACCCATCCATTGGACGTTCTGGCCATCTGGAACGGCGGCCTGGGCATCCCCGGGGCGGTGATCGGCGGCTTGATGGCCCTGTATTGGTTTTGCCGCAAGCGCGGCTTGAGCTTTGCTGTCTGGGTGGATACCGTTTGCCCGTCTCTTGCCCTGGGACAAGCCATCGGCCGCTGGGGCAACTTCGTCAACCAGGAGCTGTACGGTCTGCCCACCGACTTGCCCTGGGGAATCCCGATCGAGCCCCAACACCGGGTGCCCGGCTTCGAGCAGTACACCTACTTCCACCCCACCTTTTTGTACGAATCGGCTTGGAATTTTGCTAACATGGCTTTGTTGCTCTGGCTGGGTCACAGATTCTCCAACCGCTTGAAGGATGGCGACCTCTTTTTGAGCTATCTGATTGTGTATCCCCTGGGGCGCTTTTTGCTGGAATTTCTGCGCCTGGATTCAGCCCAAATCGCCGGGTTGAACGCCAATCAAACCTTGATGGCCCTCGTCGCCCTGGCCTCGGCCGCGGCGCTTTTCTGGCGCCATCGGCCCCCGGAGTGGATGCTTTCAGAAGAAAAAGATCCCGAAATAAGCTGAACAGGGCTTAGGTAGTGAAACGCCCAAAGACTTGCGACTGAAGTCGTGCACAGGAGCTTCGCTGAGCGTCCACCTGCGTGGACG
>CAZJBA010000086.1:0-13047 GCA_964544065.1 uncultured Anaerolineales bacterium | reverse complement strand
TTAATCAGAGGCAGTAATATCTTTCACGAATCCCCAGGTGAAGGCCAGCGTCATCAACAGCAGCAACGGGGCCAAAATCATGAGGATAACGTCATGGCTGAAGAAGAGCAGTTGCGATCCGGCCGTCACGAAGGCTAACGCGATACCGCCAATGCCGATCAGCGCGCCGCCGATGCCGACCAAACCAAACCCTTTGGGAACATCCTCACCGCTGATGCACATATAAAGCGGCAGTCCAAAGATGATCAAACCAGCCACACCGTGGAAAACGGGAACGGCAACCGACTTCAGCGACATGCCGCCGATGCTGGTCACCGCGATGGCCACGAGCCCTACGAGCGCAAACCAGGAGTAGGCCTTCTTGTACTTGGGCCTGAACTGGTTCATCAGCCCCATGGAAATACCCAACGGAATCAGGGTAGCCACGGTCAGCACATAGGGGGAATCCAGGATGCCCCAGCCGAAGAAGATGAGCAACAAGCCAGACACAAGCAGCACCAGGAATCCCATCATGTAATACACATCATGAAGGGCTTTTTCTTTGCTGTAGCGAGTGTAGAAACGCCACAGCAGATACAGGGCCGTCAGGCCGGTAAGAAGAAGGATAATTCTGTCAAAGATGGTCATAGATAGACTCCTTTCGCAAATAACGGATAGTATGAGCATTATGAACCATTTTTAATGATTCGTCTGTGATCTAGGTCACATAAGCGAGGTCGATTATCTGGGTTGAGTCGTTGAAGGATTATAGATGGTCAACCAAATCTGAAAGTCGTTCCCGATCTTGGATTATGACTCGCCCCCGTCCCAGCTCCAAAATCCCCTCCTCTTCGAGGGCACGCAAATTCCGGGAGACGCTCTCGCGTGACGCGCCGATCAACCCGGCTATCTCCTCTTGGGTGAGATCAAGCCGGTTGGATGGCTGGTCATCGGGGGGCTGGCAGCACGTCTCCTCAAGCAAGGCGATTCCCACTCGTTCGCGCACGCTCCGGAAAGCAAAAGCCTCCAGCCGATGAAGCAAGTTGCGAACTTCAGCCAGGCAGTCGCCTTGCACAAGCGCCAACAATTCAGAGCTTTGCTCACAAAGCCGTTGGAACGACTCACGCTCAACCCAAAACAAGGTCACATCCGTTAGAGCGTACGCTGTACCCAAATGCACGTTTCCATCTAGCAGGGGAACGGGACAAAAATATTCGCCGGGGCCGCGCACACACAGGATGCTTTCATAATCCTTAGCTGTAATTCTTGTAATCTTGACCCGTCCACTGGCGACCAGATAGACAGCCTCAGGGGAGTCGGCCTGATGAAAAATGGGCGTTCCCTGAGCATAGGTGCACACATGCAGGGATTGGCGCAAAGCAGCGTTGATCTCAGGAGGAAGTTGCGAAAAGGTATCGAGGGGGTCTGATTGATGGCTCATCGCGGCTTATCCTGTAACCGTTCTTTTGCCCCAGGGTTTGATCCGCGGCCAGGCGTAGACCACAAAGATCAACGCCGCTGCCGCTTCGGCAATCCGCCCGGCCAATTGGAAACCGGTTTGAGCGGGCGTAAACGGGGCAATCGCCACCAACAGGACACCAGCGTTGAGCAAGATGAAGGCCATCCAAGCCAACGTGACGTTGCCGCGCTTGGTTTCCACGCCGCCAAACCGCGGCATGATCCAAAAAGCGATTGCCAGGGTCAATTGCACCGTCCAGCCGATCAAGAGAAAATCGATATGGGCGGGCAGGAGCAACCAGACCGAGGGGTGCAAAAAGAGACCTTTTTGCCAGAGAAGCAAGGCTCCAAGCGTGAAGCCAACAAAGAGATAGCCAAAGGCGATCCGGATCGACCAGCCGGTCAGACGGGGTAATTTCATCGGTATTTCACCCGTTTCCACATGGTGGCGATCAACAAAATGCCGCCCAGCCATTGCAAAACCCCCGAAAGAGCCAACAACGTTCCCCAAAGGGTGCTGGGGCGCAGGGCATGCAGCGGCTCGGTGACCAAGCGCATGATCAAACCCAAGTTGATCAACCCGTATGTCGCCCAGGCCAGCCAGATATTGCCGCGCGGATTTTCCTTGGTCAGCTTGGGCAGCATCCAATACATCATCCCAAAAATGATCTGTGAAATCCAGCCGACCACGAACAGATGCAAGTAGATCGGGCGCAAGACGGCGATCGATTCGGGTAGATTCGCCACCTGGCCGGAGGCCAGCAGCAGAGCGAGCAACAGGGCAAAGAAAAAGTAAATTAGCGACGTTTTCAGATAAGTGCGGGTTAAAAGGGGCATCGTCTCCTGTTTGTCCGGAATCTAAACGTTGAATTCAGGTCATGCATCGCTTACGAAAACCGTCTTACGCTTTGGCCGAGGGGCTTTAACAACCATGAAGCGAAGCGGTTGTGAACTCTCGTTGTACCAACAGTGGATGATGTCCGTGGGGCTCTCTACTAACGTGTTGGCGGTGACTTCTTGCTTCTCGTCGCCGACTTCTACAATCCCTTTGCCACTCAGAACGTAGAAAGCTACGTCAACCGGTGTGATGTGACGTTTCAAGGATTGGCCAGGCTCAAGCGTGATCACTGTAACCATCGCTTCAGGAGTATTGTATAGATTACGGGCATCGATGGTGGTAACAAAATAAGTGATGGTTGTCTTCCAAAATGCTCTAGCCGCCGTCCTCGGCGGCGGGGACGCCGCCTAGAGCATTTTAGTCTACCTGCTTTTTAAGCGTCACTTACTATCTAACCACCACCCGGGCATCAACACCATGGGCATTCTCCATGATGCCGGTATCTGCAAGCTTCTTTGTAATCATTGTTCAAACCTTTCTTTCCCTCATTGACTGCGTTTTCCAATCCGCGGGCGGATGTAGCGCACTTTCTTGAACGGCTTGACCTGTTCGCCAACCTGCTCCTTGATGATGTGGCCGGAGACATGCATGAGGGTATCGTGATTGAACGCTTCTAATTTTTGCATGCTGGCCAAACAAGGGTAGTGATGATGCAACAACCCGGCGCGCTCTTCAGCCTTGTCGGCGGAGACCCCGATCAAGCCCTCGGCAACGGCACGGGCGCAGCCACAAACGGCGTCGCGCTCGACATCGACGGCGGTAATCGTGCGGGTCTCCGGGTCGATGGTGAGGGCCAATTTGGGCTGGCCAAAGCGGCGGGCGAAGGCAGCAATGGTGACATCATCGTAAGGGATTCGTTCCCGGAAGGCGATGCCATAGTCCATCTCGGTTAGCGAGCAGAGCGGCTTGGGGGTCACACAAGCCACATCGAGGTCGGCCAACCAGCCGCGCAACTGCCGAGCCAGCCCTCGGGGCAGCCAGGCGGCATCATCAACGGCGACCAGCACCGAGTGAGCCGAGGTCATCGCTGCGATGTCGGGCAACAATTCGGCCACGCCTTTGTGTTCGGCAAACGAGAGAATCAAGTCAACTGGAGGAAACTCGTCCGGCAAATGGTCTTCGGGATCATCGATCACAGGCGGCAGAACCGGCGGGGCTTGCCAGATATGGATTTCCCACTCGTCAGGCCCATAGGCGCGGAGGTTATCGACATGTCGTTGGCCGTATTGTCCGGAAATGATTGCTAAAATACGCATTTTTTCTCGCTTCAGGACTCGGTCTGGACACAAGCAATTTGATTGAGTTCGGCAAGGAAAGAATCCCGGGACAAAGCATAAATTTGAACGGCGTCTTCGAGGGTATCAAAACAGGACATGTAACAACCCAGGCAACTCATCCGGTGCTCGAGGAAAACCTCAACGGTTTGGGGCCATCGATCGAGGACATTGGCGATGATCAAGTCGGATGTAATTGGTTTCTTTTTCATGGTTATCTTTCGTTCAGCTAGGTGACCGCCCCAGAAAATGGAGCGGTCACCTCTCAGTCAAAAGGCCAGGCGCTGGGGCCAAGAAGGTGGACAATTGATTCATGACCAAGACACCCCTTTCAATCACCTAACTGACAAACACTGCCTTCATTCTCACGATAGCATGTCTTGATTAAAACATCTTTGATCTAGCGCAAACTCAAGCCATCATCATGATCGCCCAAATGTTGAAACAGAAGCATCAACGCAATCAGGGGAGCATATCACAAGCGATCGTCCCCTCCTCTGAAATCGAGGAGGGGACGATAAAGGATGTTCAACGACGAAAGGGTTCCGGATGGTTAGGAAAAGATAGCCGCATGATCAAGCAGTGATGGCGGCGAGATCTTCTTCCACTGTGCCAATCGGTTGGATTTCAAAGTTATCCTGCAAAACTTTGACAACGTTGGGAGAAAGAAAAGCGGGCAGCGTGGGGCCCAAGCGGATATGCTTGACGCCCAACGAGAGCAGCGCCATCAAGACAATCACCGCTTTTTGCTCGTACCAGGCAATATCATAGGAGATGGGCAGGTCGTTGATGTCTTCCAACTCGAACGCTTCAGCCAATTGCTGGGCGATGTAAATGAGAGAATAGGAGTCATTGCACTGCCCGGCGTCCAAGATGCGAGGGATACCGCCGATATCGCCCAAGTTCAGCTTGTTGTAGCGGTATTTGGCGCAGCCAGCCGTCAAAATGACGTGATCTTGCGGCAGGCCGTCGGCGATGTCTGTGTAAAATTCCCGAGCACGTTGGCGACCATCACAACCGGCCATGACCACAAATTGTTTGATGTCGCCGCTCTTGACGGCATCAATGACCTTATCGGCGACACTCATCACCGTAGCGTGGGCGAATCCAATGGGGATATCCCCGTCTTCCAAGGCTTGCGGCGCAGCGCAGGTTTTGGCCTTGGCGATGAGGGCGCTGAAATCTTTCGGGGCACCATTTTGGCGATCAGGAATATGTTCGCAACCGGGATAGCCGGCCAAGCCCGTGGTGAAAAGCCGGTTATGGTAACTCTCTTTGGGGGGAACGATGCAGTTAGTGGTCATCAAGATGGGGCCGCCAAATTTTTCGAACTCTTCCTTTTGTCGCCACCAGGAGCCGCCATAATTACCCACAAAGTGATCATATTTTTTGAAAGCAGGATAGGCGTTGGCGGGCAGCATCTCGCCGTGCGTGTATACCTTGACGCCGGTGCCTTCCGTTTGCTCCAACAGCTCCTCCATATCGCGCAAGTCGTGCCCGCTGATCAAAATGCCAGGCCCTTCTTCAACGCCCAGATTGACCTCGGTCGGCTCGGGGTTACCGTAAGCTCCCGTGTTGGCCTGGTCTAACAAGGCCATGCCTTGCACGCCCATCTCGCCAGCCTTGAGAACCCAAGCGACCAGATCATCGGCGCCGAGGCTGTCATCCAGGGTGGCCAGGAGGCCTTCTTCTAAGAAGAATAACAACTCATCGTTATAAACACCGAGCACGTAGGCGTGATCGGTATAAGCCGCCAACCCTTTGAGGCCATAGATGAGCAATTCCCGCAAAGAACGAATATCCTCATCTAGCTCAGCGTCGCTCATCACGCCGACCTGTTTCCCTTTGGCAACCAGGGTTTCGAGATCATAATTCTCCGGGTGCCAGAGAGCAGCTTCGGGGGGTTCAACAGCGCATTTTTCTGCTTGTTGTCCGGACTTGCAGACAGTTTGAGCTTCTTTTTTGAGCGCATCACGCAGTTCGATGGCTTCCGCAATCAGCTTCACGAAGCGTTCAGGGTCGAAGTTGGCGTTGGTGATGGTGCTGAAAAGACCTTTCGCGACGGCGAGATCGGCAGCCGGATTGGTAACGCCCAGCTTGCGGCCATTCGAGGCCCAGAAAGAAAGCCCTTTCAACGTCCAGATTAAAAGGTCTTGCAATTGGGCTACTTCGGGGCTTTTGCCGCAGACACCGCGGACGGTGCAGCCCTCATTGCGGGCTGCTTCTTGGCATTGGAAACAAAACATACTCATACGAACTCCTTTTCTCTTGAGCTTTGACGAATGGTTCAGTAGGGGCTTTTTTTCATCTTTGATTTAGAAACATCTGCCACCAACTGGTTAGAACTATATCTGACTTCAATCAATCTGTCTTTGATCTAGCGCAAATTCAAGCGGAGATAGTTTTTAACAACAGGATAGAAAAAATATTCCCGCCAGACTGACGTAATCTGGCGGGAATTTCTATTTGTAGAGTCGGTAATCATTTATAACCCGGACAAATCGATCTCTCCCGGTTCAACATCGCCAACGGGAATATCTTCTGCCAGGCTGACCAGCCCGTGCGGGTGGGTGATGATCACCTGTTGGCGCTTGCTTTGCACCAGGCTGCGGGACTCCCAATCGCTCAGGACGCGGCTGACGGTATATAAAGTTGTTCCCGTCATTTCGGCGATGTCCTGGCGGGAAAGGGGCAAATCGACCAGGACACCCTGTTCCGTTTTGCACCCGGATTGGCGCGCCAGCCGCAGGATGGTGCGGGCAATCCGCCGTTCGACACGCTGGGTCGATAATTCCCGCACCCGGTTCTGGAACTCGCGAATCTGCCCGGCCATGATGCGCATGGCGTTGAATGCAAGACGGGGAAAGCGCTCGGCCAGGTGGGTCAGCGTGTCTTGATGCCAAACCAGCGCCCGGCACGCCCCTATCGCCTGCGCCGAGACCGGATAGGGCTGCCCCGGCACCATCGCGATGATGCCGTATTGCCTGCCCGGGCTGAGATAGCCCAAGATGACCTGCTGGCCATCCCTTGTCACCTGAGTCAATTTTACTTTTCCGGCGAGCAAGACATAAACCGATTCAGCGGGGTCAGCCTCCATGAAGAAAAAGGCGCCATCATCGATGCGACGCACGCGAGCGGCCTCGATCACCTGATTAAGACCATCTTCGGCCAAGCCATCAAAGAGCGCCACCTCACGGAGGGTTTCGATATTGGACGAGGAGAGTTCCATGCTCTTATTGTACTCGATTACGTCCCACCATGAGGCTGGTTAGATAACGTCATGGAGAGAAGCTTTCCAGGCAAAGAATCGCTCACAACGTAAGATTCTGTTAGATGGCTGTGGAAATTATTTTCAAATTGTTAACTGAAAAAAGCTCCCAGCACCCGTCTCCGGGTGCGGAAATCGGCTCGAGGACGGGCCTCTGAGCACTTTTTTCAGTGGCTCCAAAGATTTTTTGTCATTTGGCCCGCCGGGGGAAAGGGGCAATCATGCCCACATATACCAATACGGCCAAGAAATTGAGTAAGCCGCCCCATAAACGCGCCCATCCCACCCCCGCCAGATCGCCCCCGATCCGCAGGAGCAGGGATAGGTGCAAGAAAACCAGAGCGACGTAGAAATAACTTCGGTACTGAATGTCCAGCCCCAGAACAGCCGGGAAGATGATCGGGGCGTGCCCAAAGATCATCGCAAAGACAAAACCCAAGAAAATGGCGTGCAGGATGGCATCGTAAATGGGACCGGCAGGAATGCCTCCATAAACCAGGCCCAACACGCCGCTGACCAGCAGCCAGACATAGCCGCTGAGCAGACAAACGGCAATGAAGCGGGTCAAGCCTGCCATTTTGACCGTTCGGCGGGCAATATCGTACCGCAACAACCAGAGACCTAAACCAATTGTGCCAATAGAAGCAATCCGGACGCCAAGATCAAAGGTTATGGAGGCAACTATTAGCCCGGCAAGATAGACGATCACAGCCACCCCAAAAAGGGCCTGGTTCAGTTTCGAGAGTTGTACCAGGCGACCCAATTCCAGGCGTTCTCCGGCAATCGTCAGGATAAGGAAACCGGCCCACCACAACACAAGCATGTACACAGGCCAGCCAAAGAGCCACAACAGATTGCCGATCAACAAAGCCAAAGCGCCTAAGGCCATTACAAAAGTGTAACTGGTGACACTTTCTCGCAAGACGGCGATGAAAATGATCACCAGCCAGAGGCTGCCCAGGGTGAGCAGGATCGGGCCGATCAAACCGGGGACACCCACGGCCAGGAGCACAGCGCCGACGCCGCTCAAAAGGGGGGCTATGTAGGTCCAGCGGTCCCCTTTGGCAACGGCGCGCTCCAGACTGATCAGCGCGCCAAAAAAGCCCGCTACCATCAGGGGGCCATGACTGATCGGCAGCGCAGGCTGCAAAACGGGCCAATTCCAGCCCATGCGGACAAGTCCACCCCAAACAGCAGCCACCAGGGCAAAGATGGCCATGACCATCAAGGGGAAACGATAAGCGTTCTTTTGTTCAGACATCATCTCGCCTCTTCATCCCCACCCCAGCGTTTGGCGGGCTTTCTTGGACATCATGTCCGGATTCCAGGGCGGATCCCAAACCAATTCAACGTTCACGTATCGAGCTTGATGAAATTTGGCCCGGATCATATTCTCGACTTTCCGGGTGATGACGGCATGCAACGGACAGGTCGGTGTCGTCATCGTCATCCTGATATTTACTGTATCGTCTTCAACGTCGATATCGTAGACAAGGCCCAAATCAACGATATTGACGCCAATTTCAGGATCAATGACAGAACGAAGAGTCTCTTTTATTTTTTCTGCTTGCATTAGTTGCTCCTTTCGCATCATGTTTCGGCTTGATGGATGGTGGTCTAGACCCAACCCAGGGTGTGTTTAGCCCGTTTCGACATCATCTCAGGCGACCAGGATGGCTTCCAGACCAGATTGACATTGACGTGTCTGACTTGCTCAAAGTTATCCTTTATCACATTCTCAACATCTCGGGCAATGACCGCATGCAAGGGGCATGCCGGCGTAGTCATGGTCATTTCAACGTCGACGGTATCGGCTTCAACGTCGATGTCATAGACCAAGCCCAACTCTACGATATTGACCCCAATCTCGGGATCGATCACAGCGCGAAGCGCCTCAAAAATTTGTTCTTCTCGCATGGTTACTCCTCTTTCAATAGCGACTCGCCTTCCGGACAAGCAGAACGATTTAGCTCTCGCAAAAACGCGTCCTCGGGCAAAGCATAAATTTGGAGAGCATCATCCAAGGTATCAAAGCGGGCCATAAAACATCCCGGGCAACTCATCCGGCGATCGAGAAAGACCTCGACGGTTTCGGGCCAACGATCGAAAACGTCGGCGATGATCAAGTCGGACGTAATCAATTTAGCTTCCATAAGATATCCATTATTCAGCGATCAAGTCACTCGGACTGATTGAAGGCGATCAAGGTGGTAATCGTCTCAGTTTGTTCCTGGGGAAAAGGGATGGTGACACCTTGCATGTCGAAGCTGGTCTCCTCGGTCCGGGATTTGATCATTCCAACTTGGGGAGAATACCACTGCGTTTCGGCGGTGGACAAGGTCGAAGACAATTGCTGCCCTCCGACATCCACATTCATGGTCATCACATTGTCGCGGATGACCTTGACGGCCTCAGGAAACTCTCCCATGTCCGTGGTGATCGCTTCTTGCCCAACCGCCTGCCAGGTCAAATCCCAGGGGCTCTCGTCCAAGACTACGTTGAAGGTCTGGCCATCCTGCGTGGATTCGATATCCCCGGAGATCAAAATTTGGGTCGTCCAGTCATAGGTCCAGTCGTTCTCTGCCAGGGTTTCCGGGCTAGGCAGGAAAACGCCAGATGAATGCGTGTATGCGATGTCGGCAGTGCCCATCCCACCGCCCCCGAGGATCATCTCCAGGCCCATGGTAGGGAAGGTGATGATGGCGTTGTCCTCACAATCGACGGTATACTCTGCCGTCAGCGGAGGATCACCGGACTCCATCTCGAAGGTGGCGCTGGTTTCTCCAACATTTGTCACCGTCCAAGTGAATTGGAGCGTGCCTTCGGAGGTGGTTTGTTCATAGACCCATTGGTTGCCAACGGCCATGGGCATCAACGCGTTGGCGCAGGCGCTTTCAACCGCGGGCTCGGCCTGGGTTTGCTCTTCCTGATCCGTTGGCTCTGCCTCTTCGGTTGCTTGTTCTTCCATACTATCGTCACCGCCACCGTCCGATTGAGCACCTTGTTCATCTGTTTCGGTTTGGGGCGTTTCGGTTGGGGCGGGTTCTTGCTGCGGTTCTGAGGTCGGCTCCGTTTCCGCCGCGGGGGCGGCACTGTCACCCAGGATTCGGACCGGCAGGCTACAGGCTAAAGCTGTCCATACCAATATTATCGTGAGCGATACAAATCGGATGATTTGTTTTTTGTTCATGTTGCTCCTTCCACTCAGTTTGCTGCAATCAACATCATCAGTTTAACGATAGCGCATTTAGAACAAATCCTCTTTGATCTAGCGCAAACTGGCGAAAAAACACTGTGCTATAATGAAATTCTCTATCCAATGCAAGCATTCCCCCCCTTTCCAGCATCCAAAAGAATACTGCTTGGCTGATTCATTTTTCCCCAAAAGGAGCGCATGCATGAACGAAGTTGAAAAAAGTACGCCCAAATGGCAACCGGCCCGCCTCTTGGTGCTTGGCTTGGTCGCTGTCCTCATCGTGGTTGGATTGGCCGTGGTTGTGATGGCGATTGGACAAGCCCGCCAGACGGCTGAAGGCGTCGAGATGCCCGTCGACGCGTTGGCCCAAAGCGATGACGAGTGCGTCACCTGCCACCGCCGCGACACCCCAGGGATCGTCCAGCAATATGGGAGCAGCACCATGGCTGCCGCCGAGGTGACTTGCCGAGATTGCCACGAGGTCCAATCGGATTATCCCGGCGCGGTTGCTCATGAGGGTACCCATGTGCTCAATTCTCCCTCGACGGCGATGTGCTCGGATTGCCACGAGCAGGAGGTGGCCCAGTTCAACCAGAGCCGCCACGCCCTGCCCGCTTATGTGGCCTATGCCGGTTCCCTGGAGCTTTCCGACCAACATCTGGCCATGTATGAAGCGATTCCGGAGGGAAGCTACGCGCCGGATAAATCGCGCAACGCCATCGCCGAGCTGGAAGGACCGGAGATGCGGCGCTTCACCTGTGAGGGATGCCACAACATCGGCAAGCCTGCCCCGGACGGGTCTGTTGGTCAGTGCCAAAAATGCCACCTGCGCCACGAGTTCAGCCTGGAACAGGCCCGCAAGCCGGAAACCTGCAACGCCTGCCACATCGGGCCGGACCATCCCCAATATGAAATCTACGTCGAATCGCCCCACGGCATCGCCTATCACACCGGGAGCGACGATTGGCATTGGGAGGCGGAAGCGGGCACGCTGACGACCGAGGATTTCCCCGCGGCCACCTGCGCGATCTGCCATATGAGCGGTTTCGGCACCGAGGAGACGACTCACGATGTCGGCGACCGCCTGACCTGGTACCTGTTCGCCCCGGTCAGCACGCGGCGGCCCAGTTGGCAAGATAATATGGTGCGCATGCAAGGGGTCTGCCTGGAATGCCACAACGAGAATTTCATCGGTGAGTTCTACACCGCCGCCGACAAAGCCACCGAGCGGGTCAACGAATGGGTGCTGGAAAGCCGGGAGATGATCAAGCCGCTGCAAGAGAATGACCTGCTCACCGATGCGCCCTTCGATGAGCCGATCGACTACACCTTTTTCAATTTGTGGCACCACTGGGGGCGCACGGCCAAGTTCGGCACCTGGATGCAAGGCCCCGACTATGCCCAATGGCACGGTGCGTATGAGGTGCTCCACGACCTGGCCGAGTTGGAGCACATGGTCGATGAGAAACTCGACGACGCCGGAATCGAGCCGTAGCGATGGGTTATCTAGCCAAACTTTTTCCCGTTTTGGAGCGGGTCAAGCTGCCGCTCAATCGCGATCAGATCATGCTGCTGATGGCTGCTACGAATGAAATCTTTCTGGGTGTGGATATTTACCTGGCCCACAGCATCAGTGGCACAATCGTGCCCAACGAATGGATTCCGATCATCTTTGGCCCCATCGCCGGAATTGTGCTGCTCGTGGCCGGGCTGGTCGCCCAGCGCAAACGCCAATTGGCGACCATCGTCGCCAATATCATCTTCATTGCCAGTATCGCCGTGGGACTCTTGGGCGCCTATTTTCATTTTGTGCGCGCCATCTTGCCCGACGCGCCTCCGGGAGAAAAGATCGCCCTGGATTTGCTCGTCTGGGCGCCGCCGGTGATTGGCCCGCTGATGTTCTCACTGGTCGGCCTGATCGGCATCAGCGCGGTCTGGATCGAAGATCCGCCCGACAGCGGCAGGCTCGTTCTCCTGGGTAAAAAGCGGCTACAATTGCCCTACAGCAAAACGCGGGCCTTTTTCTTCATGGTCAGCCTGGGTGTTTTGGCCACACTCCTGAGTAGCGTCCTGGATCACGCCCGGACGCCCTTCACGAACCCGTGGCTGTGGGCGCCGGTGGCCGTGGGCGTGTTCGGGGTCATCACCGCGTTCTTGCTCGGGATCATCGAGCAGCCTTCCCGCGCCGACATCGCCACCTATTTTGGCGCCATGGTTCTGTTGATCGTCGTGGCAGTGGTCGGCCTAGTCTTGCATATTCAACTGAATTTGACCTCCGAGGGTATTGTCGTACAAGAACGTTTTGTGCGCGGCGCGCCCTTTATGGCCCCTTTGCTTTTCGCCGATATAGGTATGATCGGGTTGATTGCGTTGCTTGATTCCAAGGTTGAATAAACTTTCAAAAGCTTGGATGGTGTCATCTCAGGATTTTGGGGGAAAAGTTCAACTCGCTCTGCGTGCCCCTGGCAACCTGCGAGGCGTTCACTGTGTGTTCCTTCAGAAAGCCCCGTCAGGTGGTGCTGGGTTGGGCAGAATTTCTTTCGTCTCCCCCACATTTACCTATTTTCTACCAACCGACCATGCACGTATTTGTGCAAGATACTACCAATAAGTGTTTGATATGGAATGCCCTCTTCTAAAGCTCTCTGTTGCAATGCTTCAAGATTCTTCGATGATATTCGAATATTGACTCGTCTATCTTTCTTGTCCGTG
Source organism: uncultured Anaerolineales bacterium (assembly GCA_964544065.1). Taxonomy (GTDB): domain Bacteria; phylum Chloroflexota; class Anaerolineae; order Anaerolineales; family UBA11858; genus JAYELX01. Next base: position 262 of record CAZJBA010000086.1, on the reverse strand, counting down.
GCTTCTGCATACTGTTGATACCGCTTCTTCTCGGCATCGACCGTCTCAACGGATTGCCATTCATCCGCGTCATAGCTATCAAGAATGTCTTTTTCGTAATCAGTTATTTTCTTATCATTTTCCATCATCTCGCTCACCTTCTTTTATTCTTGGCGCAAATACTCTTTGGTTGCCTTTCGGCTCGGTATGATCGTTTTCAAAAACACTTCTCGCTCGTCTTCTACAAATGGAACCAGATACGCATAATCCCTCATATTCACAA
>CAZJBA010000085.1:10283-13064 GCA_964544065.1 uncultured Anaerolineales bacterium | reverse complement strand
ACTGTCCACCAAACACCACATCCGCAGGCATGCCTGGTTTGAGCTTGCCGCCCGGGTCGCTGACGGCCAGTTCCACCGCGAAGACGGTGGCGCGGCGGCCCTCGGCGGTTTGCACGTTCCGGGGCGTGAACTCGGCTTCCTCGGCGATGCGCACGACTGTGGCCTGGAAGGTCTCGTCCGGGAACGAGTTGGCTGTCACCCTGGCCGTTTGCCCCAGGACGATTTCGCCGTAGCGATCCTCGGGCACATACACCGTGATGGTCAGATTCTCCAGGTCGGCGATGGTCAGTACCGGCGCGCCCGGCTTGACCACCTCACCCGGTTCCACGGCGCGGTACAGGATCGTGCCGCTCATCGGCGCCTCCAGGGTCAATTTGCTCAGTTGCACCTTGATGGCGTTGACCGCCGCCTGGGCGGTGTCGATCTGGGCTTGGGCTACGGCCAATTCCTCTTTGCTGCCCCCGGCCTGGGCCAGATCCAGTTGGGCTTGGGCGTTGTCCAGCCGGGCTTGCGCAACAGCCAGCGCCTCCGGATCGGGCCCCTCGGCCAAATCATCATATTCTCGGCGCGCATCTGCCAGGGCTGCTTCGGCCGCGGCCAAGTCGGCTTCGGCTTGAGCCAGATCGATCTCATCGCCGACGCTCTTCAAATTGTTGAGCAGGCGCACGGCGTCATCGTAATTTTCCTGGGCCTGGGCTTTGCGGCTTAGGTAGGTGGCCCGGGTCAGGTTGGTCTCCGGTTTGTCTTCGTAGGGCTCATAATCATCGATCGCATCTTCTAATTCGTCTCTCGCCAGGGTGACATTCGCTTCGGCCTGCTCGATGTTGGTTTGGGGCGCGCTCACTTGCAAGTTGTCGACCCGTTCCTGGGCGTCTCGGACGGCGTCGCGGCCATTGGCGACAGCTTGCTGTGCCGCGGCGCGGGTGACGTCGACGTCCTCGTAGAGTTTGTCCAGGGCCTGTTGGGCGTTGACCAGTTCCAATTGGGCCGCGGCAATCGCGGCCTGGCGGTTCTCGGGGGACAGTTTCATAGCAGTTAAATCATACTTGGCTTGTGCCTGTTTCAGGGCCGCCTCAGCCTGCTCCAATTCCGCTTGCAGGGCGTCATCGTCGAATTGAATCAGCAGTTCCCCTTGTTGCACCCGGTCGCCCTCCTCGGCGGTGATTTGTTCGACGCGTCCCCCCAGCTCGGAGGAGACATCGACATCAACGGCCTCCACCGTGCCCGAGGCGGTCAGCGGCCCGCCCTCCTCCGCGGCGACCTGGGTCAGATAGAAGACGATCGCCGCGATGATCAGCAGGATCACCACAAAAGGGGCGAATTGTTTGATTTTTTTCATGAAAGCCTCCAAAGTGTCTGATGAAGCTTCGATCAACTTTAACGCAGAGTCGGGGAGATGCAGAGGCGCGGACGCTTTGCGTACCTATGGTAAAAAAATAAAACTCTGCGTCTCTTTTGGCGTGTTTTTTACGCCCACTCTGCGGCTCTGCGTTAAATATTTGTCATCCATTCAATCCGTATATTCCGTGTCCCAAATTAATCTAGCCGCTTGCGGAAGCGCAGGGATGCCGCGCCCATCAGGACGACACCAAAACCGATCAAGATCAGGATTTCCCTTTGTAGAGATGCCACGCTAACACCTTTGACCAGCAGCGAGCGGATGATGATCAGATAGTAGGTCAGGGGGATGGCCGAAGAAATCCATTGCAGCCAGGTGGGCATCGCCTCGATGGGGAAGAGGTAGCCCGAGAGCATGATCGCCGGCAGCATCGTGGCGAAGACGGTGATCATCGCCTCTTGTTGCGTCTTGGCGATGGTGGAAGCGAGCAATCCGATCCCCAGGCTGGTGAGCAGGAACAAGCCGGAGAGCAGCAGCAAGATGGCCAGGTTGCTGCGCATGGGCACCTTGAACCACCACGAGCCGACGAAGAGCGTCGCCAGCGTGTTGAACAGGGCGATCAAGACGTAGGGACAGATCTTGCCGATGACCAACTCCCAGGGCCGGATCGGGGTGACGATGAGCTGCTCGATGGTGCCGCGTTCGCGCTCACGCACGATCGCCGTCGCGGTAAGGACGGCCGTGATCATATACAAGATTTGCCCGATCAGGCCGGGAACAAAGAAGTACGCATCCTCCAGGTCGGGGTTGTACCAGACGCGCGTGCGCACGTCGATCGGTTGTTCGACCGCGTCGGCCATGCCCTCGCCGAGCAGACGTTCCATTTGTATCTCGGTGCTGTGCCGGTTGCCGATTTGCTGCGCCGCGGAGAGGGCTGTTTTTGTGGCCGTCGCGTCGGAACCGTCGAAGACGAACATGATCGCGACCTGCTCCTCGGCGCGGATGTTTTCGCCGTAGCCGGGCGGGATGATCAGGCCCACGCGGGCATCGCCGTCGTCGATCAAGGTGCGGATGTCGCTCTCCGAATCAACGTCGGAGCTGATCAGGAAGTAGTCCGAAGCCCGAAACGCGTCGAGCAAGGCTCGCGCCGCGGGGCTGTGATCCTGGTCGAAGATGGCCATGGGTAGGTTGCGGACATCGTTGGTGGCGGCGTAGCCGAGCATGAACAGTTGCATCACCGGGATGAGCAAGGCGATCACCAGGGTGCGCGGGTCGCGCCAGATTTGGATGAATTCTTTGCGGATCAGGGAAATCAAACGTGTGTTTAGCATCAGGTCAAGTTGGAGGTTGAAAGTTACAGGTTGCAAGTGCGCGAGTGAAATGTTGAAAGATTTGGGTGGGTTATTTGCATGCTAGCCGGATTCATCCGGCTTCCGTTATCA
>CAZJBA010000085.1:8941-10183 GCA_964544065.1 uncultured Anaerolineales bacterium | reverse complement strand
ATTCGCGGGCGTGGCACGGAATAAGTTGCAAGGTGCGGGTTTCGAGTCGTTGGTCAAGAGTGCAAACGGCCCATTACCCACTGTCCTTCGCCAAAATCCCGTGCAGGTAAATGTCGACAAAATGCATCATCGCGTCCTGGCGAAATTCTTCGGGGGCGGAACCACCTAAGATTAAATCGGTGAGATAGTAGGAAAAGAACAAACCGATAAACGCTCGAATGAGTATCGGGTCGGGGATAGAACGCAGGTTGTCGGGTGAATCTTTCAACCGTTGGAGGACACGCATGCCGCGCGGGAGCAAGTCGCCCAATAATTCCTGCGAATGGGCGCTTTTGAACTCGACGATCTCAATGAAGACCAGGTTGAGAAAGTGAGGCCGTTTCTCAATCGCTGTGATCATTTGGCCGGCAGCATTGTGAAGGATCTCTTCGACGCTGTCCCCTTGGGCTGCTTCGACCGCGGGTAGAACTTCCTGATAGGGGTGGTATGCAAAGAACACCGCCCGGAAGATGTCTTCCTTGCTGGAGAAATGATTGTAGATGCCTCCAAGGGCGATCCCGGTTTCTTCAGCCAGTTGGCGCATGGAGGTGCCATGATAGCCCTGCCGCACGAAGAGAGTGTGAGCAGCCGCAATGATGGCCTGACGGGTGCGATCTCCTTTTGTCGTGGTCTCTGTTGCCATAAAAAAACTCGCTTGAAATGAACGAACGTTCGTTTTTATAGTAGCAGATTTCCCTTGGTTGTCAAGGTTTGAATTAAAAACTATCTGCTCAGCCATCGAAAGCAATTCCATGCTGACTTGCCAGCCGCTGGCCGATAAAATCCATCCTTCAACCTTGCTTAGCACAAGCCTTCGTGGATCAGTTTTTCCTGATTCTAACGTTTTTTGTGGTTGTCCTCTTTGCAACCAAATGAATGATGAATTCATTCATCTGTTTTCTCTCCCCCAACTTCCTCTTCAAAAATACCATTGGCCAGCGCCCCTGCCTGGGTCGGATCAGCAATTTCGAGAACTTGCGCCTCTGGCCAATGGTCCCGGGCAAGAGCCAACAAGGAGGGACGCACAACCACCACGGCGAGTCGATAGGTGCGGCTGTTCACCGCCGCCACCCCCGCCTGCCACCCCTCTCCCCGAATCAATTCCAGGGGGCCAAGCTCATCCACCACCAACAGGTCACAGGGCACGGCTGTCTTCAAAATTTCATCGCCCCATTGCAGCGCCTCGGCTAGAAAATGCCAGCG
>CAZJBA010000085.1:0-8841 GCA_964544065.1 uncultured Anaerolineales bacterium | reverse complement strand
GCCTATTTCTCCATCAGGACCACGACTTGCCCGTTTTGACGCTCCACGTGAACGGGCACGTTGTAGATCGCCGACAATCTCTCGGGGGCCAGGACGGCCTCAACGGGGCCATACGCCACCACATGGCCGTCGTTCATCAGCAGCACAGAGTTGGCAATGAACGTGGCTACATTGGGGTCATGGGTGCTGAAAACGATGGTGATCCCGTTTTCGACCAGGGTTTCGAGATGGCGCAGCAAACGGCTCTTGTTGCCCAGGTCCAGGTGAGCGGTAGGTTCATCCAACAACAAAATTTCCGTCTGCTGGGCCAGGGCGCGAGCCAGGAGCACCATCTGCCGCTCCCCTCCGCTGAGCTGGGTGACCGGTTTCCGGCGCAAAGAAGACAATCCTAACTGTGCCATCACCTTCTCGGCCACCTCCAAATCGGCCTCACCCGGGGACTGAAACGGCTCCAAATAAGGCGTGCGCCCCAACAAAACATACTCCAGCACGGTGAAATTAAAGGGGATGGTTTCAAATTGCGGCACCAGTCCCATCAATCGGCTGCGCTGGCGGCTGGTGTAATGGTGATGCGGCTTGCCCTGCAACGTAACCGTTCCCTCGTCCGGCTTCAACAAGCCCAGAAGCAGGTGCAACAAACTGGTCTTGCCCGCCCCGTTGGGCCCCAAAATGGCGGTGATTTCCTGCCCCAGGATGGACAAAGAGACATCCCGAACTACATCGTCTTGCGATTGGGGGTAACGGAAACGGATATTTTCAAGAGTCAGGGCGTTGGCTGGATTCATGTCACTGCCGCACCTTGAGCCCGGAACGCATCATCAGATAAAGGAAGAACACCGCGCCCAGCAAGGAGGCGAGAATCCCCAGCGGGATTTCGCCTGCCAGCAAGGTGCGGGCCAACGTGTCACAAAAGAGGGTGAAGATTCCGCCCAGCAGCAGGGTCACCGGCATGGAACGGTGCGCGCTGGCCCCGGAGAATCGCCGGGCCATGTGGGGGATAATCAGGCCCACCCACCCGATGGTCCCGCTGATGGAGGTCAGTGCCGCCGTGGCTGTCACCAGCGTGACCAGCAAGATCAACCGTTCCCGATTGAGCACCGCACCCAGCGAGAAGGCGGTTTCATCCTTCAAAGAGAGCAGGTTCAAGCGCCAACGCATCAACAACGCCACCGCCAACCCGGCCAGGACAAAGGGGAGCACAACCAGAAAATCCCGCCACCCCACCGCCCAGAGTCCGCCCAGCAACCAAAAGGTGATTTCTTGCAACTCGGTGAGGGGATCTGCGAGGTATTTCAAGACCCCCACCCCAGCGGAGAAAAAGGCCGAAACGGCGATCCCCGAAAGGACCAGCCGCAGCACCCAGCCGCCAAAGCGCAAGCGTCGGGCCACCCCATAGGAGAAAAACAACCCGGCCAGGCCGAACAGCGTGGCGGTGAGTTGAATCACAAAGGGATGTCGCCCCAACCAGAGGATGCCCAGGGCAGCCCCAAAGGCGGATCCCTGAGTCACGCCCAGGAACCCCGGCTCCACCAGGGGATTGCGGAATATCATCTGCATGGACAGGCCACAGGCGGAGAGCGTCATTCCCAGCATCACGGCCACCAGAATACGGGGAAGACGCAGTTTAAGCACCAGGCTTTGGGCCAGGGAATCTTGGAAAAGCAAAGCGGGGGGCATGGCATAGGGACGGGGATAACGCCCCACGAAAAGGGCGCCCCCCATCAGCCCCAGCAGGAGTATCCCTAACAAGACGATCCAACCTTTATGGTCCATCCGCAGCACCGAGGTTAATCCTCCCGAAGATCGCCAGCAAGCAGGGGAAGAACCTCCGCCTCTAACGTAGCCTCATCCAGGCCGTATAAAACGGTGTAAAAGCGCTTCACCTCGGCCCTGATGTCGATCTGAGCGGCCCGGTCGGGGTGAATCTTGGTAGCCAGCCACTGCAAGCCCAGGATCCAACGGGTGTCGGGCTGATCCCAACTGTAAAAGTCGGAAGGGAAAGCGTAGAGATGGTTGGCTTGAACGGCTTTCAATTCGCCCCAGAGGGAATCGGACTGGAGTCGGTCGACGACCTGACTGGCTTCACCGGCGTAATCAATCAAGAAAATTTGATCAGGATCCCAGGCGGCAATCTGCTCAAGGGTGACCACGTTCCAACCGCCCCCCTCCCCCCCATCGGTCCAGACGGGCCGGCCGCCGGCTTTTTCCACCAGGGTGGTTTGAATCCAGGCAGCGGGTGGCACATAAAAGGCCGTCTCGCCCCCTTTCTCACTGTAGCGCAGCAAGAGGACCCGGGGTTTTTGGTCCTCCCCGACATCGGCTACGGCTTCTTGAACCTGCGCTACGCCTTCTTGATAAAAGTTGTTGATTTCCTCGGCGCGTTCGGGGTTTTGAAACACCTGGCCCAAAACTTGAATATCCTGATAAAACGCTTCCGGAGTTTCCAAATCGAGATAGAGGGCCGGGATGCCTAACGCTCCCAGGGGCTGCTCAAATTTTTCGGCCATGTAACTTTTCATGAGGACCAGGTCGGGTTGGAGCGCGGCGACTTGCTCGGGGCCAGCGTTCATCTCCAGGGTTTCCATCTCCGCCATATCAGAAATCACCGGCAGAAAGTTAAAGGCCGATTGGTTGCGACTCTCCAGGCCGACCACGCGCCGACTCGCCTCGGGGAAGAGGTAAACCGCGTTTTGAACCATGAAGATGGCTTTTCCGGCGATCACGATGCGATGGGGCGGTTTCTCCAGCCGGGCGGTGTAGCCCGAAGTGTCGGTAATCTCCATGGTCCCGTCCCCGGGTGAAAGGGACGTGCCACAAGCGTTTAACCAGAAAAGGGAAAGAGAAAATAAAACGAGTGTTTTTAACGGAAAATTTTTTTGCATAGGGGGATGTCTTCTCCTTGGTTCCTATGTCAAATTCGTACAAACGAAGTATGTCACTGCGAGGAACGTAGTTGGCGACGAAGTAGTCTCCTGCTAGCTAAGTTAAAGATTGCTTCGCCAAAAGACGCTCGCAATGTGGATGCACGCAACACCGAAGGTGCGCATACCGAAGGTACGCAGAGCGAGCGAAGCGAGCGATGACATCCATCAACTGGACAGTCACTTCATGCTGGTATGCCACTCAACCTGACGAGAGACCCGGTTTTTGGAAAAATCGGGTCTCTGGTTTGCCTACCCCATCTCGCCGAGATCCTTCGGTTCCAAGGCCTCTTCCAAGCGCACCTGACGTTGACAGTCTTCCAGCCAGACGGACATAGCTTGAATTTGTCCAATCCGGAAGTTGAAAACCTGCTCGGTGATGAAATCGGGGTGCTCCAGGCTCTCTCGTTCGGTCCGGAGGCTGTCTAACCATTGCTGGCATTGCTCCTGCTGACGCTCCAGCAAGCGCAAGGCGGTTTCTGACCCCAGACTGAGGGCAAAGTAAAGCCGGGCCAGGATGACCAGGCGGACGTGCCGGGCCACCTGGATAGGCGCTTCTACCCAGTTTAGAAAGGCACGTTTCCCTTCCTGGGTGAGTCGATAAACGTCTCGGTTAGGCCGATTCTCACTCGGAACCCGAGTAGCCTGGATCAATTTTTTGCGCTCCAGCTTTTCCAACAAGTAATACAGCTTGCTCCGCTTGACATGCCAGATGCGCGCCAAGCTGTCCATGGCTTCTAATTCCTTATGGAGGGAATAGCCATGTTGCGGGTTTTGATACAGCAACCCCAGCAGGATATATTCAATGGTGGGAGGCGGATAATTTCGAGACGACATATTCAAATATTGAATATCTAACGACTGAACAACAGTGTACCACCCATAAACTTAAAAAGCAAGATCAGCACCCCTATTCGTTGACCTTCCTTCTCTTTGGAAGTAGAATGAGCGCGAGGCCCAAAGAGAAGGGTGGGCGGGTTATCCGAATCAGGGGGACCGGTTCCCCCCCCGCTCGCAAGCAAGTCACTCGCTTGTGAGTCTCTGGGCAAATGCTCAATCTGGACAGGTAATTTTTTCTGCCAACCGAAAGGAGGCAATCTCTTTTGGACGTCCTAAAACGTCTCTTGCGCTATGTACGCCCATACTGGAAAAAGCTGATCGTTGTCAGCATCTTGCTTTTGCTACACACCGGTCTAAATCTACTTCCGCCTCTCCTGCAAAGACAGGTCATCGACCAGGTCATCGGGGCGAACAACCTTTCGCCGCTGCCCCTCTTAATTGGCGCTTTGATCGCCATCCACGCGCTCTCTCGGTTGGTCGACTTTGGCGACCTTTATTTGCGCCACGTCGTGGGAGAGCGTTTCATCTTTGATTTACGCGTGGGCATCTACGCGCATCTTCAGCAACTTTCCCTCTCCTTTTACGAAAATATGTCTACGGGCGAGCTTATGTCTCGGGTGACCAATGATGTCAACGCGCTGGAGCAATTTGTCACCCACGGCGTAGCCCTGACCGTGGTGGATCTTCTCCGCCTGGTGGGCGCCTCTATCGTGCTCCTGGTGCTCAACTGGAAACTGGCCCTGGTGATGCTCATACCACTCCCCTTGATGGCCGTGGGCCTGTGGGTCTTCAATCACCGCGCTCGCCCCATCTACCGCCGCGTGCGAGACCGGCTGGGAGACATCAACGCCAGTCTTCAAGATAAGCTGGCCGGTATCCGCGTGGTGCAAGCCTTTGAACAGGAAGAAGCGGAGCTGAGGCATTTCCGCCAGATCAGCGAGAGTTACCTGCAAGAACGCGTCCAGGCTATCCGCACCTGGTCCGTCTTCTTCCCCGCCCTCCATTTCACTTCTGCACTCGGCGGCGCGCTGGTGCTTGGCTTTGGCGCCCGGTTGGTGATCAACGATCAACTCACGCTGGGCACCCTGGTGGCCTTTCTTTCCTACATTATCTCTTTCTATGAGCCGCTCAGGCGGTTGACGGAGGCGGATAACACGTTCCAACAAGCCATCGCTGCCGGCGAACGCATCTTTGAGCTGTTGGACCGAAAATCAGAGGTGCAAGACGCGCCTAACGCCATAAACCTAGACGAGATTGAGGGGGAAGTGGTTTTTGACCGCGTCCATTTTCGCTATGCCGAGGATGACAGCACCGTTGACCCGAAACTTCAAAATGTGTTACACGACATCTCTTTCCGCATTGCCCCTGCCCAATCAGTTGCCCTGGTTGGTCCCAGCGGCGCGGGGAAATCGAGCATTGCCAATTTGCTTTGCCGCTTCTACGACCCCGACAGCGGCCGGATTCTGATCGACGGTCACGATCTTCGCCAGGTAAAGGTGCAGTCCCTGCGACAACATGTGGCGGTGGTGCTTCAGGACACTTTCCTGTTCAACACCACGGTGCGAGACAACCTGCGCTACGGCAAGCCGGAAGCCAGCCAGGAAGAGATGATCGCGGCGGCCAAAGCCGCTTATGCCCACGAGTTCATCCAGCAATTGCCCCAGACGTACGAAACCAAAATTGGCGAACGCGGCGTGAAACTAAGCGGCGGGCAGAAGCAACGGTTGGCCCTGGCGCGAGCCATCTTGGCCGACCCGTGCATTTTGATCCTCGACGAGGCCACCTCCTCGGTGGACGCCGAAGCAGAGTACCTGATTCAGCAAGCCCTGGATGAAGTGATGAAAGGACGAACCGCGCTCGTGATCGCCCATCGCCTGAGCACCATCCGAGATGCGGATAAGATCATCGCTCTGGAGGGAGGCCACATCCGCGAAGTGGGGAGCCACAAAGATTTACTGGCCCAAGAAGGGCTCTATAGCCAGCTCTACCAGCGGCAACTGGCACTAGTGAAGGACGATGCGGAAAAGGACTAGCCGCCTCCTGGCCGAGGCAAGACTCCCTACCAGACCACTGGTTTAAAACACAAAGCGCCACCCTATTGGTGGCGCTTACACAAAATTTGATGACCCCACGGGGAATCGAACCCCGGTTTTGGCCTTGAGAGGGCCACGTCCTAGGCCGCTAGACGATGGGGCCTTGTCAAGTGAAAAAATTCTACCATGCTGCCGACTCAACGTCAATGATGATACAATGGGGGCATGTCGAAAAGGTTTATTGGTACGCTCGCAATCTTAGCATCGGCCCTGATCATCGCTGCCCTGCTGCTCTATCAAATTCCGGCGGTGAACCGGCGCCTTTCCTGGCGGCTGGACATCGCCATGACCTACCTTCGGGGCGTGATCCATCCTGCCGAGGCGGTACCCACACCGCGGGCGCGCCTCGCGACCGAGCCACACAGCACCTCAGCCCCTCCCCCTACGAGGACACCTACCGCGACCGTCACGCCCAGCCCCAATCCCGCCGAAACATCCCTCCCTACCGCCACACTGACTCCATCATCCACACCGATCCCCGAAAGGGTAATTCTGCCCCGGCCCGCCTGGGAAAAACAGGACTGGAACAACTGTGGCCCGGCCACGCTGTCCATGTATCTGAATTATTACGGCTGGGAGGGCGACCAGTTCAGCGTCTCGACGGTGCTCAAGCCGACCCGCAACGACCGCAACGTCAACATCGAGGAGCTGGCCCATTACGCCCGTAATTACGCCGGATGGCTGGAGACTCAGTATCGCGTCAACGGCGATGTCGATCTGCTGCGAGAGTTCATCGCCGCCGAAATTCCGGTCATGATCGAGTCGAGCTTCTTCTTCCAGGGCGGATATTGGCCCAACGACGATCTCTGGGCGGCCCATTATTTGTTGGTGACCGGATATGATGCCGAGGCCAACACCTTCACGGTGCAGAATAGTTTTTATGGACCGGATGAGGTTCTGTCCGCTGAAACATTGGATTCCTATTGGCAGCCTTTCAACCGGGTGTATGTGTTAATCTATCTTCCCGAGCAAGAGGCTACCGTTAAAGGAATCCTGGGTTCGGCTTGGGACGAAGAGCAGAACCGCCAGCAGGCCCTGGAAAAGGCCAAAGCCGAGATCGAGGTCGATTCCGAGGATGCCTACGCCTGGTTCAACCTGGGCACCAACTTGTTGTATTTCGAGCGCTACGAAGAGACCGCTGATGCTTACGACCAGGCCCGCACGATCGGCTTGCCCCAACGGATGACCCGCTACCAATTCGGGCCTTTCTTCGCCTACTTCCATAGCGGCCGCATCGACGAATTGCTGACCCTGACCGAATACACCCTGGAGCGCACGCCCAACTCGGAGGAGGCGCTGCTGTGGCACGGCTGGGCCCTCTACCGGCAGGGGAACGTCCTCGGCGCGATCAACGATTTCCGCGCCGCCCTGGAGGTAAATCCCAACAACGCCGATGCCCAGTACGCCCTCGATTTTGTGAGCAACAATTAACTCATCATCAGGCGCAATGCCGTTAAGCCACAGATGAGTCCACTGGGAAAAACTTTAACCCAGAGTCGCGGAGAGCGCAGAGAGTTATTTAGGATTTCAGCCAAAAAGGGGCATGGTCAAAAATCTGTAGATACTTTTTGCGAAACACATTAGCGCTGGTCGAGTGTTGGAAGCACGCACAGCGCTCGCCTGGAGTTTGGCGAAAATGCTCTAGCCGCCGTCCGTTCGGCTGAGCGTTCGACTGAGCGTTCGACTGAGCGTTCGACTGAGCGTTCGACTGAGCGTTCGACTGAGCTCACGCCGAAGTCTCACGCCGAAGTCTCACGCCGAAGTCTCACGCCGAAGTCTCACGTCGAAGCCTCGGCGGCGGGGACGCTGCCTAGAGCATTTTGGAAGGCAACCACCGCTTACTTTGTGATTATTATCACCAAAGGAATGCCTCTGGCAAAAGTGTCGACTAATTTTTCTGGAAATATGAAATCTCCCAAAGCCTTAGATGAGAAAGGAGAAAGTAATGGAAAAGAGACGTTTTGGACGTACCGGACACGAGAGCACTGTGGCTATTTTTGGCGCGGCTGCCTTTTGGGAAGTCACCCAAGCAGAAGCTGACGCCACCATGGAACGAGTCATCGAGGCGGGCGTCAATCACATCGATGTGGCTCCCACCTACGGGATGGCCGAAAAACGCATTGGGCCGTGGATGCCGCGGGTGCGCGATCAGTTTTTCCTCGGCTGCAAGACGATGGAACGCACCAAACAGGGATGCGCTATGGAAATGCGCCGCTCGCTGGAGTTGTTGCAGGTGGATTCGTTCGATCTCTACCAGATTCACGCCATCACCTCCATGGAGGAGCTCGACGCGGCGACGGAATCCGGCGGGGCGTTGGATGCGATCATCGAGGCGCGCGCCGAAGGGCTGACCGATTATATTGGCATCACCGGGCACGGCCTCAACTCGCCGGCCATTTTCCTGGAGGCGTTACACCGCTTCGACTTCGACACCGTGCTCTTTCCGATCAACTTTATCCAATACGCCAATCCCACCTACCGGGAGAACGCCGAAAAGTTGTTGCGCGTCTGCCGGGAAAAGGGTGTCGGCACGATGATCATTAAATCGGTGGCTCGCGGCCCCTGGGGCGATCGGGAGGAAATCTACGATACCTGGTACCAGCCCTTTGACCAACCTGACATCATCCAAGAGGCGGTCAATTTCGTCCTCTCCCAGGATGTGACCGGTTTGTGCACGGTGGGCGATATTGGCGTGTTGCCGATGGTCTTGGATGCTTGTGAGAACTACACCCCCATGGATCCTGACGAGCAAGAAACGCTGATCGAACGGGCGAGCAAGTACGAACCGCTGTTTGCGTAAATGAAACTGGGGCTTTCAGAAGAGCTTGACAAAATTAGCGCTGGTCGAGTTCCGGAGCGATAGCGTAGGAGTATCGAGACCAAGCGGATTCAACCAATCAAATCATTCCTGGAAACTCGCTCACTGGTCTCGATACAAATTCTCCGCCCGCCAACGGCGCGCCCTTACCCAAGGGTACGCAGAGCGA